>JAFCZJ010000115.1 GCA_019314375.1 Deltaproteobacteria bacterium | reverse complement strand
CAATGGGGTCTATGGCCATCGGGATCACATCTGCTGTACTCGCTGGCTCGAACAGGTCATGGCCTCGCGCGCCGAAAGCGCTCGGCTGCTGCTGGCCGACGCGCCCCATGGCTTGTTCATTCCAGTCTGGCGTGTGCTTCGGACCCGACCTCAGTTTGTCGAGCCCGATCTGGACCCGGAAGAGTTGGGCATTCAGCAAACCCAAGCCGACCTGCCCATCGACATCTCGAGACATAATGAAACCAAGCTCAGCGCCATGGCCTGCCACGAAAGCCAACTCACGGACAAAAACCCCATGACCTTCCTCTTGCCCGGCCTCTTAGAGCCCCTCCTGAATCGCGAGCTTTTTAGCCTGGCCTCCGGACCACCCTTGCCCCGCGGCGCGCACGATCCCTTTGTGGGCTTGCCTTGAGGGTGCTGCATCTTTGCCGGGATCTGGCACCTGAGTCCAACGGCGGTTTGTCGATCGCCGTGGCCGGCATGCTCTCCGCCCTACAAGGCGCAAATTTCAAATGTGCAGCCTGGAGCTTCGACAGCTGGCGTCCCAAGGCCAAGGCCGGGACAAAATCGGCCCCCTCGCCTGCCTGGACCCAGGAAGAAAACCAAAAAACCTTGCGCATCCGGACGCCCGATCAATTGTCGGCCGCAAGCAAACTATGCTCCGCCTGGCACCCCGAGCTGCTGCATGTACACCACGGCATGCTCTGGCAAGAGGCGAAAAACATAGAGATACGCTTGGGTCGTGACCTGCCCAAAATCTTCCACCTGCATGTGCTGCAGGCTGAACAAGAAAGACTCCGAGGCCAGACGGAATCCACCATGAGTTCCAGAGCCGAAGCTCAAGCATTAGACGAGGCGCAAGCCATCATCGCGCCCAGCCTGGCCGCGGCCCAGGCCCTGCTGCGCCACGCCCCCAAGGTTTCAACCCGCCTGCATGTCATCGGATTGGGCATTGATACGCATCCCGCGGTCAAGCGGACCCCGGGCCAAGAAGAGAAAAGCAGCATCCTGGTGGCCGGTCGCTTTGCCGATGTGAAGGGCACGGATCTCCTTGGCGAAATCCTTTCTGAAGTATTAGAGCGTGCACCGCAAACACAGGTTTACTTGGCCGGAGGCTGCCCGGAAAACCTGCGGGGACAACGGCGCTGGCTGCGACGCATCGAGGCCACCTTAGGCCCTGAAAAAATGGCCCGCGTGAAGTTTCTTGGCTGGCTTTCGCCTGAAGCTCTGAACAAGGCCTATGACGACGCCAGCCTGCTGCTCAGTCCCTCTCGATTTGAGACCTTTGGTCAAAACGTCCTGGAAGGAATGCTCCACGGCTTGCCCGTGGTGGCCGCGCGGGCCGGCGGCCTGGTGGAGCTAATCGAAGACGGCGAAAGCGGCCTGCTTTGCCCGGTGGGGGATGCCCAAGGCATGGCTGAAGCCTGCCTTACACTCTTGACCCATCCCAAAAAAGCCCAGGCCATGGGTCGAGCGGGCGCGCAACTGGCCCAGAAACGTGACTGGTCAGGACCGGCCCAGCATATCGCGAGTCTCTACGAAAAGCTGAACCCGCCATTCTGAGGCTTGCACCATCTCAGTGCAGTGTGAGCGGCCCTTTGCGTCGCTTTTGATCACCTCCCTTCGACCCCAAAACCCGTCTGAAAAGACTTCTTTTCCCTTTCCCTGCATGCCCTTAACCAGACCGCCGGTCTCTTGGCACGCATTTCGCTCTATGTAAGGGCGAAAGGAGAACCAAGCCATGACGACCCACCCGAACAAACCCATTCAAATTCAGAAGTTGATGCCCGGTGCGGAAATCATCAGTACGGGCGGACACCAGATCGCCGTCGGTTTCCCGGAAGAAGTGGTCAAGGCCTGGATGCTTGCAAAGGTCCAGCCCACGGCTTGGCTGGTGCCGGATATCCGATCCGCCTCCGGCGTCGTACAGTGGGCCTTGGAGTTCCCTCTTTATTACGCGCTCTTTATCCAGGGGCTTTTCGCCGCGGGAAAAAAAGTCCAGGTGGTCACACGCCGCTCGGACTGGCCCGCCCTGCTGGAGTCTTTGCGTTTGACCTTGCTTGGCCCCAGCCAAAAAGAAATGATCGAAGCCGGCGTGAGCGAAGCCCGAGCCGCGCGCATCGCTCGCGAGTCTGAACACCTGGCCCTCAAAACACCCAAGGGCAAAGTGGCCCAGATCGAAGACTTCTTGGAGCCCCACTTCTTCGACGAAGAGGGCATGGTGGAGCTGGACGGCCTGCGCATGCGTCGCCACGGTGACAACGTCTATTCCTTCTTTTCCGAAGACGACCGCATCGAAGAACACCGGATCGAACACGGTCCGGCCGCGCCACCCTACGCCGCCGAACTGCCGCGACCCATGGCCAACCCCTTGCGCGCCCAACCCTTCCAGGTCATCGCCTTGGGCACCGGCACGGGCTTCGATCCCACAGGCCCCTGCACCAGTTTTCTGGTCCAAACAAACGGCCGCTTCATGCTCGTCGACGCCGGTCCCTACGTGCTCGAGCTTCTGACCCATGCCGGCTTCAGCCCCAACCAACTTGAGGCCGTCTTCATCACCCACGCCCACGAGGACCACGCAGTAGGTCTGAGTTCGCTTTTGAAACTGAACAAACGCCTGCGCCTGCACATGACTTTGGAAACCGCGACCGTGCTGCGACGCAAGTTGGCCATCCTCAACCCAGGGGTCTCGGCACCGGAAAAACTTCTGGATGACGCCTTTGATCTTCAACTCATCCACCCGAACGAAGAAGGACAATTCGCCAGTCTTCGGCTGCGCTTTCACGACACCCTGCATCCCATCCCCTGCGTGGGCGTGGAGATGAGCATGCCCGACGGTGCCGGTCGACGCTCGGTTCTCTTTGTCGGCGACCATGCATCGAGGCAAGTTGTGCAGCAAGCCCACGAGGCCGGCGCCATCGACGAGGCGCGCCTGGCCGCGCTGGAATCCCTGCACCACTGGCAAGGCGACCTGATGCTGGCCGACGTGGGCGGCGGTCCCATCCACGGTCTGTGCAGCGACTACGCCACGCGGGCCGCGAGACAACTCGTCTGCGTACACACACCGGCTCTGCCCGCTGAAGAAGCCCATTTGCACACCCTGGCCAGACCGGGTCATCGCTACACCTTGATCGAGCAGCAGTCCCGACCCAGCGCCCTGGAGCGAGGCCTGGCACAGCAAGCTCTGTCCGAAACCTTCGGCACCGAAGCGGCAAACGCCTTGGGTGCCATGCTGGATGGTGCCGAAGCCCTGACCGTCAACCGGGACCAGGTCGTGCTCCGAGCCGGCGAAGTCACAAGAGACGTCTACGTAATCTTGTCCGGCGAATTGGAGGTTTGGGTGGACGGCACGGACAACAAAGCCCGCCGGGTAGCCAAGCTGCAAGCTGGAGAAGTCTTCGGGGAGATGGCGGCCATCAGAGGCGCGCCCCGCTCTGCCACCGTGCGAGCGGCATGTCCCGCCCGCCTGGTGCGCATCCCGGACGAACTCTTTGGCTCATTCGCCAAGGCCGCCGAACTGGCCAAGCGCCTGCCTGAACTGTGGCGTAAGCGCAGCCAGCTTGAGCGAGTGCCCATGCTAGCGGCCACCTCGGTGACGGCCCGCAACCGCTTCGCGGAGGCCAGCGTCATTCGCACCATCGGCCCGGGTGCCACCTTGATCCGGGAAGGCTCCCGCTCCAACACGGTCTTCATCCTGGTGGCCGGCAGAGTGCAAGTTTACAAAGGAGAGGAACCCTTGCTGGTGAACGGCGCGCCGGTCATCGTGCCCGCGGGGCAACTCATCGGCGAAACCGCACCCTTCCTGGCCCAAGCACGCAACGCCTCCATCGTGACCCTGGACGAATGCCAGGTGCTTGCCATCCGTGGACAGGACTTCAAACGCATCGTCAAAACGTCGCCCCAGATGTTCACGGATATTTCACGACTGGTGGCCAAGCGCCAGGCCGCCTAACAAGCCCAATGGCGTGATGGTTTAGCGCTACGCCATAAAGGCCCGTACCAGAACGCCAGCGCATCATGAATCACGGGCCCTAAAATAAGGACTCACCCATGAAACGATTGCCCCTCAATCCAAGCATCACAGCCGATGGACAGGTGGAGCTGGCCTGGGCCAGTGAAGACAATCTGGCCTGGGTCGCCGTGCTTGTCATGCGCACCGGTGCCGTGCCCGCCTACACCGCTTTCCATTTGGACGGTGCCACTCGCCGCTTCGGTTTTTCCAGCCTGAGCCGGCACCAGCGATATCGCATGGCCATCATCGGCCAAAAGGAAGACGGAGATCTGGCGACGGGCGGGGACGAAAGCCCAAGAGGAAAACCAACACCCCACCGACGGACAAGACACGGCCCAGATCGAAAGCCTGCTGCTCATGCCGCAAGAAGATCGACTGACCTTGTGGTGGTCTTTGGGCCCGGGCTTTGCCGACCGAATGAAGCTCGAACTCCGCCAGGAGGGGCGTTTGGTTTTGTATCGCGAGCTTGAGCCCGAACTCACGTCCCTTGCCATCGACCTCGGTCCGGATATGAATTTTGTGGCCGAAAAAGAGTTGGAGCTTAGCCTTGCAAGTTCTTTCTGCGGCATGCAGGACACGGAAACTCAAAAGGTTCGCTGCCGACTTGCAGCTCAGGGCACCGAGCGCCAAGCCAACCGCCACCTGCCACAAGATCGCCTGGTCTACGCCACCTTGAGCCTGGAGCCTGAAATCAGCATCTTTGAAGAAGACGAGACAGACAAGCCCCAAGCGACTCAGCGCCGCCTCATCTGCGGACGCTGCGGCAAACAACTAACCTGGCGGAGTTACCGGCTGCGCTGCGCCCACTGCAATGCCGAATTCATCCCCAACGGTCGCGGTGACTACCTGGACGTGGACCGCTTGCGCTTCGGCACCTGCCGCTGCTGTCGCCCCGCCAAGATCCTGATCCAGCCCCAGTCCAGCGGGCACTTGGCCTGCGTCCACTCCCACAAGGAACACATTCGCCTGCCGGGTTGCAGTGACTATTTGTTGGCCGAGGATCTGCCCTACGGCCTTTGTCAATGCTGTCGACCTCGCAAACCCCTTGTGAAAAAGGGCAAGCAGATCCGTTGCTCGGGAAGCGACGAGATTCACCGCCAAAAGCAGGGCCGCTGGGTGCTCATCCCAAGCCAAACCGTCTTCGACGCGGCCGCCATCGATTCACTCTTAGACGCCGGCATGGCTGAAATCTGCGCGACAGGCGTCACCCGCACCGAAAACACCACCAAACGAAAGAAAAGGAGACGATCATGAACAGCCCCCAAAACAAGACGAACCAGGAGCAAAGCATGACGGCCGGTGTCATCCGGGCCCGCTGCACTTGCTGCGCCGAACCACGCCCCCTCATGGCCGACGCCCGCCTGAACGCCAACCAGTTGGTCTGCCCCACCAGCAAACAGATCTACCTGGATCGAGGCGACGGCTGGTTCGAGGCGATTGGCGAAATTTTGAGCGGCGCACCTCAGTCCATTGAAACCAGCGAGCCGCAGGCCTTGGGTGATAGGCCACAGCGCAGCGATGCCAAAACCCGCATCGAGTTGGAAACCGCCACTTTCGCCTAGACCGGAGGCCCATCATGAAGCAGTTCGTGCCAAAACAAGGACCCAGCGGAACCAAGCTTGAAGGCTTCGATTTGGATCTGGAAACCGCCGCGGAGCTGCTTCCTTTCGTTCGAAAAGGACCCAAGGGCATGCGACGCCTGGAAGAAGAAGCCGAAGACATGGCCAAACACCAGCCGCGCTGGTTGCTGACCGTCAGCTCGGGAAGAACTCGTCTGGCCTGCCCCAAGTGCAAGGGCATGCTGATTTTCGAACAAGGCCTCCGCTGCAGTGCCTGCAGCACGCAGCTTCCCACCCATCGCTTATCCACTCACGCCCGGGCCTGCTGGTTCGGGCTCTTGCCCCCCATCGGTATTTCCGGCCTGAGTAAAATCGATCGAGCCCTGAGCACGAACGGGGCACCGGCCGGCCATGTGGCCGCGCAGCATGCCGAGCTGGGGCGTTTCTTGCTCGTGCCTTTGCTTGCCGGCTACCCCTCCGACTACCCCAAGTCGCCGCCTCAGATCCGCTACTTGCCCGGCTTTTTCGAGCTGCCCTTTATGCCACCGGACAAGGCCTCGCACCGGGTGCATCTTTATGGTCAAGGCGTCTTGTGTCTCTTCGCCTCGGGGCAGTGGAATCGCAAGGACTTCATACGCCAGGTCATCGAGCAACGGGCCTACGCCCATGTCATCAAAATGCTCAACTTCGCCAACGGCAAACGCAGGGCATTCGCCAAGGTGAGCTAAGGCGCCGTAGATGAATTGAAGCATCAGCGCAGCGCCATAAGGGCCCGTACTAAGCGCCAGCGCATGGCAAGTCTGAGTAGATCATTGATTGACGGGCCCTAAAGGAGCTTCATCATGTCTCCGACCACGCCACGTTTCCTCATGGGCATGCGCGCCTGGCAAGAACTGTGCGGCGAACTGGATCGGGTTGCGCCGGACGAGGGCCTGGCCGTCCCACTGATGAGCATCGAACTGCGCCGGGGATTGGCTCATCCAGTCCAAACCATGTACTTGGATCAAATCAAGCACGTGATCATACCCAGGCTCTTTTTACTGCCGGGTCATCTGCAAGACAACAGCTGGGCCCGAGTGCAGGCTCTGGCGGGTAGCGACGAAGCCCTGCAAACCCGTATCGATCGCTGCCTGGATATCTACCCTCGCCTGCGACCGGCGGGATTCATTCATTCTCATCCCTTCGCCAAGGCCAGAACCTGGCCCTCTTCCGGCCCAAGAGGTGACATCGAAGGCCACCTCAAACCCCTGATGCAGCGCAACGGCCAGAGCGGTTTGGCCACCGGCTTCAGCCTCATCGCCTGCCGCAACCGCAGCGGTCGTGGATGGAAGCTGCAAGCCTTTGCCCTGGATCGGCAAGCGCAAGTCGCGGACTGCGGCATGGTCCAACCCGCGCCGGAAGGACACCCCGCGCTGCGCCGGGCCTTGCGCGGCCACGCCATGCAACAACAAGCAGGAAGAAAAATCATTCTGCCCTGGCTCCAGCACATGAAATCCTCAGGACTACAGGTTCAAACCCAATCGCTCTTCGACGGATGGTTACGCTGCGACTTGTTGCTCAACGAGGAGCGCCGCATCTCGGTGCTCTTGCCGGCTGATTTTCCACGCCATTCTCCACGGGTCTACCTGCGAAAAAGGAATCGCTGGGAAACGGGCCGCTCCCGCCTGCCCGAAGCCCAATTCATCAAGGAGGTCGCCTAAATGAACAATCGCGAACAATACTTCGCCCGCATAGAGCCCCTCTTGGGCCAAGGCCTGAGCCAACACACCCTGGACCTGCAAGGGGTTCGGGCCTGCGCCCGGGCGGCGGAGATGCTGGCCGGTTGTCGACTACAGCGCTTCCGCTGCAAATCAAAAATCTGGTTACAAAAACAGCTCAAATGGAAAAACGGCTTTCGCCCCGCTCGCGTCCTGGGTCCTGGCCCCGCCGACGCCCGCCTGGTCGGCATGTGGATCCCCGCAAACGAGCCTGCCGCGCTCGACTTTCATTTCGAGCAGGGCCTGCCCTGCGTCACCTTACGCATTCCCAAAAACGATCGCTTTGCCTTGGCCCAGCTCAACACCCAGGCCGCACGCTGGATTTTAGATGGTCTATTAAAGCAATCTTGGCCAACCGAAGGTCGAAGCTTTTTCGGCCAACGGGCCTGGCCTTACAGCCAGACCAAAACCCCCGGCCCCATCTGCCCGCCAACACCAACGGTCGCCGGGCAAAAACACATCATGGTCATAGGCCTGGGTTCCCTGGGCTCGGAGGCCATCCGCCTTCTGCGGCGCAAGGACCTGCGCTGGACCCTAGTGGATCCGGCCGAGGTCAGCCTGCACAACCCCATCCGCCAATGGTACGGCACCGAAGAAATCGGGCAATCCAAAGTCGCCTGCTTGGCCCGACGCCTCAGATCCACCCGGGTGCGCTCAGTGCCCGAGAAACTAGAAGACGACGGCATCAAGCTACGCGCCCTGATCAAAGCCGACCGCCCCGATCTCGTCTTGCTATCCGCCGGCACGGCCGAACACGCAAACTTAGCGGACGTTCTATGGGAAGAAAGCCTGCCCCACATCAGCGTCTTGGCCTATCCCCGGGCCCGCTTTTTCGAAATCACAGCAGTCGTACCCAAGGAAAACACACCCTGCTTGGACTGCTACCGCGGCCGCCTCTATTCCGGCCCCCAAGCAAGCCTGCCCATCGACGAAGAACTATCAAGCTTTCTCTACGAACGTGTCGCCCCCGAAGACCGCGAACGCATTGGCCGAGAACTCGTAGCCGAACCCGCAACACCCATCGACACAAACCGCATCGCCGAAGTAGCCGCCCGCATAGCAGCCGAACTTCTAAGCGCCCCCCTCAAGCGCTCCTTCTGGATGCAGCGCCTCCTCAACCAAAACACCACCTGCCTTCTCGGCGGCAACACCATCGAGCAAAAAGAAAACGGCAACTACGCCTACGGCCTAAGCCAAGCAGGCCAAGTCATCCGCTTAGGACTAGAAGACATCGCAGGCTACGAAGAAGTCACCCGCTGCAACACCTGCGGGCGCTCCCTCCAGATCCATCACCACATAGAAACCCCACCCTCAGCCGAAAGCATCTTCGACCCCGAACAACTCACCCAAGCACTTCTGGGGTCAGACACCGGCACTTGACACATAGCCAAACCCCACGTGTTCTCCCGTAACCAACTGATTAACCACGATCCCAAGTGTCAAGTGCCGGTGTCTGACCCCTGTTTTTTTGACCCCAGTTTTTTCAGGAACAGGGTATTATGTCGTCGAAAATACCACATTTAGCGGACTGACTACCCCCTTTGCGAAAGACTCAAAGCCCGCGAAGATAGCGCTCGGCTTTGAGCACTTGAATGTTGCCCTCTTGCCTTTCGCGCTTGAGGTTTTTGACGACCTGTATGGCGGGGATGCCCAGGCGCTCGTGGAAGTAGATTAGGGAGCTGTCGATTTGGCTTTCCGACAACTTGGCCTCCAGCATGAGCTCCGGCTCGTTCTCGTTGACCAGGCAGAAATCGACTTCTTTCTTTTGTTTGGTTCGCAGGTACCGAAGCTCCACCCGCTGCCCTTGTGCGTCTGTGCGCCCTCGGACGTGCTTGAGGAGGGAAAGGGCCATGAGGTTTTCAAACCTCGCGCCTCCTTCTTTTTTGACCATGCCGATATCATAAAAGTAGATCTTGGGTTCCTTCAGCAAAGAGCGCGCTACGTTTCGCGAATGGGGCAAGACCCTGAACACGATGAACAAGGCTTCGAGAATCTGGATGTACTTCTTGACCGTGTTGGGGGATATCGCCACATCCCGGGCGATGGACGCATAGGATACGGTCGAACCAACGCTTCGCTGCAAGAGTTGTAACACGGTTTGCATGGCACCCAGATCATGGATGCGATCAAAATCCAAAACCTCAGATCGGACCAATCCATCCACGTACAACATACGCCAACGATCCACGTCCACCGGATCTTCCGCCAACAAGGGCTCGGGAAACCCGCCGCGCGCCATGAGGCGATCGAGTTGCCCCGCCAACTCGGTCCCCTCCAACTCCGACAGGGAAAACGGCAGCAATCTGTGCAAAAAGAACCGCCCCGACAAGGCGTCGCCGACCTGCCGGAAGGCATCGAGTCGAGCGCTCCCGGTGACCAGGATGCGCATGGACTTCTTGCGGGTGTCATAGATGCCCTTCAGGTGGTTCTTCCAAGCGGGCATCTTGTGCAGCTCATCGAGGATCAGCAACTCGGTGGAGTCCAGCCAGGCCTCTTTCTCGATGATCCGCCGATCCTCCAGGCGGTCATAGTTCAAGTACACGGAGCGCTCGAAGGATTCGCCGATCCTTTGTGCCAACCAGGTCTTGCCAACCTGGCGCGGGCCCACCAAAAAAACGATTTTCTTTTCAAGATCTTTGCGAATCAGGCTTTCTTGAAGTCTACGCATGTGACTATTGTGCATCACTTTGCACTTTAGTCAAGACTAAAACGCAAAGCGCTGCATTATAGTCAAAACCTTCCCCTTTTCTTTCCTGGCGGTATCGCGGACAATGGGGTCGATGGCAGACAAGGATCACAAGAAGGAACTTTGGCAGGATACGGACTCGGACGTGGTGGTGGAAGATGACCGCCGGGTCGAGCCGCCCAAACGCTGGAAAGTTCTGCTGATCAATGACGACTACACTACGATGGAATTCGTGGTGCATGTGCTGACGCAGATTTTTCATCTCTCGGAACAACGAGCCATGGAGATCATGCTGCACGTTCACCAAAAGGGTGCCGGGGTGGCTGGGGTGTATTCCCACGACATCGCCGAAACCAAGGCCCGCAAGACCACCGAGCTTGCTCGGGAAAACGAATTCCCCCTGCGCTGCCAACTGGAGCCCGAATGATAGCCAAAGAACTGCAACTTGCCTTTGCTCGTGCCGTGGCCATCGCCCGCGAACAAAGACATGAATTCGTCACCTTGGAACACGTGCTGCGCTCCATGCTGGAAGAACCCAGCGCCACAAAAATCCTCATCGGCATCGGCTTGGACCTGGCCGAGCTGGCCCATGCCCTGGATGAGTACCTGGCCGGGCTGGAGCAACTGCCGGAAAACATGAGGCAAGAAGTCGAACAGACCCTGTCTTTGACTCGAGTCTTGCAACGAGCCGCCTTGCACGTCCAAAGCGCCGGCAAGGCCCAGGTGGAACCCGGCGATATTTTGGCGGCCATCTTCCACGAACCCGAAAGCCAGGCCACCTTTTTGCTCAAGTCCCAGGGCGTCGGCCGTTTGGACGTGCTGGACTACATCTCCCACGGCGCGGAATCCCCCTCCGGCCCCATCCCGGCCGAGGGCGATGATGACGACAACCCCTATCGCATCAAACAAGCCGAAGAGGATCCCCTGGCCGCCTTCACCACCGACCTCGTGGCCGAGGCCGAAGCCGGGCGCCTGGATCCGCTCGTGGGTCGGGCCAAGGAAATCCAGCGCACATTGCAGGTGCTGGCCCGACGCCGCAAGCACAACCCGATCTTTGTCGGTGAATCCGGGGTCGGAAAAACCGCCATGGCCGAAGGCCTGGCACAAGCCATCGCAGCCGGCGAAGTGCCCGAAATCCTGGCTGAGTCGCGTATCCTCTCTTTGGACTTGGGTGCCTTGATCGCCGGCACCAAGTATCGCGGCGAATTCGAACAGCGCCTAAAGGCAGTCATCGAAGCCATGCGGACTGACGCCAACCGCATCCTTTACATCGACGAAATTCACAACATCATCGGCGCCGGTGCCACCTCCGGCGGCAGCATGGACGCATCGAGTATCTTAAAACCGGCCTTGAGCTCCGGGCGCATGCGCTGCATGGGCTCGACCACCTACGAAGAATACAAACGCGTCTTTGAAAAAGATCGGGCCCTGGCCCGCCGTTTTCAAAAAGTCGAGATCCGCGAGCCCAGCGTGGACGAGACCATGGCGATTCTTGAGGGACTGAAGGGGCGTTACGAAAGCCATCACCAGATCGGCTACAATCGGGCCGCCCTGCGCACTGCGGCCGAACTGGCCCACAAGTACATCAACGATCGATTCTTGCCGGACAAGGCCATCGACGTCATTGACGAAGCCGGCGCCGCCGAAAGGCTCAAGCCCAAAAACAAGCGCAGAAAAACCATCCGCCCCGCCGAAATCGAAGCCGTCGTGAGCAGCATGACCCGCATCCCGGCACAGACCGTGTCCACCGACGACCGGGACAAGCTTCTGCACTTGGCTCGGGATTTGAAGCTGGTCATCTACGGGCAGGACCCGGCCATCGAGTCCTTGGTCAGCGCCATCAAGCTCTCCCGCGCGGGCCTGGGCTCGGCCTTGCGCCCCACCGGCTCCTTTCTTTTTTCCGGCCCCACGGGCGTCGGCAAGACCGAGCTCGCGCGGCAGTTGGCCCGCATCACGGGCGTTGAACTCATCCGCTTCGACATGAGCGAGTACATGGAAAAGCACGCGGTCAGCCGACTGATCGGCGCGCCGCCGGGTTACGTGGGCTTTGATCAGGGCGGGCTTTTGACCGACGGCGTCTCCAAGCATCCCCATGCCGTCTTGCTCCTGGACGAAATGGAAAAAGCCCATCCGGATATTTTCGCCATCCTCTTGCAGGTCATGGATCACGCGACCTTGACCGACAACAATGGGCGCAAGGCTGATTTCCGAAACGTGGTGCTTGTCATGACCACCAACGCGGGCGCCTTCCAGGTAGAAAAAGGCGGCATTGGTTTCGCGGCCGAAGCCGACACCTCGGACGCCAAGCAGGCCATCGAGCGCACCTTCCCCCCCGAGTTCCGCAATCGCCTGGATGCCTGGGTGAGCTTTAAGCACCTGGGTCCCAAAATCGTAACCCAGGTCGTCGACAAACTATTGGCCGAACTGGAGGAACAGCTCACCGCCAAACAAGTAAGCCTGGCCCTGACCGAGGCGGCCCGCAAATGGGTAGCCCGCCACGGCTATAACCGAAAATTCGGTGCCCGACCCATGAGCCGACTTTTGGATCGAGCCATCCGAAGGCATTTGGCCGACGAGATTTTGTTCGGTGAATTGGCAAACGGCGGCACGGTCACCGTGGGCGTGGACGAAAAACTAGACGAGCTGGCCTTCGACATCGAACCCCGTCCAAACCAAGACAAAGCCGCTAAGAAGAAAAAGAAAAACAAAGCCAAGACCAAAGCCTAAACTGCAACTCAGGTTACGATACAGACCCCACCAAAGCAGTCCAATCCCTCGCAGCAATCCTCCGGCGCGTTGCATGCTTGCATGGGCCCGGCACAAGAGGTCACGTCCTCTCCGCACTGCATGGTGCCTGGGTTGCAATAGCCCGAACAACAATCCGCGTGGGAAACACAGGAATTACCCAAAGGCAGGCAATCCGGCAGGCAGACGCCGTTGGTGCAATTCCCGCTGCAACACTCGGCGTCGCTAGCGCAGCCCTGACCCAGGGGCACACAGCTCGCCCGCTCGGCACACTGGCCGGTGCCGGGGTCGCAATAAGTCGAACAACAATCTTCATCCGCCGTGCAGGCCTGGTCTAGTTCGATACAACCATCGGGCAAGCAGAGTCCTTCACTGTTGCAGTTGCCCCCACAGCACTCGGCGTCCGTGATGCAGGCATCACCGTCCCGGATACAACCCCCGCCACAGACCAGATCCCCATCGGCGTTCGGGGCGCATAGGCCGCCACAACATTGCGCCGAGATGGAGCAAGGATCGCCGTCCACGATGCACTCGGTCTGACCTTCGCCGAAGCAACGCTCGATGCCCAGGACGCCGGGCCGGCAGGCCTCCTCGCCGCCGCAGCAGTCGTGGGTGCCCGAGAAGCGGTCGTCGCAAACTTCGCCGGCCGGCTTGGGGCCGTTGATCGTGGTGCAGCGCCCCACTTCCTTGCCATCAAAATAGACGCAGGTGCCCGCGGGAAACGTACCGCTGCACGACCCCGCGTTGTTGCAGCAATTTTCATCCTCTCGACAAAGCTCACCGTAGGGCCGACAGCCGCCCAGATATTGGCAGCTCTTGAAACCCGAGCCGTCACCGAAACAGGAATACGAACAGCAGTCGTTGTGAGCCTCGCAGGCCTCTCCCACCATGCGGCAGCTGACCACGCCCTGGCCTTCCACCTTGGCGCAATAACCGTCGTCACACTGGTAGTTGCAGCAATCCGCATCCGCGGCGCAGGCCTCCTGACTTGTGCGACAAACCCCGCCGGTGATGCAGCGCATCTCGCCGCCGTATTCGACACAGGCCATCGAACAGCAGGCACCATCGGATTGGCAAAGCTCTCCTGCCTGCAAACAGGGCGTAGCCGAATCGCAGGCGGTGCCGTCGCAAAGATTGGAGCAACAGTCCGCGTGGTCCGAACAGGCCTCGCCGATGGACGCGCAGATCGAGCCCGCGGCGCAACTGCCGTCAACACAGGCCATGGAGCAACAGTCCACTGCGAAATCGCAGGCCTGCCCGTCGGGCACACAGAGCCCCGAGCCTTCCTCGCAAAGCATCTGCCCCGAACCATCGTCCACGCAACGACCGGAACAGCAATCGGCACCGCTGACGCAGGCCTGCCCAGCCGCCTTGCAGACCTGGGAATCTTCAGCGCAGAAACCCTGGTCGTTGCAAACACCACTGCAACAAAGCGTCCCGGTGTCGCAGGCTTCTCCAGCGGCCAGGCAATCACCGCCGCCATCCAAACCGCCGTCGGGAATACCGGCGTCATCTCCGGGGTTCGCCGTATCGTCCGAACAGGCCCCCAAACAAAAAGCCACAACCAAAATAGACAGAAAGGAATAGAGAATTCGTCGCATGGCCGGTCTCCTTATTCGATCAAACAGGAATGAGCTTATACTAGCACAGGACCTTATTCACCGCAGGTTTTGGGCCTTGACAGGAAAAAGTCAGAAGAGGATGATGTCGATCAAGCTGGAAATTTACACAGGGACCGCCAATCAACTGGAGGGATGGATCATGGGACCCAAGCCAGGTTTTTTACTGACTGCTTCGCTCACACTCTTGCTCTGTTCAAGCGCCGCGGCCGGCGATTTCATGGACATGCGTCTGACCTGGAGCCTGTCCGACGCCAACCTTCTGGCCTCGCCGGGAGAAACCGCGGACAACACGCCTGGTCCGCACATCGGCTCCGACGGCAGCCTGGGCTTTTTCGACAACTACGAGACAAAGTACACAGGCTTCGAGACTTTGGGCCACCTGGTGCTCTACAAAGAGTTCAACTCTTTCTTCGACTATTTCTCAGGAGACTCGGCACTCTTTTTGGGCATCCAGCCCAACTCAGGCTTCGCCGACGAGGGCTCTTACATCCGCGTGCGCTACGACTGGTCCAAAGGAACAGCCGAGGGCAAAAACCTGGAGCTGACGCTCTTCCCCCTTGAGGCCGACCGCCTCCGCTTGGGCTATTCCTACCGCATCAGCTGGGGCGGCAGCGACATCTTCCAGCAAAACTACGGCCTGGTGCCCGGGGCCAAGTTACAACTCAACCTGCCATGGGGCTACGCCTACGCAGGATTCAAAACCACGATCATCTCCGAATACATCGACGACACGGAGCAAACCGAGCAAGTGGCCAACTACGGTGCCCTGGCCGGCCTGGGCGGGGACTGGCAGGGCTTCGTGCTGGAAATGGGTGGTGGTTATTTCACCAGGGGAACCTTTGCGCATGAGGGCGTTCGCGGTCGGAAGCTCTACACCATGGGTCTGAGTTACCAGGTGGGCTACCACGAGGGCTTAGACATAGGTCGCTCGGTCGACTTCGAGCTTTACCGCAACGACCCTTACATGGAGCAAAGATTCTTCGCGCCCGAAACCTACGACGAGGCTGTCAGCTTCCGCATCATGCACGAAGGCAACTTCCTGCGTCAGCCTCTGGAAGATCCCGAACAACTCGGCGAACTAAAAATGCAAATGGCCTGGGCCTTCGACATCAACGCCGCCATCAAGTGGGGCTACTGGCGCCTGCACCTAGACGCGGTCGCCCGCTCCCTGAGCTACATCCTGCACGAAGTGCCCTCCTTCACCCCCTATCAGGCATTTGACTCAGACGCGGCAAGCCGCCCCGAGCTCTGGGCGGCCATCGGCTTAGACCACCACTTCCCCGGCCCCCGCCTGACCCCCGGCATCAAATTCGGCATCATGCGCCCCGCGACTTACTGGACAGACGTCTTCGGTGGTCCGCGCAGAGTCGTGGTGATGAACCAGATGCACAGAAGCATCCTGCCCCTGCAAGCCGAGGAACATCCCATCTACACAGCCAAGGCCAGCCTGCGCTGGGACTTCGCCGAAGCCCTCGCCTTCGTCGCCGAGCTCTACTACAGCTACGACGACAACCAAATCAGGTACACGCAAGATTTTTACGGCCTGAACCTCTATTCGGTCTGGGCCGACCCCCACGTACTGGGCTTCAACCTCCTGGCCCAGGCCAGGTATTGAACCAGAAGCCACCGACGCACACTCAAGGCACCGGCTCATCCAACTCCACCAGCCGTTTTGAAACCAGACCAAAGAACACCCCGCCCGCACCTGACTCAAAGCGCCAGCCCAGATGGGCACCGCAGCCGCCGCAATGGGCGTGGCGCCAGGCATGCCCGGGAAACCAGGTAAATTCCTCGCTGGCATCCCCTTGTATGATGCAGCCCGGCGCATGAGAAAAGCAGCCAATTTCAAACATCAGTCCCGCCGGATTAAAAAAGGTGTGCTCTTTGGAGCCGTCCACCTCCAAGGCATTGGATCTTTCCGTGACGGGATGGGAACAAAGCCGGCAAAGAAGCGACCGCTCAGCCCCGACCTCTGCATCCGAGGACTTAGAACCAGGCTGCCCCTCTTGATGCGATCCATCTTCGCCCTGTCGAAAACAACTCAGGGGAAGATCGTCTTGTTCTTGCCGAAAGCCGCAGATCACAATTCAGATTCTAGCCGAAAGAAAGCCCAAAGGACAAACAGACCGACAAAGCAGGTGCCACCCACTTCGCAGAAGCCTCCTGAAAAACCACAAAACCCTACCGAATCAACCACTAAGAGCCAAGGCCTCAAGTATGACACGAGTCCAATCCCCAAACCCAAACCAAGTGCCACCCACTTCGCAGATGCCTGTTTGTTGCAAATATTCAACTTCTGATATAATCTTTGCAAATAAATATGCATGAAATAATCGATAAGAAGCGCCTTGCTACCGAGGATATGCTTGGGGTCTCTGATGTTGAGACCTTGTTGCGGCGGATTATGGACCTGGCCCTTCAGCGTACGGGGGCTCGTTCGGGCGGTATCTTCCTGTGGGATGATGAACGCAAGGGTCTGGCTCTGCGCTACCTGGCGGAAGAAGGGCTTTTCATTAACTTGCCGGAAAAGCTCATCCGCCCTCGTGGCGACGGCCGGCCCGACGGCATCCCCCTACTGGTCTATTCCCGCAAAGCGCCCTATCTCTGCCCAGACGGACAAAGCGACCCCCATCACAGCCCCTATTTCGGCGAGCGAGCCATCGCGGCGGTGCCCATTTCGGCCAAGGGCCAAGTCATCGGCGTTTTGAGTATTTCCGACCTCCGTCCCCGCATTTTCGACGACAGCCACATGAAGGCCTTGAAAAAAGTCGTGGGACTCTCGGAGGAGTTTTTTCGCCGGGCACAAGCCCACTTCGCGAGCCCGGCACGAGAAGAAGCCCTCCTGTTCATCCGGGGGCTGTCGCCCCAGTGGACGCGCGTGGAAAAACAACTGGGGCAGGCCGCCCCCACCGACGCCCCCATCCTGCTCCTGGGGGAAGGAGGCACGGGCAAAGAGCGGGTGGCCCGCGTCATTCACGCAAGCTCCCGGCGAACGGAAGGCCCCTTTCTCTCGCTGAACTGCGATACGCTTTCAAGCTCGGACTTAGAAGACGATCGCCTTGCTTTGGCTGCCGGCGGCAGCCTCTTCTTGGACGAGGTGGGCGCCTTGTCGCCGGATGTACAAGCCAAGCTCATCCATAAACTAGAAACACCGGAGCACAGCGACCTGCGCTTGCTCTGCGCCAGCCGCTTGGACCTGCCGGCCATGCTGCAAGAAGGCAACTTTCGTGAGGACCTCTATTACCGCATCAGCCTGCTTCCCATGCGCCTGCCGCCCTTGCGCACCTATAAGGACAAGCTACCCACCCTGGCCCGGGTCTTCATGGAACGGGCCGCCACCAAACACCGTCGAGAGGTCGACTGCCTGAGTCCGGAGGCCTTGTCCCTGCTTTCCGCCCACGATTTTCCGGGCAATCTGCGAGAGCTACAGGCCTGCATGGCTCATGCTGTTATTCTTTGCGCCGGCCGCGAAATCCAGGCCGAGCACTTGCCCGAATCCTTGCAGGCGAAACAAACCGCGGACTCGATCCCAGAAGCCGTTTCCGGCCCCCCCAGCCTACAGGAACTCCGAGAGCAAACCTTGGCCCCGGTGGAGCGCCGTTATCTCTGCGATCTCTTAGACCACTGTGACGGGGACGTACGAGCCGCCGCCGAACTGGCCGGCGTAAACCACGTCACCCTCTATCGCCTCTTGCGAAAACGCGGCCTGCAACTAAGCCGCCGGGCGCGTCCCAAAAAAGAAAACGCAACCTCAGCTCACAAAGCCTCCAACCGCCGCCGAAGTTGATCTTCGTAGAGTGACGTGGGCTCAAGCTCTGCACCTCGGTCCAAACCCTCCAGCCAGTCCAAAGGTTCGGTGCCCTCGGCTTGACCGTTGAGTTGGCTCATCAGATCGTCGGCCGGATCAACGTAGACCAGCGCATCGCGGCTGCCGATCACGTAACCCCAGCCGTATTGATAGGAGCGCAGCAGCCCGCCTTGGATATTCCAAAAGACGTTTTGGGTGGCTGTGTGGCCGGCCCCGCTGCTCTCTTGTCGACGATTGACCGCGCCCCAGCCGTCGTCGCTTTGAACGCTGTCGACCAGGTTGGCCATGGCCAGGGAGTGGTGGTATTCGCAAAGACCGGTGAGCGAGCCGTAGGGAGTGACCACGACCCCTCCCTGGCTTAGTACGCGTAAAAAAACACAGCCCGAGGTGCCGAAATCCCAGTTCTGGATGAAGTTGTGCCGACCGAAAAGCCCCCGGCAATCGCGTACCAAAACCTCGCTTGACTGCATGATCTCAAACAGATATCCGTTGCCGCCGCCGTTGCGATTCTGCGCAAGCTCGAAGACGGAATCCGTCAGGCTGACCCGCTTGGACTGCTGCACCAAGACGCCGCCCGATTGCAGGTGGAAGTTTCCTTCGGCCACGGGGGAGGCAAAGCTTGCCACCCTCCTCATCCAGGCGTCCTTGACCTGGATCAAGCCCAACACGTGGGCCCGATCGCAGGCGAAGGCTCCGTCCTGGCTGACCGCGTTGGACAGGCCCAGATCCTCAACGCCCACCTCGGCCAAAAGCCCCGTCACCCGCCGCAGACTGGCCGCGTCCCGGGTCTTCAGCGGGTAACGCAAAGGAACGTTCAAGCGCACCGAGCAGCTTTCGGCTCCGCAGTCCACAGCCGCAACCCTGCGCCGGAAGAAGGCCCGCCACTGCCCCACCGAGGTCTGCCAGACGCCGGTCATGCCATGCTCGGCGACGAATTCATCGCTGATCAAGGCACCTACCTCCACGTCATCGTCAACCGCGAGCCCTGAGGCCTCTGAAACGAGCAGCTCAAAGGCGCGCGGCTCGGCATCCTCGATGAGCGGCAGTTCCAGATCCACGCTCGAAGCGCCGCGGAAGCTCAGACTGGCCCGTCCGGTCATGTCGCCGTCGCGGGTAAAGAAGACCCGCGAAACCTCCGCACCTTCGCCCTTGACCACCACCCCGGAATGACTGACGACGAGCAGCCCGTCCACCCGATACAGCCCGGCGGGAACGAAAACCCGGCCGCCGCCCGCCAGGCCCACAGCATCCATGGCCGCCTGAAACGCCGCCGTGCTGTCGGTCTCTCCGCTTGCATCCGCGCCCTCGTCGGCAACCGAAATCTCAATACCGGGCGGCAGCGAGGGAGGCTCCTCTTCGCCCAAATGGTAACCAGCATAAGAAAAATCATGCAGGAAGCGCCCCTCGGCATCGGTGAGCTCCGGCGTCCAATCCTCGGGATAAAGCGCCGAGCGCCAAGGGCCGGACGCACCATCGTCACCTAGCCCATCGCCCTCACTCGCATCACCGTCGCTAGTGCCATCCACTTGGCCATCCGCCAGACCGTCCGATCCCGCGTCCCCAGACGATCCCAACCCCTGACAGGCCGAGACAAACAGGCCGGCCAGACAAGCGACCCAAACAATCGCCAGACAATTCGCAATCCACCTCGAGCCCACGCGCACCTCCTTCTCTCAAAGAGCCTATCACCCTGCCAATCTAAGTGAATCACCATGAGCAGAATAGAAACAGAATACCTAGCCCAAGAAATCCACTTAAGTCTTTTGTTGCAATTGTTGCAGGATTTGGGGCCCCAAGGCTTGACAGAGAGGGTTCTGGTGCTTATTTCTACGGCTCGATTAAGACACTAAAGCCTACCCAGGAGGAAAAGGCATGAAAATCAAACCGTTACACGACAAAGTGGTAGTCAAGCGCATCGCAGCCGAAGAAGTGAGCAAGGGCGGCATCATCATCCCCGAAAGCGCCAAGGAAAAACCCATCGAAGCCCTGGTGGTCGCGGTGGGACCGGGCAAGCGAGCCGACGACGGCAAGCGCATCGAGCCCATGGTCAAAAAGGGCGACATGGTCCTGTTTTCCAAGTGGTCCGGCAACGAAATCAAAATCGACGACGAAGAACACCTGATCATGAACGAGGACGAAATCCTCGCCATCATCGAAAACTAAGGAATCTATCATGGCAGCCAAAGAACTCATTTACGACGAAGCCGCCCGCGCCAAGCTTCTTGCAGGCGTCAACAAATTGGCCAACGCAGTTAAAGTGACCATGGGCCCCAAGGGCAGAAACGCCCTGCTGGAAAAAAGCTGGGGCTCCCCCACCATCACAAAAGACGGCGTGACGGTGGCCAAG
>JAFCZJ010000006.1 GCA_019314375.1 Deltaproteobacteria bacterium | reverse complement strand
AGAGACACTAGCATCGGATTCCTTCGGAATCCGACACAAGAGTCTCTACTGATTTACGGGCTGCTCTCCAAATTGACTCATTTGTAAAGATCGTTCCGACTCAAGAGACACTAGGAGCTGGGTGTCCCAGGCTTTCGTCTTCTCCTGCGGCGGCGTCGTGGCTTGGTGGGGGGCGTTGGAGTGCTTGAGCGATTGGCTTCGCTTCGTTGTTCGGGCTTGGCCGATTGTCTGGTCGTTTGCTTGGGCGTTTGCTTGGGTTTGGGCATGGGCTTGCGGCGGCGGCGCGGTCGTTCTGACTTTTTTTCTGACTTGGGTTTGGGCTTTTCTTCGGCTTTGGGGCGCGGCTGCCTGGCGGGTCGTGCCGGCGGCAAGCCCAAGGCTTCGCGACGCTCTCGATTTTCGCGTTCGAGTTCTAAGATTTCTTCCAAGAGCGATGAGACATCGGTCTTTTTCTTTTTTGGCCGGTAGCGGCCGGTGAGGGGGGTGTCGGGTGTCAGCTCGCCACGCTCATAGAGGGCCCACATCTCTTCACCGTATTGCAGATTCCGCAGCCCTCGGCTGAAGCGCCCGAAAAATCGAGTCAGATTGCCGACGTCTCGAAGTAAGAACTTGCGCGCGTTGAGGTTCTTCGAGGCATCGACGGCCTGCGGGAAGTCGATGAGGACGGGGCCCTGCTCGCCCGCCAGGATGTTGAACTCGGAGAGATCGCCGTGCACCAGTCCAGCACAGAGCATTTTCACAACATCACGGATCAGCCCTTCGAAGAGCTCCTCGGCCTGCTCTTGCTGTAGCGTCAAATCAGCCAGACGCGGTGCGGGATTGCCGTTCTTGTCGGTGACCAGCTCCATCACCAAAACCTTGTCGATGTATTCTTTCGGCTCAGGCACGCGCACGCCCACATCGCGAAGGCGAAAAATGACCTCGGCCTCGATATCGCGCCAGCCTTCCTCCTCCTTCTGCCGCCCGTAGGCGCTGTGCTTTTTCATGGCGCGCCGGTCGCGGGTGTTTCGAACCTGGCGGCCCTCCGTGTAGGCCGAGCGATGCTTGAATGTCCGGTCGTTCGCCTCCTTGTAGACCTTGGCGACGCATTCCTGCCCTCGCGCCACAACGAGGTAAACCTGCGCCTCCTTGCCGCTCATCAAGGGCCGGATAACTTCTTCAATGATCCCCAGTTCGACCAGCGAAACCAGGGATTCAGGCACACGCACGAGAATCCTCCCAGGTTGGGACGCTACAGGTCCGATCGGTCTTGAACAAGCAGCTCAAAGGTGTCGATCTCTGCGTCGTCCTCGGCGCCGATGACCCGAAAGCTGGCCTTGGCGGAAGTGAACTCGCCGTGGACGATGTGAAAAGCCAAAGCCGCCCCTTCCCTGTTTTCGCCGGGGACCGGATCGATGGCATCGATGGCGCTCAGGCCCGCGCCGCCACCTCCGGTGACCAGATAAGTAATGCCGTCTTGTATGAATCGCTCATAGCAATGGTTGTGACCGTTCAGCACCGCGTCGACCTTCCAACGAAGCAGGACCTCATGCAGCGCATCTCGCGGGCCATCCATCAGAGAAGTCGACCAGGAAAAAGTCGGTCGATGCCAGGAAGCAAAAAGCCAGATGAACTCGGGATGCTCGGTCACGGTGTTTTCAAGTTGCGCGTCAAGCCAGGCCAACTGCGCCGACCCCTCACCCATTTCACGCTCTGAATCCAGGACAAAAATACGCGCGTCCCCATAGTCAAAGATGCCGACTCGGGGCCCGGGGTCAAGCGGTGTGCCGTCGATGATCACGGCTTCGCCCGGGGGCATGGGGAAAAGCGTATCGAAGGGAATCACGTCGCCATGCCCTTCGTGATTGCCGGCGATGTGAAAATGGGGCATCCGCCTCAAAACGGGTGAAGCCATGCTCACATAAACGTCTCGAAACTGGGAGGCCTGGCCGTTGTGGACGATGTCGCCCATGTGAACGACCACATCGGCGGGATGCAAAAGCATGGTGTTGACGACGAGCTCGTGGGTATGGGCCAGGGGCTGGTTGTCGCCGAAGATGATCATCGAAAAATCCTGACCCGGTTCCGGCGCGGTGATGAAGCTCTGCTCGCCAAAATCAGCCCACTCCGGCTGCTCGCCAAGGTACACACCTATGGCGTCTGGAATCGGCACCTGGGCTCCGGGGAGCGTGTACTGGTACCGGGTATAGGGCTTGAGTCCGCTCAGGGTCACGGAGTAAAGCCAGCCATCGTGTTCTTCAAGAATCTCGTCGGAGATGAGGGGAATCCGAATCGGCGGTGGAACACAGGTGCAGGTATCGTAAGCACCTTCCGGCCCCCACAACAAATAAGAAGGAGCGTCGTCCATGGATTCCCACTGAATGGTCACGCCCTCTGTCGTCGGATTGATCAGGTAAGGCGCCATGCTGTATTGGCGTTCTGCAATCTCGTCGATGACCACGGGTCCGTCACAGCCTTCGAAGCGCAGCCCTTGCTCTTCGCTGTCACTACAGGCGAAAAAAACCAATGAGGTCAAGAGAATCCATACCAGGTATCCACCAATGAATTTTGTATTCACGCTTTTAGCCTCCTTCCAAGTTCAAGCATGAACAATATACAACGATTTGCATGGCAGGGCACGAATCAATCGTCACCGGTAAACAAACGCCGGGCAGCCCGAATGCTGCATTTTTGGTACTTGACGAAGGCCCGGTTGCCGGCTTCGCGGCTTTGTCTTGCATTCTTGCCTTCAAACCAGGCCTTGAGGGTCGCATCCAGCGTATAGGCTTCGGGGGGCATCAGGTTGGTGGTCAAGGTCAAAGCATGGGCCCCGGCCTTATCCAATAGCGGCTTGAAATATTGTTTGCTCATGCAGGCCAAGACGATTGCGCTGCGGGCCGCCATGCCGGACTTGCCCTCGGGTTGGACGGGGGCATCGAATTCCATCAAGCCATCATGCCCGATGTAGGCGATCAGGTGAGCCAGCCCCCCTGCCTCGATGATTTTTGTATTCTGCAAAGTCAGCTTCTGGGCATCATGGCCTGCGGCCAAATTCAAAAAACGACCCGTGGCCTCCTTGATCAAGCTGCCCTGCCAGGCTTCGGCAACCACGTACGCTTCGACCAATTTGCCATTTCTTTTAATCTTTTTGACAAGGACAATTCTGTCGAGCACGCCTTGGGGCATTTTTCCTGTGTGTGAAAGCTGCTTCCAGCCACCGGAGTTTTTCAAAAAACGCTTCACGCCATAGAGAGCGCCCCAATACAAATTGTTCTTAAAATCCTCCCCATTGCCCAAGAAGGGCTTGACCGGCACGATGCCCTGATGAACGTTGTCGCAAAGGGCGACGATGACGTGGGCCACCAGGGGCTTGCCCGCATCGATGTCGGCCTGCATGCGGGCCTGAACCTGGACACCGTTGGCCGCAATGGCCCAAAGAACAAAACTGGCAAAGGCCCCGATCATCTTCGAAGCTGGCTATTTATCCAGTTCGCTTAATCAAATGGTAGCCAAAGGGGGTCTCGACCACGTCGGACACGGCACCGATATCCATGCTGAAGGCGACGGTATCGAAGGCAGGCACCATCTGCCCAGGGCCGAACATGCCCAGATCGCCACCGCTCTGCCCCGAGGGACAGTCGGAATGCTTGCCGGCCAGCTCGCCGAAGTCGGTGCCGCTTTGGATTTCAGATTGGATACCCTGGATGCCGCTTAAAGCCTCTTCCTTGGAGCGAGAAGCGGTGGAGCGTTCAGAACCTGCATACATTAGAAGAATATGGGATGCGCGTACTTGATTTGCCATGATGGTCTCCTTTTGTTGTTGCAGACCATAGCCTTAATGCTTTCTCAGGGAAAGTCGGATCTGGAAAAATCCCAGGCTACAGAGCCAATTTGCGCTCGGCCCAGGCTCGACGTGCCTCACTTAGCACTCGGGCTGCTTGCGGCGGGCGAAGATCCTTGGAAGGAATCTTACGAGATGAGATGCGCTCAATGACAGGTAAGCTCAAAAAACTCGGATTCGCGGCAGTCTGATGAACACGATGAATGCTGGGTCGGTAGTGCGTCTGGGCTGTGATGCTCTCTGCCGTATGCGGATTTTCTACATAAGAGCACATGTTACCTTGTAAGAGCAGGACCACCGAATGCCCGGGCAGAAAACGATGCGCCGTTGCTGTCAAATCCAGGTCCATGAGCACCACGCTGTCCGGCAGCATAGGCTGCTCCGTATCCAGTCCATCTCGATGCCGGGCCCGCCACTTGCCCATGCCGATGCTACGATAAGCTTCGGCGGGATTGGCCGCGGGATCATAGGCCATCAAGGTCCAGAACCAGTCCATGTCCAGCCCGGTGCCCGAAACCTGAAAGGACAAATGGGGAAGCCCTCCGACAAGCAATTCATCATCCAGGGGCACACTGGACCACCAAGTGTATTCCACCGCATCCACATCGCAGGGATCGTTTTGCTCCGGGTCCACCTCCAACTCGGCCACGATACCGTCTTCCGGAGCTTCAAGCCGCATCCATTGGTCCCCGTGGGGGAAGAGCAAAATCTCGTCATCCACCTGCGGCGGCCAGGCCTCCAAGGCCACCGGTTCCGAATCCCCGAAGGACCAAAGCTGGGTGCGCGGCAGGCCATCCAGGTCCAAAGCTCCATCGCGCAAGTAATGATCCATGAGGGCAAAAAGCATGCGTCTGAGGGGTGAATCCTTGCCCAGATAGACATCGGACATGGCACCACCGTGGTCAAAAGCGCTGCCCATCACATACCAAATGTGATCCCGATGTTCAGCGCAAGAATCCCGGGTCAGCGCCCGGAAAATCCGGTCCGGATGTGCCCAGCCGAAGGAAGCGCCGTGGGTGATCATGACAGGTGCACAAATGCCATCGGCCTCGTGCCGAAGGCTGGTCAAGTCCCAGAAAGAATCGGCGGGGCTGGGGTGAGCCAGGGCGTCACGCCAGGTGGGCACGACATGGCCCAAGAGCGCCTCATCCAGACCGACCAGCTCCAAGGCGTTGGTGGCTGCCTCGGACAGCTGCCACATCAAGTCATCATCGACTTCGTTGATACCCGCCTGATAGAAAAGCATGCCGGACGACAAGACCCCGCCCTCGTTGTAGAACGTCAGCCCCTCCCCAGGCCCATCGGCCAGCACAAAGTCCACGTCCGGATTGTCCACTGCCGCAACCAGGGCCGTGTAGCCCTCATAGGAAGTGCCCACCGTGCCCACCCGACCGCTACACCATGCCTGGGCCTTGGTCCAGGCCACCGCGTGGCGCCCGTCGGCACCTTCCGCCGAATTAAGAAAAGGGTACCATTCGCCTTCCGAATCATGGGTCCCCCGGCAGTCCTGCAAGACCAAGGCGTAGTCTTGGGCGTTGAAAGCCGCGGCCACGATGTCGTAATAGGGCTGCATGCGCTCTGAACGATAGGGCGTGCGAAAAACCAAAGCAGGCAGTGGCCCATCCATCTCCTTGGGCAGATAAACTTGGCTGCGCAATCGAACGCCGTCAGGCTGCTCCAGCATTTCGGTCCACTGGGATTCGCAGCGACCGCGCTCCGTGCAGAATCCCCTGCCCTGACAAGACCCGCATTGTAACGATTGGCCACAGCCATCGCCCCAAGTGCCGCAATCCAAGGCGAGTTGAGCGCAAGTGGCCGGGATGCAAGGCTCTCGCGTATCGCCGTCGCAGGCCGTCAAGAAGAGACAAACCGATAAAACCGAACACCCAATCGAGAGTATGGAAAACATGCTTCGCTGAGCCTGAGCGTTTCGACGGAACATGGAATCTCCTCGGACAGGCAGGTAATAACCAGCTCAAGGCTGCAAGGCGAAAGCCTGCCCCGTGATGTACTTGAACAAGAAAGGGTCGCCAGCGGCCAAGACGATATCCAAGGTGGCCACATCCCCCTGAACCTGGCTCATCGGAACGACTTCCACCTGGCCGGTCAGTTTGTTCAGGCTCAGCAGGGCGTTCCTATCAAGACTGCTCGGGGCGCCGCTGAAGTCGAAGACGATACGGATGCTGCCTTCCTCGTCATTGTTGATGGGGAACTCCCCGTGCTCGTGACGGACATTCTGAACCATGGTGTAGAACTCACCGTAATCATCCCTAAAGAAACCCACCAGAATTTCCAGGGCCAACTGGTCGGGGGCCGGTTCCAAGGCGGTGATGTAGGGGTCTCCGCCAGCCCCCTGCTCCCAAATGACGGTACCCTCGGGGGGAAACCAAGAAAGGGTCGGCACATAGCGAATCTCCGTGCTGGTCAACACGGTGATGGCGCGGCCCAGATTGGCCATTTCCTGGTTAATCTGGGCATGCATGGCCCAAGCCGAGGTCTTGGCCGCATCAAAAGCATCCCCGGTCTCGAATAGAATAGGATAGAGATCGTGGTTGGAGGTAATCTGATAGATGAACCAGCTGTGCCCGGTGTAACCATAGACAAGCCCGGAGAATGCATCCCAACGTTGGTCCGACTCGTGGTGTCGCTGTTCCAGATCAGCGGCCAAATAGCTATTCATATAACGCCAGTAAGGCATCTTGGCGCGCAAGGCCGCTTCCCTAAACATGCCCAGGGTGCGGTAGACACCACTCGACCGGGAATAAAGATCATAGGAGACGATGTCTCCGTCCATCTGGTCCACATAGTAATCCAGGATCTCCTCGATGTTGTCCGCCGAAAAAGAAAAATTCAGAATCAGTAGGGCATCCGGATCGTGGGCCCGAATGGCTTCGAATCCCTCCTCTAGCGCGTACATGTCTTGCATATTCGCTGGTTCGTCTCCAATCTGATAGGCGATTCTCCCTGGCGCATCGGCGGGATAACCCCCAATAAGCTCACCTCCATCAACGCTGGTTCCATCGTCCCTCGTCCAGGCCACGAAGCGAAAATCAGAACGTCCAGCATCGGCCCATCCGTTCATGGTATTCGGCAAGCCCGTCTGCCATAGATGAACAGCGTTGGCGTGAAAATTGTCAAAATAGTCGTTGACGAAGGCGTCAGGCGGATCGCCCATCTGGACGGTCAGGGCGCTGATGAACATGGGGTTGTCTCGCACCCACTGCTGAGCCCGACTCAGCTCGGGTGGCATCCAGTCGCCTCCGGTGCCTCCGTCGTCAGCCCCTCCGTCGTCAGCCCCTCCGTCGTCAGCCCCTCCGTCGTCGCCCTGGGCCTGGCTGCCGTCTTCTCCTTCCGCATCTCCTCCCCCATCAGCTCCCGCGTCGGCTCCCGCATCGAGTTCCAGGTCCCCGCCCCCGTCGGTTCCGGCATCACCGGCATCAAACCCGGCATCCGCTTCTCCGTCCAGCCCCGCATCGGATGCCACATCTCCTCCAGCGTCAAAGGCATCCGCCTGCGAGCCAGCGTCGGGCGCTGCCCTGTCTTCTCCGCAGGCCGCTGCAAGGGCGACAAACAAAAACAGCGCAAACAAAAAAAACATCCTTGAACTTTTCATGATTTGCTCCTGGGATAACCCGTGTCGTCTTCAGGGCTTTGCCATGATCGTTTGTCAGCGCCCCATATCTTTGCAGTGCGCTCGGTGATGAAAGCCAAGGGCAGGTCGGCGAAGTGGCCGAAGTGTTCCAGGTACTCGATATAGGGGCTCCCGTCCAAGGCCTTTGAGGGGAGCATGGCGTCCTGTTCGCCGTTGAATTCAACGGTGGGCACGCCGACGCGTGCGCAGAGACCGGCATCGAAGGTGGCGGCGGCCGAAATCCAGCGACCGTCGAGATGGAACTGGTTGTAGGCGTGGCCCGGAAAGACATTGCGACCCAGCCGCTCAAAAAGCTTGGCGGGTATCCGATGATTGCGGATTTCGGTCAGGGCCAATCGACAGGGAATGCCGGCCGCCCGGGACAGGGCACAAAGCAACACGGCCTTTTGCACGCAGTAGCCCTTGCCGGCCTCCAGCACGAAGGAAGCACGAAAATCGTCTTCGTGCATGGAGATCATAAAAACGTTGTAAGGGATCTCATCGCGAACGAAAGCAAAGAGACCAAGGACCTTGTCACGAGGGGCTTCCAGCGCGCTCGTCAGTTCGCGGGCCAAGGCCCGGATGCGGGGATGCTCCGACTCGATGGTGGTCGTGGACTTCAGAAATTCTTCCACTTACAGCCTCCCTTCCCCTCCAGTACAAATTTACGCCAAGAGCCCGACCTCTTGCAATGGCCCCCGGCCTGCGTCTTGACAGGCTAGCAGGGCTTACAATATTTTGAAATCTGGGAGGCTGGACACATGAGGCATATTCTTATTGCAGCAGCATTGATGGCGGCTTGTCTGGGCGGAGCCGCCTGCAGCAGCAACACCGACGACGAGGCCACGGAAACGATTCCGCATCGACTGGGTTTTACCGGTGCTGGAAACTTCCCCAATGACCCCATTGAACAAGAAGAGCTACTCGAAAGCCTGGGGCTTAGCAACGAAATCCAATTCAACGACGCAGTTCTGGCACACATGGAAGCATTGTCCGGCCTGATGGCGCGTGTGGAGTTTTTCTACCTGGGCAACGGCGAGTTTGTACACATCCATGAATCTCTTTCTCAGAAGATGCTTTCGGCGGGCTTTGAAATCTATGGCTGCATCAACCCCATTTCCCCGACCGAAAGCCTTGATGACGCATACGATGCCGCCTTGACCGATCTGGTAAAGATATACCCACAGATAACACACTGGCAGATCGGCAACGAACCCGACCTCCTGTGGACGGACCACTCAAAATTCCCTGCATTTTTCCTCCGAAGCCAGCCCCTCGTTCGAGCCGCCTGTCCGAGCTGCAAAATTCTGCTGGCCGGAATCAGCAACCAGTACGACACATCAAGCGAGAGCCACCAACGCTATGAAAGCTTCCTGGAGGAGATCGCCGCAGCCGAGCTTAGCGGGCGGGCCTTCGACGTATTTGATATGCACTACTACAGGGAGAAACCAACGGCATCGGAGATCGCTCAGGCCGTCCCGGACCTCAAGGCGCTATTGGAAAAACACGGACTGGCCCAAGGCGTGACATTTTGGTGCACCGAGACCGGACTCTACACGGGTGACCCACCTTCGCCGGATCTCGGGCCGCGCACTGAAGAGGAACAGGCAATCGACCTGGCGCGCATGGTGGCCTGGATGTCCGCCGCGGGCATCCAACGCATCTTCTTTTGGACCCTTATCGAGGGCTATGCGGGATCTGTAATTCCCGGATTCTTCGACTCCATGGGCCTCATATATGACGGGTTGGGCGAGGAGTCGAGTCGGGGCATTGCGGGTGGCACAAAGAAGAAGGCCTATACCACCTACGGACTGCTAGGAGCAGCCCTCAAGAATACCAGTTCGCCAAGCAAGGTTTCTGCCGGCGTCTATCGCTTCGAGGGAAACCAAGGCCCGGTCTTCATCATCTGGGACGAGGGAGGAGGCGGTAGTGTCTCACTCACTGAAATCTCGGCTCCATCCGTACTGGTCGAGGACCTCGTGCCGGACAGCCAGGCAGAGACCCAAGAGGAAACCCTGACCGTGAGCCAGGGGGGGGTGACCGTGACCGTCGGTCAGTCCCCGAAGCTTGTGACAATCACACAATAAACAGATCAGTCTACTCCCCCTCCCAACCCGAGGTCCTCACCGCCGCCTGGGTCTCGGCCCGCACCGAGACTTGTGCGCCTTCCACTGGCTCCGCGGTTGCGGCCTGCGTGGAGGTCACGGACTTGATGGATTGAGGGCGCGGGTTGAGGCCGTCGAAGTAATGACCGGCCAGGTCCACCGTGTAGTCCAGGTGCAAATCCGGTGCACCCTGGACCAACTGCTGGCGGAATCCTAAACTTTTTCCCGGCGTGGGGATTTGGTGAGCGTATTGAACTTCGGCTATCTTCGAGGTCGGTGCCAGACTGCCGCCGGTCCAACGATAGTTGAAAACCCTCGGCATGTGCAATGAGACCCGCACCTGATTGATGCCCCAACTCAAGGAAGGAAGGACAAAACGCTTCCTGCCGGAAAGCAAAAACCCCTCTCCCTGTCCATCCAGAAGCAGCTCCAATCGCGCCGTCTCATCGCCTGCTCGCCTGGGTGCCACCTGTAGTGTCACCCTGCCCTCCTGTACTTCAAAGGCCACCGGCAGGCCGTTCAAATGCACCCGGCGCAAAACAAGTCCATCGGGCAAGTCGCAAAGAATCTCCTGGTTGCCGGCGAAGCTCAGTTCATACTTGGCACGCACGATACGACGGCCTTGCAAGGTGGCCACCACCGAGATGTCTGCCTGCCTCACGACAGGCTCCAACTGTGGTCGTTCGGCCACCACCGCCTGCTCACTGCGCTCGGCCGCCGCGGCCGAGCGCGCCCAGCCGACAGCAAGGCGACCCGCTTTGGGGTAGTAGACCGCCCCCTCAGCCCCGACCGATACAAAACCCGGCTTCAAGGTGAACAAACCCGCGTCGTGCTGTACCGACAAGCGGGCTACGGTGGCCGGTGCCAATTTGAGCTGAGCTTGTCGGGTTTCTCCTGTAACCTTCGCGTCCTCGACCCAGGCCAAATCAAAATCGTAATGACCCTGCTCGCGAGTCAAGAGCCATAAGCTGCCCTCCTCCACCAGGAGCACACCACGCTTCAAGCGTGGCACCTCGGCCAGATGACTACCGGGACCAAGCTGGATCAAAGGCACACGCACCCACGCTCCATCATTCAAGATGCTGACCTGGAAGGTGCCGCGAATATCCAATGCCGCGTCCAAGAGACGAGCCTTGAGCTCCATGCGATCCACGGTGGCGGATACCGGGGCCACCGGCGCATGAATATGGCTGGGCCTGTCTGCCTGTCGGTAAAGACGCAAAACCTCCTCCAAGGGCAAGCTGGCCACCGCGGCGGGTTTGGACGGTGCCTGAGCCAAACTACGCCCGGAAGCAAACACCATTGCCAAGCACACGAAAGCGATAGTTATTTCAGAGCGCATCTTGTTTTCCTTCCTGGGGCAGCTTGCCCGAGAGGCTCAGTTCGTCGAGAAGTTTGCGAAAGACCTTTCGGCGGGTGAGGAACATGGCCAGGCCCAGACCAAAAGTAATCTCTACGGTGTAAATCAGCCCGGTGAATCCTTCCAAGATCACCGCCAGGTTGGGCACCAACAAAAACGCAATGCTCAAGCCCAAACCCACAAGGCCGGCCCGGTTGCCAAGGCAAGCCCGCAAATACAGAACCAAGAGCGTGCTGACCAGAAGCCAACTGATCACAAAAGCCAAGGCGAAAAAGGTAAAGGCAGCAAGATAAGCCAGCAAGACGAAAAATAAAGCAAAGGACGCAGAGAGCAGGTAAGCCTCATAGAAGGCAAAACGTCGTTTTCCAGCCAGAGCCAAGAGAGTCAAACCCAAAAAGAAAGCCAAAAAGGGTGCCCAGCCCCGCCTCACCATGGCAGCCACCACGGTGTCAAAAGCCTGCTCGCGGGGCAAAATCAAGCCCACCGGCACCCCTGACTCCAAAGAAGCATGACGCCAGGCCAGACTCACCCGCCCATCCGTGACCTGCACATCATCAGAAGAGACAACCCCTGCGGGATAGTCGTAAGTGTCCCCACCGGAAACCTCAAAAATCATCTCGAAATCTCGCACGGGCAAATCCGGATCCATCTCGTAGATGAAGCTATCCAGACCTCGCCCGCGGAAACCGACGTGAAAACTCAGTTCTTGCCCCGCCCGGGCCCGACCCGTCCAGACCAACTTGTCCTGCCCCGCCGCCATGTCGGCAGGCGCGGTCTTGCCATCCACCTGGAAAGCAAAATCACTCAAGAGCACCTGATTCGACTGCATGCGAATAGGAAAAACAAAAACCAGGTCCACGGCATGGGGTCGGTCGTTGACCACCCGATAATCCCCGGAGAAGTCAAAGTCAAAACCCGAAAAATAGACCAGGCCCCGTTTGCGATAATTCATGCTGGCCCGAACCTTGATCTTCTGTCCAGCCAGGGCCAAGGGCTGAAGGGTGTTAAAGACCGCACCGCTGGTCACATAGCGGACCGAGGGCGCCGGCTGGACGATGGGCGCGCCCCAGCGCTCCATCACGTCCTGCACCAACTCGCTGTTTGCGAAGCTGTATCGATTTGAGACCTGGGCAGAGATGACAAAAGAGACCACAACCACAATCCCCAGACTCCCCAACAAATGGATCCGAATGGGCCACATTAACAAATTGCGCAACATGCTTAGCCTCCTGTCTTGATCTGGTTTCTGGATCAAGCATAGGGGCGAAGCATGGTCCGTTCATGCAGCCTTTGAGGCAAGGCCATGACTGAAATGTGCAAAACTTGTGACGGATGAAATTCTTCGCTACTCGTCGGAGCGACTCAGGCGGGCTACTCGGTCCAGTCCTCGTTGGGCTGCGTCCACCGAAGCATCCACCAGCACCTCCAAGGTGGTGGCCAGATCCACCAAGCTGCCCTTGATGCCGGTCCGGGCGGTCTCTCGGAAAACCTCCAGGCTCTGACGGACAAAAGCCACCGTGCCGAGGGCCTGCACCCTGGTTCCCTGGTAACTCTCTTCCGCTGCCATGGAGAAGGTACCAAGGGCCCGCAAGAGACCGACCGTCAGCACAGAGTTCAAGCGAGCGGAGGCCAACCTGGTCACAGCCGCTTCTTCCAAGAGGGGATCTTCCGGCTCCAGTGCCCGATGTTGCTCTGTAGCCAAAAGCCTGATCTCGGAGCGCACCTTGCCCGTGTCCCGATGAGCGTATAGGTGAACCACCAGGTTACGGGTCTGGGTTCCCCAAATGCCGAGCAACCAGAAGTCACGCAGGGCCTTGGGCGGTTTCAGATCAGGCAAATGCCCCGTATCCTGATGGAGTCGCATGACCAGCACGAAGAACACCACCAGCTTCTCGAAGATCTCGGGATGGGCTTGCAGCAAATGGGCGTGTTGCGGCAACTTGAGTTCACTTAGATCAAAACTGTCCAAGACCTGTTCTTCAGCCCGGGGCATGGGCTCGGGGCTGGCCACGAAAGTGTAGATCCGATGGGTCGGGCGGCGATAACTCAGCAACTGTCCGGTTTCGTCCTTCAGACCACCGCCGGCATCGTGCTCTTTAAGCAATTCGAGCAAGGCCGTGTAGATCCGCTGTTTGTCGTCATCGGCGAAGCCATCCAGCCAACGATCTTCCATTCCCTTGGCCAGAAAGTGGGCCTGCAAGTTGAAATTGCGAGCATGGCCGCTCCCTTGCCCTATGAGTTCCTTGCCAACCGAGCCAACAACGTGGCTCGCGAAACGCAAGGCGGTCTCGCCGCCGATGCGATCTGCCCGCTCCAGATCAAAGTCGGGCAAATCCAGGTGACAGTCCAATGCTGCGTCCGAGATCAGTGCCAGGCCGTCGGACCCCAGCTTTTCGACCATGCCGGCAGGCACCTTCCCGGCCAGTCGCTTGGCGAAGAGATCGACCAAGGAGCGATTGAGGGCCTCTACGGCTTCCAGTTCTTCTTCGTCCTGTTCTAAATCCGGCAAGTAAAAGGCAACCTGGGGCGAGATGAAATTTTCAGTGCCCCATCGATCCTGGCAATGGGCCAACAACTCCCGGGCCCGTTCCCAGCCAAACCAGGGATGGCGAGAGCCAAGCACCCATCGACCGGTATCGCGTAATCCGATGGTGGCCCGCCGGGAAAAAAAAGAGCGCAGCCGGCTGACCATGGTGCCATCCAGTGGATCTTCTCTGAGTCGCTGTTGAAAGCGGGCCAACTCGCCTTCCCCATCCAGTTCTCTGTGCATGTGTGGATCGGCCTGCACAAGGTCGAAAATGGACCAGCGACGGCGCATGGAATGACCCGCCTCGTCCAAGAGCACCGGCTGGACATAGAGACTGTCCTCGCCCGCCAGGGCGCCACGCACCAAATCCGCCGGATGGGGCAGGACCTGATCGCTCAGGCGGCCATAACCGAAGTAGGCCAAATCGCGGGCCGCGCCCATGGCCAGTCGATGTGCGCGCCGCCGAGTAGGGAACAAATCAGCGCCCAATACCCCCAGGGCCGTGCCCACCAGATGTCGGGGAAGCTTCAAGTCGTCCACCGGGGCCGGCAGATCCACCGGGTCCAAGCGAGAGATGCGCAGTCGCATCCGCTTGGAAAACTCGGCGGCGAAGGCCTTGGTGCGCTTGACCGCCACCCGCTTGCCGGTTCGTTTCGCCAATTCGCGCAATTCCAAACTCAGCCGATCTTCATCAAAGCAGAACTGACGCCAGCGCGAATCCGTCTGGGGGCTCTCCTCCTCCACCCGAGACCGAAACAAGGCTGCGAGAATCTCTCTATCCCCCAAAGGCCTGCCTTTGATCTTGGCCATCACGCCACACCTCGCTCATATCAAACAATGAACTGCATACCCCAGGGACCGATCTTACCGCTTCGCACCCGGCTGTCGCCGGGAAGAATCTTCAGACCAGGCACCACAAAGTCGATTTCCGGACCGGCCTCAATGACAAAACGATCCGTCGGATCATAGACATCCCCGTCCAGTGTGTAGGGTTCGGGCTTGTCGATTACCAACTCCAAACGACGAGCCATGGCCCGCTCGAAGCCATCCAAGGGTCGGATTGAACCCATCCACAAAAAAGGCATGCCCTTGGGCACCAGGATCGGACTGTCCTTGACCTGCATGACCTCAAAGACGCCTTCATCCCAGCCGGCCCGAGGAAAAGTCCTGAAACGCAAGGAAATCTCTTCAATGAAGGAACAAAAAACCGAATGGGGCTGAACTCGCAAAGATCGGCCTTCATCGAAACGAATCTCCATGGGCATCTTCGCGGTCAACCACTTGGCCCGCTCCGTGCCCTGGATCCCCTCGAACGCAAGACGGCCCGCCAGCATGGCCGCCTTGATCGGCGTTGTGGCCTCCAGCCGATAGTACTCTTGCAAGAATCTTGGTGCGATACCCACACCGAACATGAAACTGTAATGTTCGTTGACCTTAAGCACGTTGCGCCGAATGCAGCGCAAGGGAATGTTATGGCGATATCGGGCCATGGCCAACAACAGGGTCGTCACCCCACTGTTCCGGATGCCGAAGGAACCCGGGATCATGTTCTGCGTGCCCGTGGGCAGAAGCAACACCGGTGGTAATTCGGCATCGCCGTATACATCAATGAGTATCTCGATGGTCCGGTGCGCCGTGCCATCGCCGCCACTGATGGCCACCATGTCGATACCCACCCGCTTGAACTCCTCCATGGCGGAACGCGCATCGTCCAAGGAACCCGTGGACGCAAGGTCTCCGCCCCGACCCACCAAGAAAGCCAGTCTGTTCTTCAATTGGGGATAAAGCTTATTTAAACGGGCGTTACGGTTTGAAATGACGCCGATACCTGGCATGAAATCCTCCTGCCCGGAGCATAGAACTTGCAGTGCAAGGAGGCAAGGAGGCAACAAACCAAAAACAAATCACAGAAGCCTTCGGGTCTTTCCTCCGTCGATGACCAGGGCCGCGCCGGTCATGTAACTATTGCGGGGTGAGGCCAGAAAAGATGCCAAATCGCCGACTTCCTTGGGATCACCGGGACGCCCCAGGGGGATATCCCCACCCAGATTATCCAGATACTGCTCCAGGCTGATGCCTTGACGCTTGGAACGCTCCCGGCCGAGCTCGCGAATGCGGTCGGTCAGGAAAATTCCCGGGCAGATGGAGTTGACCAACACGCCATCGTTCCCCACCTCACGGGCCAGGGCATGGGCGAAGCCCAGAACCGCTGGACGAGAGGCGTTGGACAAAATCAAACCATCGATGGCCTCTAGTCCCGCGATGCTCACGATCTGAACGATTCGCCCATGTTGACGTTTTCGCATGCCGGGCAAGACCAGACCGCAGAGGTGGGTGACCATGCCCAGGGCCAAATCGATGGCCAGTTGCCAGTGCTCGGCCGGATGGCTTTCGAATGGTCCGGGCGGTGGACCGCCTGCATTGGCCAACAAGATATCGATCTGGCCCAAGCTCTGTTCGGCCTTTCGAAAAAGTGCCTCCCGATCGCCTGCCTGGGTCAAATCGGCCACGGCCCAAGTCGGCAATCGGCCGGTGACCTCGGCCAGCCGGTCGGCTGCCTCGCGGATGTGTTCTTCGGAAGAAGAAGCGATGCAACAATCCGCCCCTTCCGTCAGCAGGGCCTGGGCACAGGCAAAACCCAAACCACGACTGGCGCCACAGACCAGCGCCTTCTGGCCTTCAAGTTTTAGATCCATGGTCAGTTCCTTAGGCTTTAGTTGTCTTCCAGGTAGGTATAGCCCATCAGGCCTCGGTCGAAATGCTGCATCAGAACCCGAACGTCCTCGGGCGAAATCTCTCCACGCTTCAGCGCCATCTCGGCCGCCGTACGCAATTTATTGCTCAGTTTGCGGCCTGTGTAGCGCATGTAGCTCAGAACCTCGGACACGCTCTCGCCCATGGTCACATTGTTCAAATCACAGGTCTCACCGTCCTCATCCAGACGAATGTTGACTGTGTTGGTGTCACCAAAGAGGTTATGCAAATCCCCCAATATCTCCTGATAGGCCCCCACCATGAACACGCCCAACAAATAAGGATCGTCGCCAAGGGGATGGAGTGGCAAGGTGTCGCGTACGTCGTGCATATCAATGAAACGATCAATCTTGCCGTCCGAGTCACAGGTCAAATCGGCGATGGTTGCTGCCCGGGTCGGCTTTTCGCCCAGGCGATGGATGGGCATGACAGGAAAAAGCTGCTTGACGGCCCAATGGTCAGGTGCCGACTGGAACACGGAAAAGTTGCAGTAGTAAGTATCGGAGACAACTTTCTCCAGATCCTCGAAGTCGTCCGGCACATAGTCCAAGCCCCGGATGACACGAAGCAATTTCTGGGCACAGGCCCAACCCAGTTCTTCGGCGTAGGCCCGTTTTTCTAAATTGATGACACCGTGCAAATAAAGAGACTGGACCTCGGCTCGGTATTCCAGCAAATCGTTAAAAGCCTCCTGATAACCCTTGCGGTTGATGGCGTTATAGACCTCCCACAAGAGGTGCAACACATTGTGGTCATCAGGAGCAGGCTTTTTGGGGATCTCACCGGAACCACGTTTGTTAACGCCCAGGACATCAAAGATCAGCATCGCGTGATGTGCGGCCACGGCGCGACCGCTCTCGGAAAGCAAGGTGGGGACGGGCTCTTCGGCCTGCCGACAAGCATCCTCCACGGCCCAGACCACGTCGTTGGCGTATTCTTGCACCGAGTAGTTCATCGATGAGTGAAAGTTGGTGCGCGAGCCGTCGTAGTCCACAGCCAACCCGCCGCCCACGTCCATGAACTTCAAATCCGCCCCCATGCGTCGAAGATCCACAAAAAGCCTGGAGGCTTCCCTGAGCGCGTTTTTGACAGCCGCGATGTTGTTGATTTGGCTGCCCAAATGAAAGTGTAAAAGCTCCAAGCAATCCAAGTAATCCCGTTCACGAAGCATGGATACAGCCTGAATCAACTCGGTCGGGTTCAGCCCGAACTTGCTCCTGTCCCCCGCCGATTCAATCCACTTGCCCGAGCCCTTGCTGTTGAGTTTGGTCCTCACGCCGATGCGCGGTCGAATCGAAAGCTCCGCCGCGATGTCCAAAAGGGCAGGCAATTCAGCGAATCGATCCACCACCACCAGGACTTGGCGCCCCAATTTCTGCGCCATCAAGGCGGTCTCCAGGTACTCCCGATCCTTGTAACCATTACAGATGATCAGGGCATCAGGATCATCCACCATGGCAAGCGCCACGAAGAGTTCGGGTTTGGAGCCCGCCTCCAGGCCGACATGAAAAGGCCGCCCATGCTCCAAAAGTTCTTCGATCACCCAGCGCTGCTGGTTGACCTTGATCGGCATGATGAAACGATACTCACCCAGGTACTCATTCTCATCGATGGCGTTTTCGAAGGCCTTGCACAGAGTCTCGATGCGGTGCTGCAGGATGTCAGAAAAACGAAGCAGAATGGGCGGAGACAATCCACGCCGCATCAAACTGTCGACCAAATCCTTCATGTCCACGCTGGGTCCCGCGTCGCCACGAGGCTTGACCACCAGGTGGCCCGCCTCGTTGATGTCCATGTAAGGCGCCCCCCAGGCGCACACATTATATAGATCCAAAGAATCGTTGATGGACCAGGCTTCCATGCTATCGACCTCACGGAGGGGGACGTTGTTGCGTTATTCTCGTTATTCTTCGAATAACGAGAATAACGCAACAACGTCCCCCTCTTCAAAGGGAATCGCTACAACAGCGGAAGCCTGCGTAGAGGGAGTTCCAGTTTGCATTGTAGTTGCACTGGAGGCGGGTCATGGGTCCACCGCAATTGAAGGCGCCGCCGCGGATTTCGTAGCCTCGCAGGTTGGGGTCCACGTCGGAGGGCACCATCTCCCAAACATTGCCGGACATGTCGAAACCGCCGAAGGAGTCCACGCAGGCGGAGAAATATCCGGTGGGCATCACGTAGAAAGAAGCGTATCCATCATAGTACATGCGGTAACCACAACCGCTGGCGTCATCGCAGGGGTCGAGGCCCCATGCCTCACAGACATCATCGCAGTGGGTGTCCACGCAGTTGCAGCGCTCTTTGTCCCAGTCCGCGAAATCGCCGTAGCAATAGTCGTGTCGCTCCGGCCCGGTGCAGGCAGCGTACCACTCTTCTCTGCCGCAAAGTCGCTTGCCGGCAGCCTCGCAGGCCAGCTGAAATTCGCCCAGGCTATCGATGCTGATGGGGTTGTAATGCCAGGGAATGACGTTGGGTTGAGAGACCGCTCGTGAAAGATCATGGCCCATGCTCAGAAAAGTGGCGTCGGGCCGGGAGGCCTCGTAGCGGTCCATGCAGAAGGCATTCGGTACATCCAGCAAGGCATCGGCCGGCACATGAACCATGTCGGCCGGGCAGAGCATGTGCTCCAACTCACAGGAAGCCGAGCATCCGTCTCCATCGGCGAGATTGCCGTCTTCACAGCCTTCCTGTTCGGGACAGAATAAACCGTCACCGCAGACATTGTTTCGGGCCGTACAGTCGGGCAGACAAGCGTCGCAGGGGTCCGAATTTCCGTCGTCGCAGTCTTCCAGGGGACCCACCACCCGATCTCCACATACCGAATCAATACACAGCGCATTCCGACAATAATCCCCCACCCTACCCATGCCGTTGTCGCAGGCCGCACCGTCATCTAAAGGCGCATGTTCGGGCAGGCCCAGATCGCTGCAACGCTCCATCGTGCAGGGCTCCCCGTCATCCATCGGAATATCATTTAGATCCTGGATGGCTTGGCAGAGTTGGCCCAAACCACCCTCGGCGCAGACCTGCAGAGCGCAGTCACCCGTGGGATCTTTGCAATCGACCAGGGAATCGATGCAGGAAAAACGGCAATCATCACGGCATCCGTCCGCATCATCGCCATTCCTGCCGTCGTCGCAGTCTTCTCCTTCATCAAACTCACCGTCGCCGCAGCCTTCCAACTCGCAGTCGGCGGAACAGCCGTCCCCGTCCTCGCGCCCCCCGTCGTCGCAGCCCTCCAATGGACCACGCACATCGTCTCCGCATTCCGGCGGAAGGCATCCACCCTCGACACAGTAAGAACCAAGTACAGGCTCAACCAAATCGCAGGCCGAACCGTCAGGCCGATCGGCAAAACCCGGCAGAACATCGTTGCAAATACCAAGCAGACAAGGGTTGTCCGAAGTGGGCGGGTCATCAGCTGCCTGCTGTCCGCATCCCTGGCCTTCTTCGACAGGCAGACAATAGGGTTCCAAACAATCCCCAACTGTGTCCGTACAGTCCTCGGCGGGATCGACGCAGATCACAGGTGTGGGACAAGACGGGTTGACCGCACCCGGGCTGCCCTGCAGACTTCCAGCGAAGGAGACTTCAGCCTGACACCAATGGTCCGGATCGTCGTTGCCCATGAAACTCTGGTGCTCTGGATCCAGCGACAAAGAGGCCCCGTCGACCACGGGCCACAGCCCCGTGCGGAGATCAACCCGATCCACCATCACCTCGCCGGCCCACATCTCGAACAAGCGAGCCTCGACCGGGAATTGATCAATCACAAGGCCCGGCGAAAGCCAGCTCTCACTTTGGGCATCATCTGACAGAGACAAGGCCATGGGGTGGCCCGGCTGTAAGGACACGCCCTCCGGCAAGTCCAAAGCCGCCGAATGCCCATCGCCGTCTATCAGAGTCCAACCCTCCAGGGCCAAGGGCTCCGACGAAGTGTTGACGATCTCGATGAAGCAAGCCACCGGGGCCGCCACGCCCACCGGCCACAAGAAAATTTCATTGATGACCACCTGCCCCGGGTAAGCCTCCAAACACCCCCCACCCCCATCATCGCCGCCTACCTGTCCATCAAGCGCATCCTGCCCCGCATCGGAAATCCCCTCATAGCCGCTGCAAGCCGTCCACAGCAATGCAACCAAAAACATCGCCGCCAAGCATCCAATTTCATGCCGCCTCATTGTTACCGCCTCCTGCATCTATTCATCTTAACCCTTTGCTGCAAATCCGACAAGCCCCCAACCGTCATGATAGGAATTTTTCCTTGGGATAGCCACGAGCTCACCCTAGTATGCCCGGATAATCAAAATCGGGATAACCAAAACTGGAGAACGCGGTGCGCAAATCGATCCCATGCTTGTCTTTGTTCTGCCTGTTAACAATCTGCCTGCCCGCAAAGGCCGAGGGTCCCAAACCCATCGTGGCCGTTTTTCAGATAGAGGCCAAACGAATCACCCTGGACGCAAAGCTTCTGGAGGCATTAACCGACATTCTCTCGGCCAAGCTCACGGCCACAGGCAGCTTTGAGGTTGTACCCAAGAACGAAATCAAAAAACGTCTACTCACGGCCAAGCGTGAGTCCTACAAGGATTGCTTCGACCAGAAATGTCAAATCGAACTGGGCCGAGAGCTTGCGGCGGACAAAACCCTACACGGCCAAATCATCAAGATTGGCACCAGCTGCGAAGTCTCGGTCACCCTGCACGATCTAAAGAAAGCCTCCTCCGAAGCCGCAGCCACCACCTCGGGCGGCTGCACGGAAGACGAGATTTCCAAATCCTTAACACAGGTCGTGGCCAAGCTGGCAGGCAAGGACAAAGCAACCCGGAACACGCGATCCGGCCCAATCCCACCTCCCACGCGCAAGTTTGTAGTTGTAAAATCGCCAGAGCCATCGCCGCCCAAGGTCATAACCGACGAGCAGCGAAGACAGCAAACCGAATGGGTGGACCTGGTGCCGGTCGTTGGCTACGAACTGGAAGACGGAATCCTGTTAGGTAGCGATCTCTTCGTCGCCTCCTTGAAATGGGAAGACATCGCCTGGACCATCATGGAGCTCGGTTTCTGGTCAGGCGCAAAAACCAACCTTATCTGGCACATTGGCAGCCGCCCCTTTGTGCCCATCAATCTGGACCCCAAGGGCAAACACAGCCTTCGCATCGGCCTTGGTGTAGACATAAGGTTCTGGGACAACGGGGGCTCCGAATCTGATCATGAAGAATTCCTTGGGCTTTACGTGTCGCCCGGTATTGGCTACACCTTCAGGACGGACGTGGGCTTGAGAATCGGTGTCCAGCTCAACGCCTCCTTATGTCTCTTCTTCGACAGTGGTGATCGTCGCCCCATCATGTTCATGCTAGGCATCCCCATCAGCTGGCAAGCACCGCTCTAAGCGCCTCAAGCTTGCTATCAAAGTCCAATCGGGAATAGGATCCGCCCCATGGGTATCCGCCCCAAATTAATCCTGCTGGTTATCGCATTAACCCTTCCTATTCTGGGTGCCGGGGGTTTGGTGTCGGTGCGTTTCACCGAAGACCAGCTCATGGACGAAATGAAACACCGGGGGCTATCTTTGCTCAGCGCCCTGTCCGTGCCCTGCTCCATCGCTCTGGCCAACCACGAAATCGAGCGCCTGGACGATTACTTGGCCCAATTTCGGCCACCCGCATCCAATCTGGGCGCGAAACCGGAGATGGAGAACAGCTCGGTTCGGGATCCCATCCGGGACCTGCGCTCACTTTGCGTGCTGGACAGCGAGGGTCGCGTCATCGCCCACACCGAAGAGACCGCTTACGGCGAGCTGCGCCGTGATCCCTTCGCGTTAAGGGCCCTGTCATCGGACAGGGTCCTGTACCGAACCATCCTGCGACCCGAGGGAAACCGTTTGGAGATCGCCTTGCCGGTGAAGTCAGGCCTGCGCTGGGGTACCTTACTGGCCGAGTTCTCCCTGGACCGACTCGAGCAACGCACAGCCAAGCTGCGCTGGTATGTCATCAAATTGACCGGCGTGCTCATGGTGCTGATGACCCTGGCCATGATTCTGGGTCTATCCAGCCAGGTCATCAAACCCCTGCGCCGCCTGCACGTCATGGCAGAACACCTGCGCAAGCGCGACTTGGACCATCGCATCGAGGTCACGCGCCGGGATGAATTGGGCACGCTGGGCGAAGTATTCAACAACACCGCCGCCGAGCTGGCCAGCTACACCCATGACCTGGAGCACAAAGTCCGCGAACGCTCCGCAGAAATCGTTGAGAAAAACGAAGAACTGAAACGCACCAACCTTCGGCTGAGCGAGGTCAACCTGAAATTGGAGGAGTTGGCCACCACCGATGGTTTGACCGGGCTGGCCAACAAAACCCATCTGCTGACCAGGATGGAGTTTGAGATCTTGCGAGCCAAGCGCGGCGACCACCCGCTGAGCCTCATCATGCTGGATGTGGATAAGTTCAAACACTTCAACGACACCCATGGGCATGTGGCCGGTGACAAACTGCTGGCCCGCTTGGCTGAGGTAATGAAAAGCAACCTGAGGTCCATCGACATCATCGGTCGCTTCGGCGGTGAAGAGTTCTGCATCGCACTTTTGGATAGCAACAAAAAAGCGGCTGTCCGGGCAGCGGAAAAACTACGTAAGGCAGTAGAAAAAGAAAAGTTCGAAGGGGGCAAAGAACAACCCGGCGGCAAACTGACCATCAGCCTGGGCGTGGCCGAATTGGCCGTGGAGGCCGAAGAGCTGACCCAACTCATCGAACGCGCCGACGCTGCTCTATATGAGGCCAAGCGGGCGGGTCGCAATCGGGTGGAGGTGGCGGAATGAAGGCCCGGCACTTCACCTGGATTCTCCTGATGGGGCTTCTCGGGATCTTGTTGCCAAGTCGCTGGTCCATGAGCAGCCCAGCGCCTGAAACGCCGCCCCAAAAGACAGAAAAGGCATCTGAAAACGCCCAGGCTCCACTGGTTTTCGGCATGACCCCGGTGGTGGGCAAGGAAGCCACGGCAGAACGCTTCCGGGCCCTGACTGAGCATATGTCTTTGGAACTGGGCCGCCCGGTCAGCCTGGTGGTGACCGAAAGCTATGGTGACTTGATCGACCGCATGACCCGCGGCGAGATCGATCTGGCCAAATTTTCACCCCTGGCGTATGTGCGGGCCAAACGCCAATTGCCAGCGCTTCAATTGATCGCCTCGCATGTGGCTGCCGGATCGGTCAATTACTCCAGTTACCTCGTGGCACCCGCGGGCAATCCCCACAGCAACATCAAGCGCCTGCGCGGAGCCCGGATCTGCTTTGCGGATCCGAATTCGACTTCGGGCTACCTCTTTCCTTTGCACCATCTGCTCAGCCTGGGCCTCGTCCCTGAAAGAGATTTTGCCTCGGTGGAATTCGCGGGAGATCACCGGCGATGCTTGGAAGGCCTTTTCGCCGGACGTTACGACGTCGCCGCGACCTGGGCCGGTGCCTTAAGGGACGCCCGAACCGCCGGACTGGACGTGGGCGAGTTGGCCATCGTGGCCAAAACAGGCCGCATTCCTTATGACGCCTACTGCCTCAGGCCCGGTCTGCATCCCGGCCTGGCCCAACGGGTACAGACCGTCTTATTGGAACTCAATACATTGACCCGCAAGGGCCGCCGTGTCTTGTCCAGGACCCTGAGCATCAATGGCTGGGTCCCAGGAAACGATGCGCTCTACGACGGCATCCGCCACGTGGAGGCCAAGGTCCGTCAAGCCATTCCATGAGGAGCCGAAACCATGCAAGCAGGACAAGAGATGGAGCTGGAGATCGAAGGCCGAAGCTACAAAGTTCAAGTCAAATCCCTGACTGGAGACAAAGCCTTGGTCATCGTGAATGGACAAGAGCTTGAGGTGGCCATCACGGCCGGCCAAACCTCAATATCGAGTCCGGCTCCACGTCCAGCGCCTCAAGCAGCCCCGCGCGCCATCCCCAAAGGAGCCTCAGTCGCAACGCCCCCAAAACCGGCAGCCGGCGGCAACAGCTTGTGCGCCAACATGCCCGGGGTGGTCGTCAAACTGATGGTAAAAGCAGACCAACAAGTTAAAACCGGCGAAGTTCTTCTGGTTCTTGAAGCCATGAAGATGGAAAATGAAATCCGGGCCAGTCATGACGGCCAAGTGGCGTCCATCCACGTGGAGGCGGGACAAAGGGTGCAGACAGGGGACCCCTTGATTACCTGGGTCTAGTGTTTCTTGATGAGGCACAATCTTACCAATTGAGTCAAGGATGCAAAAGATCACACCAGAGCAGAAACACTTGTGCCGTGTCGCGAAGCGACACGGTGGTGAGACTTCACTTTTTCGTTGCCACCCCACCAATAGAGGCAGTAGATTTCAGCCCTTAGCATTCATGCGAGGAGCAAATCGGTGACCGTATTGAGCATCGTGCTCGGGGCGCTTGTCGCTTACGGCATCTGGGAATTCGCCGTTCACATGCGCAACCTCCGTCGGGTTGAGGTTCGCATCCACGTCAACGGCACCCGCGGCAAAAGCTCGGTCACACGGCTCATCGCGGCCGGACTGCGGGAGGGCGGGATCCGGACCTGCGCCAAAACCACCGGTTCCAGGCCCCGCATGATTTTGGAGGATGGCTCCGAGTACTCCATTCAGCGACAGGGACGAGCCAACATCATCGAGCAGTTGCGTGCCGTCGCGGTCACCGCCCATCGACAAGGAACGGCCTTGGTGGCTGAGTGCATGGCACTGAACCCAAAATACCAGGCGATCTGTGAAGACACCATGATCCGCTCAACCCTGGGCGTCATCACCAATATTCGTCCGGATCACTTAGATGTAATGGGGCCCACTGTCCACGATGCAGCCCTGGCCATGGCAGGCACCACGCCGCGCAAAGGCAAGCTGATCACCGCGGAGACCGACCCTTTGATATTGGAGCTGCTGCGCATCGTCTGCCAGCAAAAAGGCAGCGAGTTGCTGGCCGTGACACCGAAAAGCGAAGGGATCGAAGAGAGCATGATGCTGGACTTTTCCTATATCGAGCATCCCGAGAATCTGGCGGTGGCCATCCGAGTATGTCGAGAAGCAGGCATCGCCCCCGAAAAAGCCCTTGCGGGCATGCATAAGGCAACACCCGACGTCGGAGCCTTGCGCCTATACAAGCTGGCCTTCTTCGCCAAAAAAATCGAGTTCGTCAACGCTTTTGCCGCCAACGATCCGGAATCCACCCGAGTTATCTGGCAGCGCATCATCCACCTCTACCCCGAAAATCGAAAACGGGTTGTAATCCTGAACTGCCGCGCCGACCGGCCCCACCGCTCCATCCAGCTTGGCAAGGTCCTGACACATTTGGAACAATTAAACACCGCCATCGTCACAGGCACAGGAACCCGTATGGCTTTGGATGCCGCGATGAAGGCCGGCATGAACCCCGAGAACCTGGTGAATATGGAACTTGCGTTACCAGGTTCCGTCTTTGAACGCGCCATCGCCAAAATCGGCAAGCAGGGCACAATCTTCGGCATGGGCAACTTCGGCGGCGGTGGCAACGAAATCGTCGAGTATTTCCAAAACCGCGCCTACGTCCCCGGCGACGAGGCGGAGGAAGAGGTTTAAGCAAAGTGGAAGATCTAATTCCCAACGCCATCGGCATCGGTCTGGTTGTCAGCCTGGTGTTCTCCGAGACCCTGGGTCTGGCAGCAGGCGGCATGGTCGTGCCGGGCTACATCGCCCTCAACCTGAACAACCCCATCCTGGTCGCCGTCACCATCGGGCTGGGTATCATCACTTGGCTGGTGGTGAAGTTTATGAGCACCTTCACCATCCTCTTTGGCCGACGACGCACCGTGGTGATCATCTTGATTGGATTCCTGCTGGGGATGTTTTTCAAATCATTTATGGTTTTTGATATTGGGGGCCAGACTGTGCATCTGGCCGCCATCGGTTTCATCATCCCGGGCCTGGTGGGCATGTGGATCGATCGCCAGGGTGTGGTTGAGACCACAGCCACGCTGATCGCCTCGGGTGTAATCGTCAAGCTCATCCTGGTGCTGATCTACGGCGGGGAGTTGTACGAATGGCTCTAATGTGGAGACCCGGCAAGGCATCCAGAGGCGTACTCGTCCTGGTGGCCTTCCTCTCGCTGCTGGCCTACCTGCTGGTCGAGGGCTTGCCCGAAAAGCGTCGCAAGGCGCATTACGAACAGAAACTACAGGCGGCCAAGTCCATGGCCCAGGGCATGGAGGTGGTGCGCCGAGCCCGGGTGGAAATCTACGGCCGCATCGATCAAGAACATGACCCCCTGGGAACGGGCATGATTGGCTCTGGCCTGACCCCCATCACATCCAACGCGGGCGTCTTGACGGCAAAGCAGACCGCAGCCAACCCCAACTGGGCCGCGGTGATGGTCCATCTCTACAAGCGCGCCAAGTTGAAAAAGGGAGACGTGGTGGCCCTTGCCTTCTCGGGCTCCTTCCCTCCATTGAACATGGCCTCCCTGGTTGCTGCGGAAACCCTGGGCTTAGAGCCCATCATCATCACATCTGGCTCAGCTTCCCGCTGGGGTGCCACCGACCCACAACTGAGCTGGCTGGACCAAGAGCGCTTGCTTTTTGAGAAAGGCATCATCCGCCACCGCACAACGGCGGCATCCATGGGCGGAGAACAGGATCGGGGCGGCGGACTGCCTCCTGACGGCGTGCGTATGTTGCGGGACATCATCAAACGGAACGACATAGAACTTTTGGACCCGCCGGATCTGCCCTCCAGCTTCGATCTGCGCATGAACATTTACCGAGAACAGGCCGGCGAGCGACCCATTGCCTGCTATGTCAATGTGGGTGGCGGCGTGGGTTCGGTGGGCAGCCAGCTGGTCAAAAAACTTTTCGCCCCCGGCTTAAACAAAACCACCCCTCAACCGGGTCGCCTGCGGGATGCGGTTATGACCCGCATGAGCCGACAAGGCATCCCGGTCATCAATATGATTTACGTCGCCAAGCTGGCCAACCGCTATGGGCTGCCCATCACGCCAAAACAATTGCCAAAGGTGGGCGAGGGCGGAATCTTCGAAGCGGCGGGATACAATATGCTGCTGGTCTGGCTCACCTTTTTGGGCCTCGTCATCATGTTGTTCATCCTGCTGCGCATGGATTTGCAGCACTATGGCCTGCGTTTCCAGCGCATGCTGCAGAAAAAAACCGCGTTGAATGGTCAAGCGAAAGAAAAAACGGGGTCATAGGTTTTCAAGCAAAAAGTTTGTCAGCAGCTCTTCGTCGGTGAGTTCACCGTCTATTTTCTCGGGTTCCGTGCCGCTGGCCTGTCGCACCGCCGCCCCCAGATCGCTGGCCGGCTTGGGTTCGTCATCCACAATCGCCATGGGTTGGGTGCGTGCCAAATCATTGGCAGGATCATTGGCGGATACAGCGGGAACAGGGGCCGGGGCAACAGGGGCCGGGGCCACTGCCACCTCAGGCTTGGCGTCGTCTTCCTCGTGCATGAAAATCTCGCCGATGAAGCCTTCCTGGACCTTATAAGCCACGTCGCCGCTGATGACCGAATCTCGATAACGCTCGGCACCAATAGAAACGAGCTGTTCATCGGTTTTGACCTTACCGAGTAAACCCGACACGTCCTCTTCATCCCCTTCTACCCGTACAAAACGAACCGCCTCCAGCAAACTGAATCTCCGACCATCGGCCTTGACGGTCATGACATTTCCATCAAAATCGATCTTGTCCTGATCCATCCACTTGGTGATGGTCTCCTGGGATATGAATAGATGTCGAGCCATATGCATTTGCTCCAAGCCCCCCGAAAACCTTATTAAGTTTGCACCATTCTGTCCATTTTAGTCAAGAATATGGATAGGAGGACTTGAAAAATCGGGCGTTGATCCGATTGATCCCCTCCTCTGCCTGATCTATGGTGGATCAATCAACAGCCATTGGGAGGCAAACAAGCATGGCAAGTGAACATGTGTTCGAGGCAGACGACAGCTCCTTCGAGCAAGAAGTGATTAACAGTGATCTGCCCACCCTGGTGGATTTTTGGGGACCCTCCTGCGGCCCCTGCATTGCCATGCTTCCTATGATCGAAAAACTGGCGGCAGATCATCTGGGCCGACTCAAAGTTGTCAAAGTCAACGTGGAACAGAGCCCCGGCACTGCCATGAAATTCGCCGTGCGATCTCTGCCGACCCTGATGCTTGTTAAGCAGGGCAAGGTCATCGACTCATTCAACGGTCGTCCCGCTCCCGCTGGTCTGGAAAAATTTATCAAGCGAGCCTTCGACTGAAAACAGGTTTCATTCAGTTGACGTGACGCCTCATCGAAATGCTGAGCAGCAGTCCCACGCCAGCCATGACCGACAGGATGGAAGATCCCCCATAGCTCCACAGGGGCAAGGTGATGCCGACGACCGGCAAGACTCCGATGACCATGCCGATGTTGATAAACATGTGCCAAAACACAAATCCAGCCATACCTACCCCCACCAGCATGCCGAAACGATTCTTCGCGGCTGAGGCCACGTTGGTTATCTGAACCAGGAAGAACAAGAACAGGGCCAACACGAGCAGGCAACCCATGAAGCCCTGTTCTTCAGCCCACACGGAGAAAACGAAATCCGTGTGCTGCTCCGGCAAAAACTGGAACTGGGTCTGGGTGCTCTCCCGATAGCCTTTGCCGTGCATCATGCCCGAGCCCACGGCGATGATGGACTGACGCGCGTGATAACCTGTGCCTTTGATGTCGGCACCAGGTGCAACGAAGGCCTCGATGCGGTCCTTCTGGTAATCCTCCAACAACAAGTACCAGGCTCCGATGGACACCGCGATGAAGACCACCGAGGCAATCAGGAGGGAACTCAAGCGAACCTTCATGAATAGAATCATGGTGCCGGCAATGGCCGTCAAGGCCAGGGAGGTCCCCAAGTCCGGCTGGCGGATGATCAGCATGACCGGCAGCAAGACCAAAATGACCGGGCTCAGTAAATCGTGCAGACTGGTCCGGCCGGAGCGTACCACAAACAGGGAACTTGCTACGGCCCAAATCATACTCAGGCCCAATAGAACAAAACGCCACATCCCGAGGGCAGCCAAGGCGTCTTTCTCCCAGAAGAGAATCAAGCCACCCAGGGCACCAATGGCATACAGGGGGGTTCTGGGTTTGATGAGGTCCCGCAGTCGATAACCGCCAACCAGCAGGTCCTGTTCATCGCTGAAATACTTAGCCAGCACCAAAATGATGCCGATCTTCATCATTTCGCTGGGCTGAAAGTTAAAAAAGCCCAAGTGGATCCAACGCCTCGATCCCGAGACAACCCGGCCCACCGCAAGGACCGCCAACAAAGAAAGCAGGCTGGCAACAAACAAAGGATAGGCCAAACGCTCAAACAGGCGATAGTCGATGACGCTCAAGGTCAAGGCAATCACAACGCCCACACCCAAGTAGATGGCCTGCAACATGGCCATATTGCCTTCAAAAGCCTTGGCGGCCGAACTCAGGTTGTAGACCCCAAGTCCCCCCAAGAGGCATACGCTGCCCAGCAAAAGCCAGTCAAATCTGCCTTGTCGACCCAAGCCGGTCATGGGAAAAGTCCCTCGCCCGCCGAAGGCCCCTTATCGACCAACTGCTCCAGGTAGTATGTAATCATCTCCATCACCAGAGGCGCCGCGCCACTTGATCCATGGCCACCGTGCTCGTTGACCACGGCCACCACAATCTGCGGATCGTCCACCGGTGCCCAACCCGCAAACCAAGCATGGTCCTTGAAGTCATAAGGGAGGTTGCGCCCCCGATCTGCCCCCTGCTTGACGACCTGAGCCGTGCCGGTCTTGCCAGCCACCTGAAAATCCACCTTGCGTGGTCTACGGTAATAGCCGGTACCGCCCACCTCGTTGACCACCCCGGCCAGGGCTTCCGCCACCAGCTGCAGATGCTCATCACTAGCCTTGACCCGCCAGCGCACCACGGGAGAAAAATTCTGAACCTCGGTCTTATCGGCGCTCTCAATACGGCGAACAACCTGAGGCCGATAAAGCACACCACCATTGGCAATCGCCGCAAAACCCATGGCCAGTTGTAAAGGGGTGACGTTGACATCTCCCTGCCCGATGGAATCAGAGATCGTAAAGCCGGGCAAAAAACCTGTTTTGGTGTGGCTCTCATACCAGGCGCGATCCGGCATAATGCCCGGCACCTCCTCGCATGACTCAAAACCCGTCAGCGAGCCGAAACCAAAACTCCAAGACATTGAAGCGATGGCATCCAAACCAACCCTGCGCCCAGCACGATAGAAAAACACGTCACAGGACTGAACGAGGGCCTTGTGAATGGAAATGGAGCCATGGCCGCCGCCGCGCCAACATCTGAAGGTGTGGTCGCCATAACGCATCTGGCCGGTGCAAGTGAGTCGGCTGTCCGAATCGATCGCCCCCTCATGCAGTGCGGCCAGGCCGGTGAAAGGCTTGAAGGTGGACCCGGGAGGATAGTGCTGCTGGGTGACCCTGTTGTGTAAAGGCCGATCGATGTCCTCAACCAGCTTTCGCCACATACGAGGTTTCAAATGACCAGAGATCATGTTGGGATCGAAGCCCGGTTTGGACACCAGCGCCAGAATAAAACCAGTTTTGGGGTCCACGGCCACCGCCGCCCCCTCCCGTCCCGGAAAACGCTCCTCGGCCAATTCTTGAAGACGCGCGTCGATCGAGAGGAATATATTGTTGCCGGCCACGGCCTTTTCCAAGACCGGGTCACCACCCAGCACGTCGCGTGTCTGGGCTTCGGGCATCCGCTGACCTCGTGCGTTGACCACCACCTGAACCAAGCCGTGCCTGCCCCTGAGTTGACTCTCCCAGGCATGCTCCACGCCGACCTTGCCGATTACGTCGCCCTGACGATAACCCTGATCTTTCAGACGCTCCAAGTCCTTGGAGTTGACCTCTCCCACATAGCCCAGCAGGTGGCTGGCCAGGGCATGGTAAGGATAGGCCCGCTTGGTTTCGGGCCGAACCTCCACGCCCTCGACGGTCCCGATTTGCTGCTCCAACATGGCCAGTTCAGCCCAGCCCACCTCCCGACGAACCAACATCGGTAGAAATCTATCCAGCCCCTTGGTTCGGCTGTAGTAGTCCCGCACCCGGTCGATCTCGTCTTCAGACAAACCCAAATATTCGGTCAGGCGGGCCTGGGTATCTTCAAAAGCATCCCGCTGGCAGAAGGCCGGTGTGAAATACACGTTGAAGGAGGGCTGGTTATCCGCCAACAATCGGCCGTGCTTATCAAAGATCATACCGCGCAGCGCCTCTTGGCGCCGCAAGGATACAAAGTTGGATCGCGACAGGGTGGCGTACTTCTGACCGTCCTCGATCTGAAGGACATACAATCGGCCCATCAAGAGCACGAAGGCCAGACTCATCAACAAAAGCATGACAAAATAGCAGGCCTTGTACCGGGACAGATCAACTTGCGGGACAAACAGGGGCACCCGCGCCTCCCAAACTCAGGCCAGGCGCCGAGTTTTCGGCGACACAGGCAAAACGATTCGTCTGGCGAGTGCCCAAACGGGCCAAGCCAGGAGCAAGTTAAGCAAAGCCAAGGGCAGCATCCAAACCAGCAGGGCCGATGTCAATCCGCCCGCCCTATCCGCCAGGCGCAACATCAACAGAACCAGACCAGTGGAGACCAAACTCATAACGAACAGCATACCCAATTGCACGCTCTTGCGATCGGGTATGAACACACCCTGGATCGCGCGCACCACAACCCAAATCAGCAAGTAAGTGGTGGTCAAAAGTCCATGGGGTGTACCGGCGGCACTGTCAGCCACCAGGCCGGAGGCCAAGACAAGAAGGACACCGCCGGGACCGAGGTGGAAAGCAATGAAGACCACAAGGACCAGCACCAGATCCGGTTGCAGGAGTTCAATATGAAACAAGCGACCGATGGCACCCTCAATCGCCAACAAAACCACCACCAGGCCAAGCAAAGCCAAGTACCTCATGGCAACTGCCCCTGACCAGGCTCGGCGTTTGGACCGGTTTCCTCCGCCGAGGTCTCCTGCGTGTCGACTTCGTCCAAAACCACCAGCACCTCTTCAAGCCCTTCGAAGTCAACTGCCGGCTTCATATCCGCGCCTCGAAAAACACCCACGTCCGGGGCGGTGGTGCGGATGACCGTGCCGACAAGCAAACCTTTTGGGAAGAGCCCCCCCAGCCCAGAGGTAACCAACCGATCCCCCACTCGAATATCGGCAGTGCGCACAACGTGATCCACCGTGCAGCCTTCATCCAGCCCTTGGCCTCGTGCGATGCCTCGAATCCTTGAACGTTGCACGATGACATCCACCGCGGAGCGGACGTCCACCAGCAACAAAACTTCCGCGTAACCGCCAATCACGGAACTCACTCTGCCCACCAGACCGGCGCCGGCCACCACAGCCTGCCCCGTCTTGACTTCGTCATCCGAACCCAGGTTGATTCGGATCACTCTGGCCGCAGGCGAAGTCCCCACGCCCACCACCCTGGCACCACGTACGCGCTCACCAGCCAAACTGTGCCGCATTTCCACCAGGCTGGTGAGTCGTTCGTTCTCTGCCTGTGTCTCTTCCTGGCGTGCTAATTGCCGCTCAAGGTCGGCGACCTGGCGCCGCAAATTGCTATTCTCATCCTGGACGTCGACGAGCCACACATAATCCTTCCAAAGCCCAGCGGCCCCATCCACCACCCAGACCATGCCGTTCTGCAGAGGCGCGGAGATGGTCATCAAGGCCCGATCCATCCAGTTTCGATCATTCGGATTCTTGATGCCCGCCTGCAACAAAAACAATGCGAAGACAAGCATGCCCGCCACGAAAAATCTGATTCTATTTTTGGAGAGCCAAGGCAAAGGAGGAGTGTCCACAAATCAATCGATGGACACCTGCTTGAGCAGGTCGAGTTCGTCCAGGGCCATGCCGCAACCCAGCACGACTGCGAACAGGGGTTCATCGGCGATCATGACCGGTAAGCCCGTCTCTTCCCGAAGCAGCATGTCCAAGTTTTTCAACATTCCACCGCCACCCGCCAAAACGATACCCTTGTCAGCGATGTCTGCAGAAAGTTCCGGCGGCGTCCGGTCCAAAACGACCCGCACCGCATCAACGATGGCATTGATGGGATCGCTCAAAGCGTCCCGGATTTCATCGGAGGAAACCGTGATGGTTTTGGGTACGCCAGCCACCAAATCCCGTCCCCGCACATCCATGGATAGCGGCTCTTCGGTCGGGTAAGCCGTACCAATGTTGATTTTGATACGCTCGGCCGTGGCCTCGCCAACCAACAAATTATACTTGCGCTTCATGTGCTGAATGATGGACTCATCCATTTTGTCGCCGCCGATGCGCACCGACTTGGAATTGACGATACCCGCGAGGCTGATGACCGCCACCTCGGTGGTGCCGCCGCCGATGTCCACGATCATGTTGCCCGAGGGCTCGGTGATTGGCAGTCCAGCCCCGATGGCCGCGGCCATGGGCTCTTCGATCAAGTAAACCTCTCGCGCACCGGCAGAATATGCCGACTCTTTCACTGCGCGTTTTTCCACTTCAGTGATGCCGAAGGGCACACCGATGATGATACGCGGTCGCACGAATGTTTTTCGGTTGTGAACGCGGGTGATGAAGTAACGCAACATCTCCTGGGTGACCTCGAAGTCGGCGATGACCCCGTCCTTCATGGGCCGGATGGCCATGATGCTGCCGGGCGTTCTCCCCAGCATATCCTTGGCTTCCTTGCCCACGGCCAACACCCGCTTGACCCCATGTCCGTCCTTCTGCACCGCAACCACCGAAGGTTCGTTGCCCACGATTCCCTTGCCCTTAACATAGATCAGGGTATTGGCGGTCCCCAAATCTATGGCCAAGTCATTGGAAAACATGGCATAGAGCCAGTCGAACAGCATCTGCGTCTCTCCAATCCAAGCTTGGGCAGCCTTTGTTGCCGGCTTGCTTGCCCACAAAGGGGTCGGTTTGACCCGTCGTTATCAAAAAGTCCCTGTGATAGCAAGGAAAATTCAGATATTTCCAATCTCCGACCACCAAAGAAAAATTTCTTGCATCGTTCTGTTCTCTGAGTATCATCTATGGCCCTGCGCTGACAAATACTGCGCGGAGAACGACAACATCGCGCGAGGAGAACTCATGCTTGACCAGATGCGCAAACAGGCAAATTCGGCGATCATTCTTCTTCTTTTTGGATTCATCATCTTCGTCTTCGTGTTTTCTTTCGGCTCTGGTTCGGAAGGATTCCGTTCTGGAGGCTGCGGGCAGATCAACGCGGCGGCCATGGTGAATGGAGAAGCCATTGGTGAGACCGAGTACATGTTCTACTTGGATCGCCAGCTACAGGCCTTCAAGCGGCAACGCAAAAGTTCGACCCGCATGAAGAAAGAAGAAAAACTCCAGTTGCGTCATCAGGTCATGGACTTTCTGGTGGATCAAACCCTGCTCGTCCAGGAAGCACGCAAGTTGGGACTACACGTCACCGATGAAGAACGAAACTTGGCCATCAAAAAAATTCAGGGATTCCAAGATGAAAATGGCCATTTCGATTTCAAGCTCTACAAGATGATCGTGCAGCGACAGCTGCAGACCACACCGGCCGTCTTTGAGGAAACCTGGCGCCAGCAGATGATGGCCGACCGCATGCGTGACATAATTCGGGGCGCGGTACGGGTGACCGATGAAGAGATCAAGTCCGCCTATGCCATGAGAGAGGCCAAAGTGGATCTTGAATATGTCCGCCTGAGTCCGGCCAGCTTCCGTGCACAGATCCAGCCGACCGACTCTCAGATCCAGAGCTTCATCAAGGATCACTTGGACAGAGTAAAAGAAGCTTACAACAAAGCCGAGGCCCGCTACCACAAGCCCAAGAAGGTGCAGCTTGCCCAAGTTTTCTTCTCCGTGGGCGAGGGTTACGACGAGGAACAGATCTCCGACAAAAAGGAGCGCGCTGACCTAACGCTTGAGGATCTCAAACGCGGCAGTAAAATCGAAGATCAGGCCAAAGAGTACTCGGAAGACGACACCAGCAAAGAAAAAGGTGGCCATCTTGAAATGCTGACCCGCGAGGCCATGTCGGCTCGTTGGGGCACTCCCCTGGCCGAAGCGGCCTTCAAGTTGGGCAAAGGCGAACAGAGCGAGGTCCTGAAATCCACCAAGGGCTTTCATGTCTTCCAGGTCATGCAAATTATCGAAGCGATCGATCAGCCCCTGGAGCAAGTCAAAAAGGAGCTGGCCAAAGAACTGCTCATTGAGGAAGGTGCCGATCTGAGAGCCAAAACCGTGGCCGAGCGACTTCTGGCGGGTCTGAAGGCCGGCAAGGATTTGGAGTCGCTGGTGACCGCAGAGCAACCGGCCGCATCCGACGGAAAAGCCAAACCTGGAACCATCCGAGCCCAGACGACCGGGCTGGTGGCGCGCATGGGTGGTTTCATTCCCCAATTGGGTCTGGACAAGGATCTGGCCCGGGCTGCCTTTGCACTGAGCAAGGACAAGCCGGTGGTCGAAAAGGTCTATGAGAGCAAAGGCCCCATCGGCGGGCACAACTTCTTGGTCATGAAGCTCAAAGACAAGGCGGAACCGGACTGGGACAAGTTCAACGAGCAGGCTGACGGACTACGCAAAATGCAGCTCATGTCGCGGCAACAACGCCAGCTCAACTCCTGGTTACAAAACAAGCGGGACGTGGCCGTGGTCGAAACCAAGGCATCCCTGCTGATGAACACCGCCCCACGATCCCTGCAAGGCCGGTAAACCAGACTCACTCGCCGATAAAAATCTTCAAGGTCTTATTTCGCTCTTCGAAATACGCGACAATCGGCACACCGGCCGCGGTCAAAGCACCGGACAAATAAGAGCCGCTGCCCTGGCCGGGATCCACGACGAAGTGGGTCCAAAGCCCGCTCTTACGCCAGGCCATGCAAAGATGGCCTTTCCGGGGGTCTTGTCCATCCATCTTTTCGTAGGCCACGATCAAATTATGGGTTGCATCGTGAGCCAGGGTCAAATTGTAGGCCTTGGACACCAGGGCTGTGATCTTCCAACCCTCCATGGATGACTCGGCCAGGACCAACCTGTCCTTACGCGCTTCGCGAAAAATCATACGTGGCTCGCCGGTGGAGGTGAAATACAAGGCGGAAGATTTGCCCGGGTTGCGCTCAAAAGCCACCACTTCGGTGCCCCACTGACCATCTTCTCCTTGTACGGCCAAACGAAGTTCGGAGCTCAGACCTGACCAATGAAAATAGCTTGCTGCCAGACGTTCATTGGGCTGACGCACGAAACTGATCTGCACCTTCTCGCTACCGTTGGCCTTGTCCACACGCTCGTTGCCCCATAGGCCCACGGGGGGATCTGCGACCACAACTTTTGACGAAGCGCCGCCCTTCTTGCGATCTCGACGCGCCTTGGCAATGGCCTTGGCCTTGGCTGCCTTGAGAGCATCTCGCTTGATTTGAGCCAACTGCGAGGGACTGCGCAGGACACGCCAGGCATGTTTCAGGTAGCCGTCTCCGCTGTAGTAAAGAGCATGCAAACTGCCGGACTCGTCAATGAGTAGTTGAGCCCCCATACCGGTGCCCTGACCCCACTCGATGGGCTCCATTAGCCATTTACCCTGATTTCGATAGGCGTAAGTCAGGGTTTTGTTGGACCCGTTGTAGTAAATGACATGGGGCTCGTTGGCGGCATCCATCTTCATCGATGAGTAGGAACAATCCAGGCAGGTATCGTCCACGGTGCTGATGGCAAAACCGGCGCTCGACTGAGTGACATACTTCAGCGCCTTGTTGGTCATATCTGTATAGACCATGTGCACCTTGTCATTCAGATCCAACTCCAAGGTCACGTGACGGCCTGAGTCCCCGGCGCTGTCAACCGTCAAGATTTTCCCGGGCGCACGCCCCCCTTCCTTCATCTCCAGGCCACCTTCGGTGCAGCCAGCCCAACCCAAACAAGTGAGCACCAAGACCATCGGGACTTTTCGACTCATCATTCGGACCTCCTGGATTTGGCCAAAAGTACCATAGGATTTGAGATTGGTCTACAATGCGGTCGTGAGACCCTCCGCACAAATATTATTGCTAGTGGGACTGACTGCCTGCACCCACCATCCCGGGCTGAACAAGCCACTCTCTCTCCCCTGGCCCGATGCCTTGACCTGGGTCAAGACACTAGGCCCAGGTGATCAAGAAGACATGCATCGAGCAGACCTGGCAGAGTTCAAGGCGGACATGGCTCTGGCAGCCCAGCCCCTTGGTCCGAACCGGAGTCACCCTGCCCTCAGCATCAACCTGATTCCCGAAACCCAAGATCGCTTTCCTTGGTCCCAACTGGCCGTGGCAGAGGCCTGGGGGCCTAGCCTGGATCTTCATTTCTCATCCCAAAAAAGTCTGCTCTTGGCCGCTTGCATTAAAGGCAAGGCCATTTTGGGGGGGCATGAAATCGGCAGCCGAGGCAACTGGAACCTGCTCTTAGCCGAGCTGGACACCCAAGACGGCCACCTTCGCTGGGCTCGGCAGTGGCCACAGGCGAAGCCCTCATCTTTCATTTTCTTGGGGACGACGGAAGGCGGCCAAATCTGGCTGGCAAGCGACTCCGAAGTGAAGCTGCTGGGACCCAAGGCTGAGGCCCTTTGGTCTGCTCCTCTGAAAGGAAAAATCCTGGACATGGAACATGCCGGAGCAAAAATCATGGTCCTGGCTAGCCGACAAGATGGACAGGTCGAGCAACTCCTATCATTGGACAAGCAAGGCAAAACGCGATGGGTACATCCGATGCAGAGCAACGAGCACTTCGCGGACATGACAAGCACAAGCGACGGCGCTGTGATTTTGCTCACCCGACCCAAAGATGCGACCGGACCCTGTCGGCTACGCCGTCTGGATGCGACAGGCCTCAGTACGCATGAAATGCTCATCCCAGACACAGCTTCGCTACACTGTGAAAAACTGAGTACCGGACCTGATGGCCGCATTTTTCTGGGCGGAACTTCTCGGCAGGGTCAGCTAACCTTGCTGAGGCTGCCCAAGCTGAGGGCAAGGCCTGATTGGCGCGTGGCCTGGGGAGAACTGAAGTCAAGGCCCGGCCATCCCAGCAGCTTCATCTCCCTGGCCGCCACGGCTCAAGGAGATCTGACGGCTCTGGTGCACACGACGGGACACATGCCTATGGCCAAAGGTGAGACACATCATTTTTCGTGGCCACACACCTTCTGGCTCATGCTGAGACCCTCCAGTTTCTCCCTGCACTGATTAGCTTGAGAGATCCCGACGCCTCGGCTATGATTTGACCATGTTCCATCTAAAAATAATCGATCCGAATGGAAAAACTCAGAAAGTCCAACTCGACGAGGAACCGATCACTCTTGGTCGCGGCAATGATTGCGACCTGGTGCTTGGCTCCCGTAGCGTTTCCCGTCATCACCTCAGGGCTTGGCGCGAGGGCAATAGCGTTTTTATTGAAGATCTGACTGAAGGGCAAGGCACCTTGCTGGACGGCCAGGCCGTGGAAGAAGACGTCATGGAGTTGGAGCCCGGTTGCCAGATCGAAATCGGTGTCTATACTTTATCCCTCATCGGAACAGATGCCTCTGATACATCGGTTGGAACCCGGCAGGACCTCCCGGCAGCCACGGACAAGCACATCATGCCGAAACCTCAACAAGAGCAGAAAAAAGGCCCGCGCTTGGTGGGCCTGCGCGGTTCGCTGAAGGGAAAGGAATTCGTTCTGGAAACGGGCGAGACAGAGGTGGGCCGGGGTGAGAGCAACCACATCACCCTGGACTACAAATCCATCTCCAGGTTACACGCCAAACTGACGACAAGCGGAGACCGCTGCAAAGTACAAGACATGCGCAGCTCCAACGGCACCTTCCTCAACAAGAAACGCACAGAGTCCGGCCGCCTGCGACATGGAGATTCCCTGCGCTTCGGTGCCATCGAGTTTGTCTTCGCAATCGGCCAGTTTGATCTGAACAAGCACCTGGCACGCAAAAAGCGCAAGTTGATGATTTTGAGCATGGTCGCTACCCTGGCAGCCATCTCAGCCGTCGTGGTCGTCTTTTTGGGATTGCTGGAGCCGCCCAAACCCAAGCCGGCGACACCTCAAATTCAGCAACCCACAACCCCCACCATGCCCATCGAGTTACAAGCGGAAAAACACCTCAAACAAGCCCAATCTCTTGTGGATCAACTGAACTGGGAAGGCGCAAAAAAGGAAGTGGCCGAGTCTCTGTCCGTGCACCCACTTTGTAAACCCTGCCGTGGCCTGGCTGCCCGCATTGAGGCTGAGTTGATAAATGCCAAGCAATTCAAGAAGGGAATGGTGGAGTACGATCTCAAGCACTGGGCCGAGGCCCGGGTACTCTTGAAGTCCATCCCGGACAACAGCACCTATTTCAAACAAGCCAGCGGTCCGCTGGACGAGGCAAAAGACAAGCTATCGAGGTACTACAAACTGTCATTCAAAGACGCCAACAAGAAAAAGGACTACGCAAAGGCCCACGGCATCGCTAAGGAGTATATGCGATTGAACCCTTGCGACAAGCCGGTCTATGAAGCCTGGGTCAAAAAATTCGAGAAGCAACTGAGGCGCAGACGCCGCGTGTTTACCCCATATTTGTATGACTGTGAATCCGTCAAGCACCGCGGGCCCATGGAACCGAGAGAGCTAATCCGGAAAATCTATCCTGAAAAGGCCATCGCTGACGCCATCATGGATTACTACGATGGAAAAATCGATAAGGCCTTGGCCACCCTGAGCAAGCTGGGCGAAAGCCGCAATCATTCAGTCAAGGCTCAAGCCAGGGACCTGTTCAGCAAAATGAAGCGCCTCAAAACCAAGCAGGTAGAAGGCGGCGTGGCTCTCATGCGGGGTAACGACGAAGGCAGGAAAACCCTGATTGAGGCATTGAAGCTGGATGCAAAAATCATCCCGGCCAGTCTGACCAGCAAGTACCGCTCGGACATAGCGATGCAGCTGGCCTCTCGTCTCTACAAGCAAGGATTCGTGATCTTCAGCAAAAAAGATTACTTCAAGGCTTTCGCCTTCTGGGACGAGTGCCTGCGTCTACACCCAAATGATCGCAACTGCGAAGGCGGCATGAAGAAACTCGAACGCGTGGCGCTAAATGTTCTAAAAAAGGCTGAAGCCACATCCGCCGGAGGCGACAACAAGCATGCCCTTGCTATTCTCAAGGACATGCAACGCATTGTCCGCCCAGGCACCATTCCTTACAAGCAGGCCCAGCACCTCATCGACAAATTGAGCCAATAGACAAGATCCGCTTTCGTCACAATCCAATCCACAAATCGGGCAAGCGCTCCAGCCCGATGGCCACCACGGCCAGGACCGCGCTCATGCGCAATGGCAAGCCCACGAAATAAACCGGCAAGCCAGGTGCCGAACGGTTGAGCAATCCCAACAAACCATCCGTCAAAACCACGGCCAAGCCGGCGGGTAAGGCCAGAGCCGCGGCGCAACGAATGGCCGCATTGCTCAAGTCGATGGCCATGCCACCTACCGAACGCAACAAAGAACTGTCGGGAAATCCAGCCAAGGGCAACAATCGCAATGACTCTGCAAGGGACGCCAACGCCTGCTCCGGACCGCCCAACGCAAAAAAAATCAGCACAGCCAACAAGGCGTGCAATTCCGCCAAGGGACCGCCCCGGCCCTGCCCTGCCGCGGAGGTCACCTGGCTGCGCTGGGTGCCCGCCAGGTTATCCAACCACCCACCAGCCATGCGCAGGGCGTCGAAAGCACAGTTGGCGGCAAAGGCCAGCACGATCCCCACGGCCAGTTCCTTCCCCATCAAGGCCAAACAAACCCAGCCATGAGGAGCCTCCTGAGTCAACAGGGCCATGGGCATCAAAGCCCAGGCTAGACACATGGCCAAGCCGAGGCGAGCGGGGACGGGGAGCCGAGCTCCCCCAAAGGCAGGCACGAAAAGTACGGCCGGCAACAAGCGACAGGCCAACAAGCCGATCCAGGTAATGGAACTCAGTGCCACGATGCCAAACCCTCCGACAAAGCCAGGTTGGCAAAGGCAAGAAGTTGCTCTCCCATCCAGGGTGCCACCAATGCCAAGACCAAAAGCACAACCAGCATCTTGGGCACGAAGGAGAGAGTGAACTCCTGAATCTGAGTCGCTGCCTGAAGCAATCCCACCAGCAGACCTGTGGCCAATGCGGACAAGACCACGGGAGCCCCGATGGCCAGGAGCAACCAAAGCCCTCTACGAGCAAGCTCCAAAGATATATTCATTTCGGATTGCATGAGCATGTCCTCTAGAGGTATTGGCCCAAGAGTTGGGTTCCGATTAGGCTCCAGCCGTCCAACATGGCGAAGAGCAACAACTTGAATGGCAAAGAGACGGTGGTGGGCGACAGCATGTGCATGCCCAAAGACAGAAGGACCCCGGCCACCAACATGTCCAGCAGAAGAAAAGGCAGAAAAATAGCGAAGCCCATACGGAAAGCATCGTGCAACTGCCCAACCACGAAGGCCGGCACCAAAACACGCCAAGAATCATTCCGCACATCCCCGTCCATCCACTCTTTCAGTTCGGCCAAATGTTCGGGACGGGTGTGTCGGATCAAGAAGGCCTGAACCGGCTCGGCAGACTTACCAACGGCTGCCAACATTTCTTTGGCTGAACCGGACTCAAAGACCTGTGCGTTCTCTTCCAGCTTTAGACCTACCTGCTCTAAGACCGGGGCCATCACCACCAGGCTGAGCACCAGGGCCAAACCCGTCACCACGCTGTTGGGTGGTATTTGAGGAGTTCCCAGGGCCGATCGCACGATGCCCAGGACCACCGCCATCTTCACGAAGGAGGTCAGCATCACCATAAAGAAAGGCAAGAGCCCAGCCGCCAAGCCCAGACCCAAGAGCACCATCGGAGAATCAGTCATGATCTCTCGCCCTCCTCACAGCCTCGCGATTCGGAATCGGTCCAGCGAGCCAGCACTTGCATGCGCTCCCCCGCGCAGCCCACCAACAGCCTGCGCCCTTCCACCTCCAGGAGATGTACGCTCCGGTTGTTCCCCAACTTGAGGGTCTCGCGACTCACCAGACAAGAGGTCGTTTTGCTGCCAGACTTCCTTCGCCGCATCCACCACAGGGCCCCGACCCCCCCTGCCGCCAACAAAATCCCCCAGGACATAGTGGATACATTGGCCCCATCCGTGGCCGCGACAGGCTTGGTCATGCATGAAGCGACCAAAAGCAGCGCTCCCAGCAACATGCTGAACCGACGCCAGGTGGTCCTCTTTTGCAAGGACTCAGACCACTTGCTCATGACCCTGGCTCCGTCAACCACCATTCGGTGATGCGCAGCCCTCGCCTGCCCTCCACATCCACCAATTCTCCGCGGCCAAGCATCCGATCCGCACAGCGGATTTCCAAAGCGCCCATCAAAGGCTCACCCAATTCCAGCACGTCCCCTGGCCTAAGGTCCGCCACTTTGGCTACAGTCAACTGACAACGACCGGTTTCGATCACCAGGCCCATGGGAAGGCTGCTCGGATCAACCGAGTCCAAGCCTTGCATATCCATCGCTTGTGAAAACTGTCCCATCTCTTCTCCTCCCGTTTGAACAAGGCACATATGCTGTACCTGCCAGAAACGACCATCACGTTTTCCCAAAATGCGCACCGGGCCTACACACAAACAGGGTTCCTGCTCCTCAAACAGAAGCACATCACCCGGCCCCACAGCGCGCAGTTCACCCATACTCAGCTTGCAAGCAGCCAGACGTTCCGTAGCGATCAAGGGAAACCAGGAAGGAAGCGATGCGGGCTCCCGCGAGACGACGGTCCGCATCGCGGATCTCTCCGGCTCGAGCCAGACCACACAACCCTCATCCCACCCCATGCGCACCTGCACCCAACTCGCCAGTAGGCGATCCGCATCCCCGAATGTCCTGCCGAGATCCCCTGCCGAATCCAACAAGCCTGCGTAACGCCAGCCCTGCCATTGGCCATCCCCCGAGACCAAGCGCTCAAGACCGGCAGCCATGATTGCGGCCAACACACCGCGGCCACCGGTCTGCCAATTCGGCTTGCTGCCATCCTTACAGGCCACCTGCAAAAGCCGACCGACCAGAAGCGGGTCTAAGGCCAATGCGCCGGCCCGCTCTGCCTTCAAGTCAGCGAAGCAGGCGAAAGGCCAACGACCAGGAAATCGACCACGCAACTCTTCCAAGTGCATGGCACGTACCTTCTGGATGCAAAGCTCAGCCCCGCCCAAACCCAGGTTGCTCATCAACTCACCCGCGACCTGGCCCAAAACCTCCAAGCTGCTCGCAGACGGTGCGTTCTGGACCAAGGCCAAATCAGCGGCATTCAACCGGGGAAGTCGATGAAAGGGAAAGGGCTGAGTTCCTTTGATCATGAGCTCACCTCGCAAACCACCGGGGTCGAGGAAATCCCTTCGAGCCGTCGAAGGACCTCCTGTCGCGTTCTCTCAAGACCTTGGCGCTGTACCGCCCCATCGGCCCTGAAGCGACAACGCAAAACGCCCTGGACCTGAGCAATTTCGGCCACAACCCCCATCAACTCAGCGGACTGGAATTGAAGGCACAGGCCCGCAACGCTTGCCTGCATCAGAGCTCGATCCAAGTTGATCAAAGCGCCCGGATCAGAATGAGGCAGGTCCTCGACAGACAAGGCTCCAACTGCAGACGACAAAAACTCAGTCGATTTTAGGGGACAAACAACAGGCCCCAAGGTGGGCGAGAATCCCCAACTTGGAGGCAAAACAGGCTCCAAGTGATGTGCAAAAGGTCGAATTTTGGCACCTGCGATTTTCGGTCCCAGGCTGGAGAATCCGGCCGACAAGCTCGAAATATGATTTGTGTTCGCCATGACCCTTGCTATGAGCAAGGTGCGTGCCAATTGCACTCAATAGGTTTTATGTCTATTTTCCAGCTACTTACAAATCAGCCCATCGGGGAAAGGAATCAGATGTCTTCATGCATCATGCACCCTGTCCGGATCCCGAACACGACACTTGGGGTCAGACATTTGACAGGATTCACATGCCCAGCCATGATCGCCACAAAGAACCCCATAGAAATGAAGGATCCATGAAGAAAAGAATCCAGTTGCTGTTAGAGGCCCTTTTTTGTAGGGCCTCTTATGCTGCGGCGTATTGCGCAGTGTTAGTCGCCTTGGCTTTGAGCCTGTGGAGCCTTCCCGCCCAGGGCACCGAAAGCGCCGAGCCGACCCTTTCGCCAAGCTCTGCCGAAAGCCTGCCCATCATGTCCGTCGGGGCCCGTATCGAACTAATCCTGGCCAGCGAATATGAATTCGATGTGGCCGGATTCGGCGGTGAGGTAGACGGCGCCTTCGGGGCCGGCTTCGGCTTCATGTTTGATTACCGTGTCTGGGACTACATCAAAGTGGGCCCGGACTTGGTCTTTGCCACAGTCAAAGGGGAGCGGGCGGATGATCGGGACACGCTCCTCAACATGGGAGGCCGGGTCACCGGCTTTTACCCCCTTTTCAATCTCGGCCCCATCTCTACCCTCCTGCCCTACGGCTTCATGACCATGGGCTTCTCGTTTTACATCCCCGACGCAGACCAGGCCGATGAGGAAACGGGATTCTGGATCCAGGCAGGTGCCGGGGCCGAACTCATCTTCGGTTCCTTCGGTGCCTTCTCTGAGTTTTCCGTGCAGGGCAACATCAACGACGATTACTCCTACACAGGATTCCAACTCACCTTCGGCGGCAAGTACTACTTCTGAGCTGTCTTGCGATCATCCCTTCCAGCGCCAAGGCTCGCCCAAAACACCGAGCGGATCTTTGCGCTTCCTCCGCGGATTCAGCAGAGGTCGCCTGTGCTTGCTGAGATTTCACTTTCAAGGTCTTCGCTTGTCCCTCGATCACTCCAGACCAGCCCCAAGCCCAACGATGCACTTCAAGCGCTCCGCTGCCCAGACGTCTCGCCAACAAACCCTCCACCTCCAAATCCTTTGCAGCCTGGCTGCTTTGTGCTGACAGATGGAATTCACGATCGGCACGCCGCCTGGCCAGAGCCTGACGCAGGCCGGCAAGAGCCACAGACCGTTTGATTTCAGCCACGCGAAGCAGGCGTCCTTGTCTCTTGGCCTCCATCATTTCCACTCCCTTTCCAGCAAGGCTTCAAGAGCATTCAAGCTTTCCTCCCAGCTCACCTTTGTTTCCTTGGCTTGCTGGAAGAAGGCCAAAATCTGCGGCCAAATCGCCATGGCATGGTCCGTCTCCACTTCAGTGCCTTGTTCGTATGCGCCGGCCGCGATCAAGTCCCGGCGATCCCAATAAGCACCGAACAATGACTTGATTCGCCCGGCCGCCTTTGCATGCTCAGGCGTGATCACCCGATCCATCAGGCGACTCAATGAACGCAGTGGATCCAAAGCGGGAAAACATCCACGGGCGGCCAACTCTCGACTCAAAACCCAGTGCCCATCCAAGAGACCCCTGAGTTCCTCAGCCAGCGGATCTGCTTCAAGATCCCCCTCCGTCAACACGGTGTATATGGCTGTGATGGAGCCCTGCGAACCACATCCAGCCCGCTCCACCAAAGTCGCAAGAGACTCGAAAACCGAAGGCGGATAGCCCCCTCTGCCCATGAGTTCGCCCGCACCCAAGGCCAACTCGCGAAGAGCACGGGCATGGCGAGTCAATGAGTCAACGAGCAGCAACACCCGATGGCCCCGGTCCCTGAAACCTTCTGCGATGGCCGTGGCCATCGGTACCACACGCGCCCTGTCAGCAGCCGGCACATCTGCCGGAGCGGCCACAACCACTGTTCGTGCAAGGCCATCGGGGCCCAACTCGTCGCGAAGAAAATCTCCGATCTCCCGCCCCCGTTCGCCCACCAGGGCGATGACCAGTCTGTCGGCCTGACAGCCCCTGGCCAGTTGCCCAAGCAAACTCGACTTCCCCAGACCGGGCCCGGCAAAGAGCCCCAGCCGTTGTCCTTCAGCCAGGCTGACCAAGGCATCCAGACACCGAACCCCGGTTGGCATGGGCCGGACCACCGCCTGCCGAGCCAGGGGATCCGGCGTCAGCCCGTGCAACTCAAGCATGGACTGAACATGCCAAGGCCCCGCCTCGTCCATGGGGCGGGCCTGGGCATCAATGATTCGCCCCTGAAGGTCTTCACCAAAGGGCACTCGAAAAGACGCTCCGCTACAATGAAGCCCCAAACCCGGCCGCAGACCTTGCACCCGCCCCGCCGGAGCCAAGCGGACCCGTTCACCGTCAAAGCCCACGACCTCGCCCCAGCCATGGCCACCTTCAAAATGAACCCGCTCGCCAAGTCGGGCACCAGGCAAACTGGCCAGCAAGGAGTTCCCCATGACGGATTCCAAACGGCCCTTACGCAAACATGTACCGAGCCCGGCCAGGCGGTCCATCCAAGCCCCAAAATCCACCCCTTCTTGAAGATTCGTGTTCATGACGGCACCTCGCATCCAGGCAGCAGCAATCCCTTCAACAACAAATCCAGGCGCGTGACAAGGCGCGCATCCACCTCACCCCAGGGGCTTGTGATCATACAGTCACCCGGCGACAAGGATTCATCCGCTTCGATCAGAAAGTCTTCTTGTCTCTCGAGCCAGGACCCAGCCATTTCAACATCCCCCGGACAAAGCCTGATGGTGAGCTGCTGATCCTGGCAGGCACTTTCGGCAATCACCTGCCCACATATACTCGCGATGCGTTCGGGCTCCAGTTTGAGTTGCTCTCCAAGCAGGCGATCGGCCATGGCCACCGCGAGCTCAAGCAATTGCTGCTGATTTCCTTGTGCCAATCGGGTCCGCCACCGAGCCACCTGGGCCAGGCACTCAGCCAGCCGCTCCGCCGATCCAGCCTCGGTCTCGGCCCGGGCCTCTTGGCGCCATGCTTTGACCCGGGTCTTGGCCCGCCGCAATAGTGCTTTCGCCTCTTGTCTTGCATCGGCCAGGAGGCGGTCGGCTTCCTCCTGGGCCTGGCAGACCTCTCGCCAACGCAATCTTGGCGATAAAACGCGAACGGACATGCGCTCCGTCGCTTCAGCCGCAATGCGACACGTCATGATCTATCGCCTCCCTCTCCAGCGCTGGTCGAAAACAGACTCAAAGCCAGTCTGATGGCAGCCTGGTAGGGCCCAGGTGCCGTCCTGATCCAGGCTTCGATTTTGTCCTTTTCCCGGGGAGCCTCCAACCTGACCAGGCGGCAAAGCCCCGCCCGTTCGAAATAGTCCAACTCTTGAAGCCATGGCGCGAGCAGGCTGGACTCCAAAACCGCAGCCGACCCTTTCTCTAACTTCTCTCGTCGCCACCAAGGTCCCGCGTGGCTCAATGATCGACTCCGGCACAACCGTCGCCTGGCACGCCAGCCTAATCCGCTCGACCAGGCCCCCAACTCAAACCTCCCCAGCGTTTTGAGCTGATCGGATTCCGGCCACTTGGGTTTGAAATCCAAAACGTGCTCTTGGCGCCAAAGGGAAGGTGACAATCTTCCTCTGAGCACGCATGCTTCTCCCATCTGCATGCGCTCGGCCATCCTGGCAAACCACGCCCTATCCTGCTCTTCCAATCCCATGCCCGTCATGACCGCAGCCTCTCCCCGCCAGGCCCGGCCAGCCGCTTGCGAAAAACAATAAACGCGCCGGCCAGGGCCAAAAATGCAGTAAGCGCCAAAGCGAAGGGCCGAAGCCCTTTTAGCCCGAACGAATTTTCAACCTGCAGTCGAGCCGCCATCGGTTTTCGTTCCTGGGCCACAAAAAGTACAGCCACCCGCTCCTGGTTCAAGCCCTCGACAGCATTGGCCACCAGATGCCGCACATCTTCACGAGAGATGGGTGGAGTATCGCCCCAATGAGTCACCAACACAGAGGCTCGACTCTCTCCCGCCTCCTGGTGACGCCCCGGTCGCCTCTGGACCGAAAAGCTTGCATGCACACGGGCCGAGATCACACCGTTGATGCCCTCAAGCGTCGAGGCCAATTCATCCTGCAAAGCCGACAGGAAAAGTGCCTGAGCCTCCAAGCGATCGGGGACCAGGCCGCGCTCCTTGTAAACACCGCGAAAGCCAGGGTGTCGCTTTCGCGGCAAACCCGCGGCCGCCATGGCCTGGAAGGCCTGGGCCACATTGCCCTTATCCACGTCAACCCGCCAACCGCCGGGACCCCCGCCGCGTTTCTCTGCCGACAATCCCACCTCGGCCAAAACAAGCAGGATCTCGTTGGCCTCCCGTTCATCCAGATCAGACTGGACCGAACGCTGACAGCCCATCCAAACCACCAACAGCAATAGACAAGCAGTCAAGCCTCCCGTCTTCCGTATGAACTTCTTCATGTTCGTGTCCTTTTTCATAGCTGCATGGACCAGAGACGACGCATGCCGCTGACTCCGGCTTCCACCACTTTCTGGGTCAAGGCAGCCGTCTCGGTGATGCGAAAGACCTCAGCCTGCATGGCCAAAAGCTCAGCTGGTTGGAAATGCTTACCAGAGCGCGCCTGCTGGATCAGGTCATCCATACGCCGACGACCTGCCTCCAGGCCATCCAGGGTCCGATCCAACTGCTTCGCCATGCCCGACTCGATGCCGGTCGCAGGCACCTCGCGTCCCGCGGAAGTCATCAACCGCCCGAAGGCACCCGAATCTCCGCCAGCCAGACCTTGGGGTGCCTGAGGCCGAAGGGCGGGACTCACAGAAGCAATCGCTTGCATGGCCATCCAGTACCCCCTTCCTTAACGAATGTTGCTGATGGCCGCTTTGCTCATCTCGTGGCGGGCCTTCATTACGTTGCTCATCGCGGTGAATGCTTGATTTTCCTGCTGCATACGACGTTGCAATGCCAACAACTGGAGACTGTTGGACAGGCCCTCGTCCTGCAAGTTCGACTGCGCCTGCAACAATTTCCATTTATCCCCTCCAGACCCAAGCGGTGAAGACTGACCCAAGGCCGCACCCGCGCCGGTGGCAAGGTCGGCGACGGCCGTGATGAAAGCACCACCGGGGACGAAAGGTGCCACCGCCTTTGCGCCACCACCGATGACATTCAGGGCGGTGCCGGCACCCCGGGCCATCACGCTGCCAAAATCGTTGTTCGCGGTCTGCCGTCTGCGCGGTGGTTCCAAGTTGATGCTCACGACCTGAGGATTGAGGCTTCCAATTTTTTCGTTCATGACAAGCTCCATTTCTTGAGGACCTCGATTGATTGATTTTTCGCCCTGCTGCCCCTGCTGAAAAGCAAGGCCCGTGCCAGGAGCAAAAATCCCTAAATTTCGTACACTTGCTCGGGCACCCAAAACAATCATCGCCAAGGCTGTCCGGAATTTGAAGCCAGAGTGACTGAAATTCGGCCCCGCAGCACCTGCGTGGTTGCGTCGAGTTGGCGACGAAGCTAGAATCCGGCCACGAGGAGGCACAAGCCCATGAATCGAAAATGGATCATGACCTTGATGGCAGTCTGCTGGATGGCTTTGTTGGCCACCACCGCCTGCGAATGCGAAGACAGCCGGGTGATCGCCAGCTTGGCAGAGCTGTCGGCCGAGCCGGATCCCGTGGACTTCGGGGATGTACCCGTGTCCACGGTGCGAGAGATGGACGTAAACCTGGTGAACCGGGGCACGGCCACCGTGCACCTCCACGGCCTGGAGCTGACCTTAAACCCGGAGGATTTCTCCATGGTGCTGCCCGAGGGCCTGGAGTTCCCCCACGCCATCCCGCCGGGCAATCAAGTCGTCTTCACCGTGCGCTACCACCCCCAGGCCTATCCCGAGATCGACGAGGGCGTGGTCCTCATCACCAGCACCGACAAAGACGCTCCAGAATATGAGCTGCTCATGGGGGGCAACGCGCTTGAGCCCGTGCTGCTGATCCGGCCCGTGCCGGCCCAGTTCGATCACACCCGGGTCCTTTCCACCGATCCCTTGACCATGAGCATCGAGCACACAGGTTCTCAGGCTGAGTCGGTGACCATCTCAAGCATTGCCATGACCGACGATGCCGATGGCGACTTCAGTGTCGAAGAAGGCCCCACCGACGCCGTCGTATTGGCGGCCGGCGAGTCCATTTCCGTGCGCTTGGCTTACACGCCGGGCGCCATCGACGATACCGACGAGGGCGTGCTGACCATCTCCTCCAACGCGGAAAGCCAGGAGGTGGTGGACATACCCTTGTTGGGTTCGAGTTACGCCCCACACGTCGAGGTGGACACCACCGCCTTGAACTTCGGCACGGTCTCTGAAAATTCCGACCCCACCCTGTCCTTCATTCTGTCCAACACGGGGAACGAAGAGTTGAACATCCGTGAGTTGGGCTTGAGCACCACGGGCTCGCAAAAGTTCACCATCAATCCCGAAAGCATCGACGAGCCCATCCAACCCGGGGCGAACGTCGAGATCTTCGTCACCTACATCGCCGACGATCAAGGCGACGACACGGGCACCTTGCGCATCGAACACGACGACCCATTGGAGCACCCCGTCTTCGTCCAACTCCACGGTCGTACGCCCACACCCGAGGTAGACGTCGATCCCAACTTCATCTCCATACAAATCGCGGGGTCTTCCCACACCCAGGCCGTGACCATTCATATCTACAACAAAGGAGACGCGGACTTGCGCATCCTGGGCATGGCCTTCGATAACCCGGATGGCTCCTTCTCCATCGAAAACGGCCCGGTCGCCTATCCGGTGATCATCCCGTTCGGCTCTGACCCCGACTGGCCTGAAGAGACCCTCCAGGTTCGCTTCACCAAAAACACCACCACGGTGGACGACGAGTGCACCCTGACTTTCACCACCAACGATCCCGACGAAGAAACCGTGGTCGTGACCGTCATGGGCACCTATTCGCCGTAGCGGCGCAGTCCTAGACGCGAATTCTCAAACCAGTTTATGCTGATTTTTTGGCTGCGAAGTTAAGCTTGGGCTCGCCTTGGCCCAGCACCACCTCGCGGGTGATGGTGCATTCTTCGATGCCCGGTAGATAGGGCACTTCGTACATGATGTCCAACATGCACTCTTCCAGGATGGTGCGGAGCGATCTGGCCCCACCCTGACGTCGCATGGCCTCTTCGGCCACGGCGACCAGGGCATCGTCGGTGAAGCTCAGGGTCAGACCCTCCAGGCTGAAAAGCTTGGCGTATTGCTTGACCAGGGCGTTCCTGGGATCGGTCAAGGCCTGCACCAGTTCTTCACCGTCCAACTCGCTCATGGGCGCGATGACCGGCACACGGCCCACGAACTCGGGGATCAAACCGTAGCCCAAAAGGTCTTGCTGCTCGACCTTGGCCAAAAGCTCGCCGATGGAATGCTCTTGCTTCCGCTCAACCTTGGCACCGAAGCCCATGCCCTTTTCTCCAACCCGACGCCGGATCACGTCTTCCAATCCGTGGAAGGTGCCACCCAGAATGAAAAGGATATCGGTGGTGTCGACCTGGATAAACTCCTGCTGGTAATGGCGACGGGCACCCCTGGGCGAGACGTTGGCCATGGTGCCCTCGATGATCTTGAGCAGGGCCTGCTGCACGCCCTCGCCGGACACATCCCGGCTGCTGGACGGCGTCGAACCACTGCGCCGGGCGATTTTATCGATCTCGTCGATGTAGATGATGCCGCGCTGGGCTCTTTCAATCTCACCACCGGCCGCGGTCAGCAAAGACTGGACGATGTTCTCCACGTCCTCGCCCACGTAGCCGGCCTCGGTCAAGCTGGTGGCGTCCACAATGGTGAAGGGAACCTTGAGAAAGCGGGCCAGTGTTTGGGCCAAGAGCGTCTTACCGCAACCCGTGGGGCCCAGGAGCAAAAGGTTGGACTTGGTCAGCTCGACCTCATGCTTTTCATCACGGTTATTCAGGCGCTTGTAGTGATTGTAGACCCCAACGGCAATGGTCTTCTTCGCCAGATCCTGGCCGATGACGTAGTGGTCCAGAAACTGCTTGATCTCTTCCGGCGTGGGGATGCCATCGGAAAAATCTTCTTCGGGCTCGCTCACCTCTTCGTCGGAGATGATCTCGTTGCATAGCTTGACGCAAGAATCACAGATGTAGACCGTGGGGCCCGCGATGAGTTTACGCGCTTCAGCTTGAGGCTTGCCGCAAAAAGAACAAGCCACAGGTGGGTTGAGATCATCTTTGGAAGCCATGCCGGAGTACGCCCTTTCCTAGACCCCCACTATTATAAGGACTGTTGGTATTAAGACAAGGACTGGCGTGGTTTGATTGTCAGTGATCCACCAGGGCTCGAATGTCGTCCACCAAAGAGATGGCCCGATCCACGATGACCCGGGGGATGCCCTGCACATTGGCCAAGGTGTCGGCAAGCTTAGCAGCCTGCCGAACCAGCTGCTTGATCACCTGCTTGGGGGCCGGCGGCTCGACCGGGGGCAAGCTCTGTTTCAACTCCTTGCGCAAGGCCGAGACCGGCTGGTCATCCAAGGCCATTTCCTTGATCTTGCGATAGTCTTCTTCTGGAACGCTCTCGGTCTCACGGGCCTTGCGCATGACCTCCACCGCCGCCATATCGGGAATGGGGCGCTGGACACCATCGCGCTTGAGCACGGCGGGCTCTTCTTCCTTGAGAAAGGAAAAAGAGGCGGTCAACTTGGCGGCCGTGCGCGGCTTGATGCGAATTTCGTCCTGACAGTAAGCTTCGAAAGAGGGAAAGCCCCATTGCTCATAAAGTCTCTTATGCTTGACTTTCTGTAAGCTACCGCCCAAATCCACCCAAGAAGTCTTAAAGCGTCTGGCTGACTCCAAGGCCTCAAATCGAGGCGTGCCGGGCTCAACGCCCTCCATCTTTCTGGAGATGGCCTTGGTCGCATTGGTTTCAATCTCGGACATATTCTTTGCCTCCCCTGCGCCCGGGTCCACCGAGCATCGGCTGAGTTTGCAGAGCGCAATGTACACCAAGGGGCAACGAGCAACAAGCTTTCCCCATGACATGCAAAGGGAAAAATATGGCATCCGAGATCAAGAGATTCAGGTTGACGGCCTATTATTTTAGGCTTATTATAGTAGTTATGATCGACCCATTAAAGATGCTGCTCGAATCAAGGCAGGCGCTCGGTATGTCTCAGCTGGATCTTTGCCACCAGGCCGGTGTCAGCTTGGCCACGGTCCAAAACATCGAGGCCGGCAGGGCTAATCCGTCGCTTTCCACGCTTGAGCGCATCCTGGATGCCCTGGGCCTGTGGTTTCAAGTTGGCTACGCCGGCACCGACTGGGACGCACTGGCAGACCACGGGCTGCCGCTGGCATCGGGGTCTGAAAACCCGCGACACCCAACACCCGAAGGACTCCGGCACCACCTCACACGGGCGGTGGTTGAGATAGAAGCCCGCGGCTGGCCGAAAAACCGTGACCGAAAAACCGAGGCGCTCGAAGCCATGCTGCTAGCTCTAAGAAGTGCCTACCCCACGACATTCCAAAGCTGGTTCGGCCGGTCGAAGGTGGTGAACCGACTCGTGCCGGATAACCCCTCGGGTCGTGTAATTAGGCTCAAACGCATTGCCGTGCGTGCGTTGTCGGAGTACCTGTGACACCCGAATCGCCAAAGCAATCCGTGCGGCGATGCGAGATGGGAAAACGTCCGGACCAAAGCGTGACCGACTCGAACAACTGCTCTCGGCCCTCCGCCCATCGGACAACAGGTCATCCCGCCCGCCCCGTCGATTGACTTAGCTGCTCTCCTAAGATAGCGTCGCCGCATGTCGACTACCTATAAGGACGCGGGTGTGGACATCGAAGCCGGCGAGGCTTTCGTGCGCACCATCATGCCCTTGGCCAAAAGCACACATCGACCGGAAGTGCTCGGTTCCTTGGGGGGATTTTCTGGTCTTTTCCGATTGGACAAGACGCGTTACGAAGATCCGCTTTTGGTGGCGGCCACCGACGGCGTGGGCACGAAGCTTAAGCTTGCCTTTCTTGCCGAGCAGCATGACACGGTGGGCATTGATCTGGTGGCCATGTGCGTAAACGATCTGGTCGTCTGTGGTGCCGAACCTTTGTTCTTCTTGGATTATTTTGCCACCGGTGCCCTGGATCAAGAGCAGGGTCGCCAGGTGATCACGGGCATCGCCGAAGGCTGCCGCCAGGCCGGCTGTGCCCTGCTCGGTGGCGAGACGGCTGAGATGCCCGGATTCTATGTCCAAGGAGAATACGATCTGGCCGGTTTCGCGGTGGGTGTCGTGGATCGCCCCAAGATGCTGGGCCCGAGCAAGGTCCTCCCTGGTGACGGCCTGCTCGGCATCGCTTCTACGGGCGTGCACTCCAACGGATTCAGCCTTTTGCGACGCGTGTTTAATTTGGACGAAAAAAGGCCCGAGGCCGATGCGCTTCGTGACTGGCTAAGCCCCACCCGCATCTACGTCAAATCCGCACAGCTTCTCACCGCGAACTTCGATCTGCACGCCTTGGCCCACATCACGGGCGGTGGTTTGCCGGGCAACTTGCCTCGGGTTCTGCCTGAGCATCTGGCCTGCCTCCTCGAGGTCGACAGCTGGCCGCAGCCTGAGGTTTTCACCCGGATCGCCGAGGCCGGTGGTGTCCCGGAAGAGGAAATGCGTCGCACTTTCAACATGGGCATCGGCATGGTGGCCGTGCTGCCTGTCGGCCAGCTCGCCGAAGCACAAGCCCTGCTTGAAGAACTCGGCATTCCAGCATGGGATATCGGCCGGATCCAATCGCGAGACGACAAAGATCCTCAATTCCACTGGCCGAGCGCGAGCGCCTGAGGTTCCCGCATGGCCCGTACAAGCACCTATGACGTCATCGTAGTCGGCCACGAGCCTGCCGCCATGATGTGCGCGGGTCTCTTACAGCGCATGCGCTACCGGGTTCTCTGGATCGGTCAGGGCGGCCTCAAGGATCACTACGGCGCGGACAGCGATCGTTTGCCGGCCCTGCCCTGGATGCTGCCACCCTACGGCCAGGGTCCTGCTTTGGATCAAGTCCTGTCGGAACTCAAAGTCGAAGATCCCGTGCATCAACTCGGCGTTGACAGCGACGACCCGAAACACACCCTGCAAATCATCACGCCGACAAGACGTCTGGACCTCTTATTGGATCCGGAACATCTTGCGAAAGAACTAGACCGGGCTTGGCCGGAAGCGAGTCGAGAAGTAGCGGATTTCGCACACAAGCTGATCCGTCATGAAGAAACGCTGCAATCGACCCTCGGCGACTTGCCACACCTGCCACCCGAAAGCCTGCGAGACAAAGGGAAGGCCAAGCGACAGACCGCCAAGATGCAGGCCGCTGACCTGGGACCCCGAGATCAATGGCCCTGGCTCTGGCGTCTCCTGGCACAGGCAACGGCTTTTGGTTCCCACCTGGACGAAGAGGCTCGTGGTCCGGGCGTGACCAGCCACCTGATGGCCTCAATGCTCAGTGGCCTTCGACCCGTTCCCGACCTGTGCGAGCGCCTGCAAAAGGCCCTCGGCAAGGCAGGGGTGGAATGTGAAGCCAAGGTCATGGTCAAAGAACTGCTTATCGAAGGCAAACAGGTTGTGGGCGTGGAGACCACACGCAGCGGTGCCGTTTTTAAGGCGAGTGCCTTGGTGGCGGGCATGCCCCTGGCCGAACTCACCGCCCTGGTGCCGCCGAAAATGCGCCGACGCAAATTCCGCTTGCTCAGCGAGTCGGTGCGCCCGCAATTGAGCGTCTTTTGCGTCGACCTGGTGGTCCCAAAGTCAGCCTTGCCCTTGGGACTGGGAAAACAAGTCTTGCTGGTGCGCGACATGGACGGCCCCTGGACGGAGGATGGCCTCATCCATCTTCGCTGTTTGCCCCATCCCCATCGACGGGACCGCATCCAGTTGAACTTGAGTTGCCTGGTGCCCTACCACAAAAGCAAACTGGGTCGAGAATACCTGGGCCCCTTGCAACAAAGCATGGTCACCCAGAGCGCCAAGGTCATCCCCTTCCTGGAGGAGAACATGGAGGGCATGACAAGCCCATTTTGGGAAGCCAGAGCTGCCGATACCGGCCATCCCTCCGCTTGGCTGCTGCATCGCACGCTGGAAACCGATCTGCCCATTTCCATGGGGATGGCGGTCTTGCCCATGCCCTTGGCTTACAAAAATTTGCTGCTTTGTGGCCCCGAGGCCATGCCCGGTTTGGGTATCGAGGGCCAAGCCCAGGCCGCTCTGCAGGTGACTCGCTGGATAAAGGGAAATAAACGACTCAAAAAAATCCTCTGAACGAGACGGATCAACTGCTTCCGGATAAAAAACTTCTTGATTCCTTCCTTGCTCCATGCTAAATCCTCACGTCCCTCAAGGGAATTGCGCTGATTGAAGGAGAAATCACATGTCGAATAAATGCGAGATTTGCGGCAAAGGTCCGCTTGCAGGCAACACCGTCTCACACGCCCATAACAAAAACCGCATGAGGCAGCTTCCCAACCTGCAGAAGGTGCGTGTTTTGGAAAATGGTCAGCATGTCAGAAAAAAAATCTGCACCCGCTGCATCAAGTCCAACCGCATCACCAAGGGTTGATCCAGCCTCATCGGCAGCCTTGGTTGCCATCCATCCACATCAGGCAGGTTTTAGCTTTGCTCAGGCAGGTTTTAGCTTTGCTGCGCAGATCGCCATAACGCAGATCACCATAACACTGCGCGGCTCGGTTTCTTATGCGCACCAAAAAAAAAAGAGGAACCCACGAAGGGTTCCTCTCGTTCCTTTGGCCACGAAGACAGGAGGGGACAGGAAGGCCGACCGTCACCCGAAATGCCAAAGAAATCTTATCTCAAAATGCCAAACGGTCAAGCCGTTATGGCTCCCACACTAGCCCATCGATTTACCTTTGTCAATAATGTAGGCCCACTTTTCGACCCTGTGTTCATTAATTTTTACCTATAAATTACAGGCAGTTACAAAGTCCCCTGGGATTCCAGCCGCTTACATTACGACGCGCCGCGTCACACGCGAGCCCTCCTAAGCAACTGATTAAATTAGACTCCATCTTTTGTCTGCATGTCTCAAAAACTGTGTCACAAACGACACGATCCGAGCCAAGCCAATGGAAAACTTGACCAACTGGCATCTGCCAAGCATACTGGCCGCACGATGGAAGAAAAAATCCAATGTCCTTACTGTGGAGAAATGAACGTCTTGGGCAGCAACATCTGCGGCGGTTGCTTGAGAAGTATTCGACGTTTGGGCAATCCAGAGCGACAAGACCTGGAGCAAACGGCCAAAACCCGCCACCCCCGTTCTGATCGATCTTTATGGAAAAGGCTCTGCCTTTGGTGGGAGCGACGACGAAGACGCGCCGGGTGAGTCAATTCTCTACGACGTATTCCGCCAAAGCCTCTCTAAGCACACTCTGCCCACCTTCTGAACGCACATGAAACCCCAAACAAAGGGACCGGCCTTTCTCAGGCAAAGACCAAGCCCGCAAATCCAGCACATCCCCAGGGTAAACCGGCTTGGCGAACTGCACCTGAAGCCGACGCAGCCGCTCGGGTCTGCCATCCAGCGCACCGTCGATCACAGCCTTCTGCGCCAAGGCCATGGTACACAAACCATGGACGATGATTCCGTTAAAACCCATCATACGGGCCGTATCCTCATCGGTGTGAATGGGATTGCGATCACCGGAAGCCTCGGCATAACGAAAAGTCTGGTCCGAATCGACACGCAATTGGCCTTCAAAAAGACCTGCATCCGGCAGGGTCTCCTCAATTCGCTTCGCCTTGACACGTTCGGGATCGGGCGGAGCCCGGAAAAAGAATGACGCAGTGGCTTCGAGCACCTGCTCTCCTTCTTCGGTCTTGCTCTCAAGAGCAATATGCAAAAGCTCGCCGGTGCTTTTCTCCTCGATGCCGGCCACGCGAGCCCTGGTCACAATGGTCTGACCAGCTCGCACGACCTGGTCAAAGCGCATGTCTTGCCCGCCATGGACCATGCGTCCGATGTTGGCGTCCGCTATCAATTCTCCATCAAAAAGACAGTGCATCATCGGTTCCGCCAACCACACCACGGCAAACATGGGAGAAGCCATCTCCGCACCAGGCCCCACCAGAAGCGGGTTGTCTTCGTTGGTGGCCAAGGCATAGGCCTTCATGGCCTCAAGCTCCACTTTGTAACGAACCTCGGGGTAAACCTTGCCCAACAACGCCCTGTTCAATCCCATGGGTTGCCTCCTCTTCTTTCAGATGCTATTTCAGCAGCCATGCCGCATCAAGCAAGAAAGGCACCCATACCCCAACATTTGCGCTGGATGTTGGCTCTGTACGCCCTCTTGGGCCTTGGCTCAGCCCTTTGGTCCCTCTTGTGGGACGGCCCGTCGCTCTGGAGTCCGCGCCCTCCCCTGCTCGAAGCCCTTTTCGACTTGCCGGGCTTTGCGCAACACGGCCTGGCGGCCTTTGCTGGTGCAGTTCTGGGACTGTTACTTGTGGAAGCCAGTCGGCAGGCGAGCCGACGACTGCTCTGGGCTTCAAAGCTTGAAGAAGCCTTCGCCCAAATATTGGGTCCCATGCACTGGCGAGTAATCCTCATGCTCGCCATCGCATCGGCCCTTGCTGAAGAAGTGCTATTCCGCGGCATCTTGCAGCCGATCGTGGGCCTGCCCTTGACCGCCTTGGCCTTTGGCCTGCTCCACATCGGGCCGAATCGACGCTACTTGCCCTGGACCGCCATGGCCCTGGGCATGGGCTTCGTTTTGGGTGGATTGCTCATCCTGACAGGCTCTTTGTGGGCACCCATCTGCTGCCATGGGGTCATCAACGCCTGCAACTTGAGGCGCATTTCTCTCATCTCTCTCAAGACCGCACAGCGGCCTATTCTTTGATGACTTCAGCACCGTAGAGCTGCACAACCTCGGCACCCCCGTAGTAATGGGCCAAGATCTGCCTGAAATCATAGCCCTGCTGGGCCATACCGGTGGCCCCAATCTGGCACATGCCGACCCCATGCCCCCAGCCACCCCCTACAAAATGGAATCCGATCACGTTCTGCTTGGCGTCCAACAAGGACTTGACCAAAAACATGCCACTTTTCAGGTTGCCGAAGAGCTTGCGCACCGGCCACTCTCGCTGCATCACCAAATCGCCCTTCTCCCCGACGACCCGCACCACCTTGACCCGACCCGAGACGCCTCGGCTCAATATCTGAATGGAAACCACATGGCCCACATCCTGTGTTTTGGCCACCAGGGCGTCCAACTTTTCCGAAGGGATGCTGCGCTCCCATCGGTAGATCTTCTTGCGGTTGAAAGAGGAGGTCCGACAAAATGACTTCGGCGGATTCTCCAAAAAAACCTTCAATCGATCCGGATCGGACAGATTCAAAACCGGGCGCGATTCGGCATCCGGACGTCCCCTGAGCGCTTTGCTTGGCGGATCCGACCAAACCGCGTCGTTGTCTTCTCCATGACCTCCGCAGGATGCGCTGTAGACCGAGTCCACCAAATCAGGGCCCAGAAACAACAATTGGCCACGGGTGGCCGTCACCGCGGCGGAGGCCCGAGGATGTTTCACTTTCCGACCCGAATAAACCTGACAGTGGGTGGCCGCACAAAGAAGGTAGGGGTCCAAAAAATGCCGTGTGCCCAATTTGGCGAATACTTCACCGCGAGCCACCACCGCCTGGGCCTTCAGCGCTTCCATGGGAGCCGTCGGGAATATCTCCACCGGGACCAAACCATTCAACAACTCGTCAATGGCGATGCGGTTGACCACCACCAACTTGCCCTGCCTGTCCAGGGTAACGATCACGTCCCCATTGTAGGACCGGTTCTCCCGCCCATGCCGCTTGTAGCCCCGACCAAACTCCACCTCATCCACCTGCACGGGCTCTTTGCCATTGGACCGGACCACGACCAGATCCACAAAAGTCTCCACCGGCCCGCCGCTCAGGCGCTGAACCCGCACCCCGCCACTGGGCCTACGGGCCAGATGAGCGTGGACAAAGGAGCGGTCCCCATAAGTATTGAAGACATCCTCGGCCGCAAGCTCTGCTGCTCGCTCCGAGTCGTAGTCGCGAATACCCAGAATGTACGTTCGGTTATCGATCACATGCCCATGGACACCAAACACACCGCCGACCTCGAAGACCTGGAGATTTTCAGACCGCCCCTTCCAGATTCCCATGACCTCCTTGAGCTTTTCCTTTTCGGCAAAGGGGACGCTTGCCACCGCGCACCAATACCGCACCTGCGCCCTGGTGGGTTCATGGGCTTCGAAACGCCAGGCCTCTCCCGGTCGCGAATGCAAACGCCTGCTTACCAACTGCCCATCCAACTCCACTTTGCCTTGCAGGCTCATGCCCGAAGGGCCGCGCAGCACCACCTTGTCCTGGTCGTCCATCAAGCCGATGGTCACGCGGGGGATGCCGTCGGTGCCGAACTGAACCTGGGAGGAGTAAAGCAAACCCAGATCGTCATCCAATAAATCATCCTGGCCGAATGCCGTCGAGGACCATCCAAGGACCAAAATCGCCATGAGGATCAGAAAACCTCTGGCAGGCCGATGCCATCCCATCAAGCACCGTCCGGTTCGACAGGAGCAACGAGGGCGCGATCCGGCATGATGCGGGAGGAAAAAACTTCCACGCCAAGTCGATCATGGATTGCTCTCAAAGCCTGCTTAAGCAAGGAACGCTTGCGCTCTACGATGGCCAGACGCTCCAGCTCAAGCCGGGCGTCGGCGAGGTTTTCGCCCTGGCCTTCGAGGGTGGCACCCCGTCGAATAACAATCATCCCGCCGGGCACACGCAAAGGCCGGCTGATGGCACCGTTGCCATCCAAAGCACGCAAGGCCTTCCATCGGACCCCCTCCAATTCCGCCGGTGGGAAAGACTGCGCGTCGAAGCCCTCTACGCGTACCGTGGGATGCGCCTCGGAAAAACGCCGACCCAAGGCCATAAAATCATCCAGATCGTCCACCCGAGGGGCGCAGGCCGCATGGATCTTGTCGGCCAAATCCTCAACCTGGGCATCGTCCAACAAAACTGGATATTCATCAGAGGGCAGGGCTCCAGGCAAATGGCCAATGAAAATCATGGCCGAACTGAGGCGGGTCGGTCGATAAACCTCGCTCTCGGCGCTTTGGGCATATCTCGCCATTTCGAGATTGAGCAAGCCCTGCAACTCGGCATCAGAAAAGGGCGCCTCTGGCAAGGTCTCCATCAAGCGACCCAAATAAAGACGGCTCAAAAGACGCCGCCGACCCTCTTGAACTTCCCCACTTGAGTCGCCCCCTTGAAGCCGAGCTGCTTCCGCAAGAACCATCAACTCAAGGGCCAATTCCAAATCACTCACGCCCTCGGCCACCGGCAAATCAAAAAAACGACGCAAGGATCGAGCCGCTTGGGCCAAAGACTCAACATCATCAACACGTAACTCCACCTCGCCGACGCGAGCCACAACCGGACCCTTGGCAAGCTCACCGGGCCCACGCAAAGCACGCGTCCCCGACTCAGATCGGCAGGCGAGCAAGACAAAAACCAAGCCCACAACACAACAAACTCGAAGCAAACGAAGCAAACGAAGCAAACGAAGCAAACCAAACCTCCTCGATTGGAAAGATAATACCCGCGCCGCCTGACCAGCTCAAGTCCTTCCCTCACCTTATGGCGTAAAACCGATCAACCCCGACAAAAGCGGGTTGACAGCAACAAGACCAAGTGACAGCATTCGGCCTGTACTGTTGACAATTGAGCACCGTGTCGCACAGCGACGCGGCACAAGTGAAGCGGAGGCCTCATGAGTCAGGACAAACTGACCAAGGAAGAGATGATCGCAAAGGCGGAAAAACCCGCCAAAGACGCCATGGTTATGCACCCTTTTTACAGGGGCAAGGTGGAGATCACGGCAAAGGCCTGCATCCGGGACTTTGACGACTTCGCCATCTGGTACACCCCTGGTGTTGCGGCTCCTTGCAAGGACATCGAGGCCAACCCGGAAAAAGTTTATGAGCACACCAACAAGGGCAACTTTGTTGCGGTGGTTTCCGACGGCACCCGAGTCTTGGGCCTGGGCGACATCGGTCCCGAGGCGGCCATGCCGGTCATGGAAGGCAAGGCCATGCTCTTTAAGTATTTGGGCGGCGTGGACGCCTTCCCCATCTGCTTGGACACCAAGGATCCGGACGAGATCATCCAGGCCGTCAAGTGGCTGCAGCCGACCTTCGGCGGCATCAACTTGGAAGACATCTCCAAACCCAAATGCTTTCGTGTCCTAGACACCCTGCGCAAGGAATGTCGCATCCCGGTCTGGCACGACGACCAGCAGGGCACGGCGGCGGTGACCGTGGCGGGCCTGATTAATGGACTGAAATTCGTGGGCAAGGCCATGGACCAAGTTAAAATCGCCATGAACGGCGCGGGCGCCGCCAACATCCGCATCGCCCACCTCATCATCCAGGCGGGGGTCACGGCCGGCAACATCATCATGTGCGACAGCCGCGGCACCTTGCACAAGGGCCGCACCGAACTTGAGGCCGCCGAACCAGAGAAGTGGGAACTCATCCAAATCACCAACAAAGAGCAGCTTGTGGGCAAAACCCCGGACGCCATGAAGGGTGCCGATGTGCTCATCTCCCTGTCAAAATCCGGGCCCGGCGTGATTCAAAAGGACTGGATCTCCGGCATGGCCGACGGCGCCGTGGTCTTCGTCTGCGCCAATCCCGTGCCCGAAATCTGGCCCTGGGAGGCCAAGGAAGCCGGCGCCCGCATCGTGGCCACGGGTCGTTCCGACTTCCCCAACCAGGTCAACAACTCCGTGGGTTTCCCGGGCATCTTCCGAGGTGTCTTGGATGTACGAGCCAAAGTGATCACCGACGAGATGTGTCTGGAGGCAGCATTAGAAATGGCCCGCACGGCAGAGGATCGAGGCCTCCGGGATGACTACCTCATCCCCACCATGGACGACTGGGAAGTCTTCCCAAGAGAAGCCGCCGCCGTGGGCATGAAGGCCATCGAACAGGGCGTGGCCCTGCGAACCAACGTCACCTTCGATCAGCTCAAAAAAGAAGCCGAGGTCATCATCAAGCGCGCCCGCGACGAGACCATGTGCATACAGAAAGAGGGCTTCATCAAGCTACCCCCTGCCCTCACCGGAGAGAAGTAACCCACCAATATACTCGCCAGCGGCAGGTATCGATGCCAGTCGCTTTTCGCCAAAAGGCCTGGAAGCTACCTGAAAAGACCTGTGGTTGTTCAAAACCAATCCGGCGCGTCATTTTGGCGAGGAGGAGTCTTGAATCAGTCCGATCTAACATTTACCCGACGAGGAGACGACGTTCCACGGACGTTCGACCAGGAGAAACAGTCGACTGGTCGCATTCCGGGCGCAACAATCCCAAGAATGCTATCGGTCCGTCATCCTACGCCCGAGTCAGGCAGCGCGACGGGAATACACGTGGTGAAGGCCGCCAAGGATGGGCGATTCGATGATCTCGCCCATTTCCGGAGGCTCCACCGTTCTCGGAATCGGACTGTCCCGACCGAGGCTAAGATGCGTTCTGGCGCAGTGGTAATAGTCGTCCAGATACTCGCGGAGGATTCGTTTGAGATGTCTGCCATTGAGGACGATCACATGGTTCAAGCATTCCCTGCGAATTGTGCCGATCATTCTTTCCGTATATGGATTTTGCCACGGCGACCGAGCGGCGGTGATCACTTCTTCGATGCCCATCGACTTAACACGCGATCGGAACACCTCACCGTAGATGCCATCCCGGTCGCGCAGCAGAAATCTCGGGGCCGTGTCGTACGGAAAAGTTTGCTTGATTTGCCTCGCGGTCCACTCAGCGCTGGGATTGTCGGTGACGTTGAAATGGAGGACTTTTCTACGGTCGTGAGATAGGATCAAAAACACAAACAAGACCTGAAACGTGGCGGTGGGGACGGTGAAGAAATCGACGGCGACTATGTCTTTCAAATGGTTATCGAGAAAGGTCCGCCATGTCTGGGATGGGGGTCGGCCTGAGCGATCCATGTATCGTGCAACCGTGGACTGCGAAACCTCGATGCCGAGCTTGGCAAGCTCGCCTTGGATTCTCGGCGCTCCCCAGGTGAAATTGGCTCGGCTGAGTTTTTTTATGAGATCGCGGACCTCTTTGGATACGGTCGGGCGGCCCGGCTTTCGATGGCGGCTCTTCCAAGTC
>JAFCZJ010000239.1 GCA_019314375.1 Deltaproteobacteria bacterium | reverse complement strand
CTTCTCAGGCTTCTCGGCCTTCTCAGGCTTCTCGGCCTTCTCAGGCTTCTCGGCCTTCTCAGGCTTCTCGGCCTTCTCAGGCTTCTCGGCCTTCTCAGGCTTCTCGGCCTTCTCGGGCTTCTTGCCCTTCTCGGCCTTCTTGCCCTTCTCGGCCTTCTCGGGCTTCTTGCCCTTCTTAGCCTTCTTGCCCTTCTTGCCCTTCTCCTCCTTGGGCGGCTCCCCTTGGAGAGAAACGATGGCTCGCTTGACCTGCAGGGCCTTGGCCTTTAGGCGGCGAATCGTCGAGTCCCTCTTGATGCTCTTCTCGTCCAGCCCCTTCTCCTCGAGCATCTTTTTACGGTCCTCGAACTGGGCTTGCAGCAGGCTCAGTCTGTGCTCCCGCATTTCCACTTTTCGTTGACTCATGGGCGACCTCTCTCGCGAAATTGTCGAATTATAAAGCGTGCCACCCTATGACGATGCAGGCTTGCTTGTCAATCCGTCGGGGGATTTGGGGCACTCTGCGCAGGACGCCTCAGGTCGGTTGTTTCTGAAACACGGCGTGCAGGCACTCCAGGTCCTCGGGGTGGGCCCGGGCCGAGGCCAGTTGCTCCTCGTATGGCTTGAGCTCGCTCAGGTTGGCGCCGCCTTCACGCTTGAGCCGGCGGATGCGAGCCTGCAGGGGCTCGAAGTACTCGTCCCACCAGGCGCCGGGGGGCCAGTCGAATCGTTCATGCAGGACAAAGCCCGCAGCCTCGAAAACGGAGAGATTCGTCTTCAACCAGGTCTGTGCTTCGCAGAGGACCAGGAACGCCTCATCCTTGAGCAAGCTGTGGCAGGCCGCCAGGGCGGCAGGCAGCTTCAGCAGGTGCAGCACGCCTTCGGCCCAAATTAGATCAAAAGGGGGATCAAAGGGGGGATCAAAGGGGGGATCAAAGGGTGCCAGGTGCTCCGGGGCGTCCAGGTGCTCCGGGGCGTCCAGGTGCTCCGGGGCGTCCAGCAGGGAGAGCTTGTGCACTTCCACGCGCTCCCCAAGTTGCTGATCCTCTATCGTGCGCTGCAGCGCCTGGAGGGCCAGGCCGTCGATGTCCAGCCCCAAGATGGTGCCCTGGCTCAGGCGGGCCAGTTCGAAGGTGACCGTGCCCCGGCCGCAGCCGGCCTCCAGGATGCGGGGACGCTCCGGCAAGCGCAGGCTTTGGAATGCCCGCCGCGTGTGTCGGTGAAAGCGAGCGCGCAACTCGGCGATGTGGAGTGTCTGTTCGATGGCCTATCATCGCGTTTCCCTTGCGCCGTGCACAAGGGGAATGGATTTTTTCACCGTTGGGGATACGGATTAGCCGAGGGTGCCGCGGGCCGCTACGCGGATACCGTGCAGGCTTTCGAGCACTTTCAGCAGTTGCGGAATTTCAAAGCTTCGCACCTTGGATTTTCCGACATCTTGTTTCCCTGCAAAATGGGACACGATGGTCTTTGGCTGAATGGAATCGCCGAACAATCGCACCCGCAGGCGCCATCTTGCCACAAGAGCGATGGCTCCCTTGCGCTTGATCCGATCCACCCACCCGGGCGTCCCCATGGCCTCGGTCAGTTCCAGATCCAAGGCGCGAGCTCTCGCTTTTTCCCGGTCGTTGACACCAAGTCGGGCCAAGGCCGGCAGCGTATTGCCGTACTGGCGGGCCCGTTTCGCCAGTTGGCCCATGCGGGCTTCTAAGCAGGTATCTCTTTCAGTCAGTGCGGCCAGGCGTTTGTAACCCCTGAGCGAAGTCTCGGTCACCCGGTACAGCGTGCTGGAATTGAGCTCGTAGTCCTGACGGAAGGCCCGCTTGATCCAGCGCTCGGCCGCGTCGCCGGGAAAATGAGGATGGGTGAAGTTGAGCAACTTCTGGCCATGCCACTCTTCGAAAGGCATGTCCAGCAGAAGCCGACCCGCCAGCTTGTACTCTCGATACAGGGGCGTCACGGGCAAAGGGATCAAGAGCATGAACTGCACCATGTCCGCCTCTAAGCCGGTCATGAAGTCGATGTCTTTCTGGATGTTCTCTTCGGTGTGATGCTCCTGGCAGAGGATCCCCGAGGCCAAGACGATGATGCCCCGGTCCCGTAACTGCTGCACCAGTTTCCGGGCATCCAGACCCGCGTTTTTTTCGAAGTTGCCCTGGGGGCTGGAAGACTCCACCCCGATCCACAGGAACGTGATGCCCAGGCGCACCAAGGTGTCCACGCCGATGGCTGCGATGGTCTCAGCCGAAGAGAAGATGTGAAAGCTGAAAAAGCGTTGGTGCCGCTCCATCTCATCAAGCAACTCCAGCGCCCGGGCTTTGTCCTTGAGGAAATTCTCATCCATCACGAAAAACGCGTCCGTGCCCCGCTCGTCGGCGATCTTGCAAGCCACCTCAAACAGGGCCTTGCCCGTCGCAATAAAAGGGGTGTAGGCGCGCTCGAAGAAATGCGAGGTCGAGCAGAACTTGCAGCCGTTGACGCAACCCACGCCAGGCACCAGGATGCTTGCGCAAACGCCTGGGACCGGAATGCCGTTGATCATCTCGCTCTCGGCACTCGGCAGGGCCGGATGCACCAGGGGCGCATCGGGATCCTGACCCAAAAACTCCCGCATCCAGCGAATGCCCTCGCCGCGGGCCACGTGATCGCAGTCGATGCGTTCTTCGATGCCCTCGATGGCGGTGCCGTGGCCGCCCACGATGATGGTGGCGTCAGGCGCGTGGATTCGGGTCAAGCGCGCCATCTCTCGCGCCTTGATGAAGTTGGGTGCGATGAAGGAGATGCCGACTACGTCATAGCCTTTTTTCAGCTCCTCTTCGAAACGGGCCTTGGAGGGAAAATCAAGCACCGTCACGTCGGCATCGATGTTGGCGGCGATGAAATACAAACCAAAGGAACGGTGAAAGAAACGAAAGGAGGCCGAACCCTGTCCTTTCGTAACCTGGTTATGAAAAAGCTCCATGATGTTTTCTTTTCGGCCGTAGGCGTCATCGACGCCGAAGGGCCCGAAAACACCGGACAAAAGGATTCGTTTCGATTTGTTTGGTTTTGACATGTCATAGGTCCTCAATGAAGGTTCCCCTTCAAGCTAAAAGACCCATGTCACCCTTCAGTCACGCTGAAAGTTTTTTTTGGAGGAATGCGCCTGATTGCAGGAAATCAGTTTTCCATTTTCCTGTTTTCTGGAATAGTGGAGGTCGAATCCTGCGATGAAGGGCAGACAGTGAGTGACGAAATCGATCAGCTTCTGGATGAATTGCTGGCGCTTCCTGCGGAGACCGAGTGGTTGGAGTTCAAGGAAGCCAAGTTTGGTTTTTCGCAAGAGGACCTTGGCAGGTACTTTTCGGCTCTGAGCAACGAGGCCAACTTGAAGTCCAAACCCTGTGGCTGGCTGGTGTTTGGGGTTGCGAACAAACCGCCGAGAAAAGTCGTGGGCAGCCAGTTCAAACCGAGCCTTGCTGCTGCTTGGCAAAGAGGAGAGCAGTCATCTTCTCTCTCCCGCTGTGGCTCAGCTCACATGGATTCTGGAAGACGACAGGGGTGAGAGCAAGGACTACGCTCATTTTGGAACGCCGTTGATCCTGGGGGTCGATCGGCTCCTGGCCAAGGTGCGCAACCTGACTGTTCGCCACCTGCCGAGTGGTACGCTGTTTCCCATCGAGGTTACCCAGTACGATTCATGGGTGATGCGCGAGGTTTTGCATAACTGTATCGCGCATCAGGACTACGCCTTGAGAGGGCGAATCAGCGTCGTGGAGCGCCCTGACTCCCTGTTGGTCACCAATGTTGGATCGTTTCTCCCCGGTTCCGTTGAGGAGATGATCCGCGCCGACGCCCCACCCGAGGTGTACCGGAACAAGTTCCTTGCCGACGCCATGGTCAACCTGAACATGATCGACACCATCGGCAGCGGGATCAAGAAGATGTTTCAGTTGCAGCAGAAGCGCAGCTTCCCCATGCCGGATTACAACCTGGAACAGCCCGACAAGGTCAGTGTGAAGCTGACTGGCCGCATCCTCGATGAGCGGTATTCATCGCTGTTGCTAAAACGGCTGGATATGGACCTATGGGATGCTATTTCCTTGGACAAAGTGCAGAAGAAGAGGCGTCTTCGGCAGGAAGAATTCAAAAGGCTGAAGAAACTGGGGTTGATCGAAGGCCGCAGGCCCAACATCTTCGTCGCCGCCCAAGTGGCGGATGCAGTCGGAGACCGGGCAGGCTACATCAAAAATCGCGCTTTCGACAAACGGCACTATGAAGAAATGATTTCATCGTATTTGGGGGAATACGGCGAAGCGACTCGCAAGGACATTGATGTCTTGCTCCTGGGCAAATTGTCTGATGCCCTCGATCAGAAAAAAAAAAGGAGCTTTGTTTCCAACCTGCTGCAGTCGATGAGGCGCTCCGAAAAGATTCGTGTGGTCGGGTCGACCCGGGGGGCGAAGTGGCTATTGGATAAACCGGGCCGAAAATCCGACGACTAGGCAAATAATTATTCAATGGGATGGGGTGGGGTGTCGGAAAATGCCAATAAATACAATGGTGTGTTATTTGATAGGCATTTGGTGACACAATAAGAATCTGATGATGCGATTCCTACCGCCCATGGGCGGAGGCACGGGATTTCGGGGATGGAGGCTTGAACTCTGCGATTTATCTCAAGCAGCGAAACTGGTAGGTTTCGCTGACCGCCGCAGGCGTGCTGTAGCCGTCCGTGAAGCTCACGGCCCAGGCCATGCGCGGGTAATCGGCGGAGGGCGTGCTGCTCCACGCCCACTCCCCGAGGGTGCCTGGGAAGGCCGCCACATCGATGCAAGGATCGATGCGGGTCTCATCCACCAAGGTCTGCAACTCTTTGATGTCGGGTAGGCGGAAGTCGTCGTGTCCATCAAGCGCTAAGTCTTCGCAAGCCGCGAGCGCCGCTGTCCAGGTGATGTGATCGCCCCCCATCGTCTGTTGCCAGAACAAGCCGGTCGCCAGATCTTCGACCAAAGAGCCTACGACGCGATAACGCGGCAGCACGGGGTCTTCCACCTGGGTCACGCAGCGCACGTAACCCTGACTCACGGGATCGTGATCGTAGACGTAACCCTGATCGAAGCGGATGCCGTAGGCCAGGCTCAAGAAGGGAACAGGCGAGGCCGTCCAAAAGAAACCCGCCGGCGAGTTTGGGAACGCGTCCAAGTCGATGGACGGCGTTTGCCGGCCCGCGTCGATGATCGAGATCAGCTCGTTGCGGCTGGGCAAGGTCCAGTCCGCGCGACCACCCAGCTCAAGGGTCGCGCAGTAGTCGCGAGCATGCCACCAGTCGAGCTGCTCGTTAGCGAGGCCGCGTTGCCAGACGAGCTGAGTGCCTGCGTCGACGACGGTGTTGGTGTCCACCGTGTAGGTCGGCGGATCGGGGTAGTTGCCGTCTTGGCCGAAGGCCGGCTCGCCCGGCGCCGGGCAAGAGGGCAGGGTGCTCGTGCCGTCGCTGCAGTACACGCTCGAGGAGTCGGGCATCGGGAAGGCGGGCGCCACCCGCTCCGGCATCGCTTCCTCCGCGCAGCGATCGGCCATGAAAAAGTCACAGATCGGCAAGCGGCTCGGCATCTCCGAAGCGCCCGGGATGGAAGACACATCAAACACGCCCTCGGTGAAATTTGCGTTTTGCAGGTCTTGCCAAGCAAAGGACTGCGTCAGCGGAAAACGCAGCGCGATGTCGATCGGCTTAGTCGATGCGGGATCGATCAGCAAGGGCCGGTTCGGGATGGGCACGGTCACAAAGAAGTGGCCGTCGGTCGTGTCCACGCTGCCGCCGTTCCAGGAGAGCAGGCAGTTAAAGGCCGTGTTCGAGGTATAGGAGTTGGAAAAACCCATGCTCTCAAAGGTGGCCAAGACATCGCCCTGGGCATGCGCACCCTCGGCATCGCTATACCGGCTGCCGACCACATCCAGGCTGAAGGTGCCTGGGATGTCAAAGTCGGCTTGATGC
>JAFCZJ010000034.1 GCA_019314375.1 Deltaproteobacteria bacterium | reverse complement strand
GTGGAATCTTTGGCACCTTTTCGCTGCCGGTTTATCCGACAGCTACCCTCCGTGTCGCACTCTTACGGGAGCCCTGGATGGTTCCTGCCGCGTTTCTTGCGGCAGGGTTCATCCCGGGCCTCGCCACCGTGCGCCGTTCACCTTCGGGATCCTCGCACCCATACGCCGTTCACCCCCAGTGTTCGCCAATTGACGTCCCGGGCGGGGATTAACCCCGCCGATACGAGTTTTTCGGAGCTCCCCCCGGGATCACCGCCCCACGCGCCCACTGAACGGAACCCTCAAGATTTGGCTTGTTGCTTGCGGTAGTAATCTTCCAGGGCATCGCCCACGCGGGTGATGTTGTTGCGGATGCCTTCCACCATGCGTTTTTCGATCCGCTTGCCGATCAAAGGAATTTTGACCGTCACCTCACCGGAAACGTGTCGCTTCAAATAGTCACCAGCCGGTTCGATGCGGCCCGTGCCGCTTGAGGCAAAACGCTTCTTGCCCGCATTGGGCACATAGGCCCAGGTGTAGGAGCCTGCGGCTCGCCGAATCTCCTGCTGCTCTTCGATGATCAGGACCGGCACCTTCAGAAACTTCTGGGCTCGCACGCTCAGGATACGCTCGGAACGCACGGTGCGGTAAATCACTCCGTCGCGTTCTTCGTTGCGCACCACCTCGCGTACATCTTGCTTCAGGCGCTTTTTCACCCAGGCGTTGAAGTCGTCGCTGAGCACGATATCGAAATAGGAGTCAAAAGGGATGCGGATCGTGTGTTCTACGTCGAAATGCATGTCGGCTCTCCGCCTCAGTTCAACAAAGTCTCGGGTTGGCGCAAGCCTTCGAGGACCTCTCGCAAGAAGGCCGCAGCCTCCCAGGCCTCGAACAAGCGCAGATCGTAGCTAACCCCCACGGGAAGCATGGGTCCATCATGCCCACCGCGATGAACAGGGGCGCATACAAAAAGGTCGGCTACGGCCGCGGTCAGCAAGGTGGAGGAGACACCCACCACGCCCAGGGACCCCAGGTTGGAGACAACGAAAGTGCCCGCCTTACGCACCGCCTTCTTGGCCGCGCTGCGTTCCACACCCGCCACGTGATCCCGCAGCCAGTAAAGAGGGCTGATGACGCCCTCGCTGGCCAGACGCGAAAACAGGGGGCGAAGCTTTCGCATGCGCACCAGCTTGCCTGCTTTGCGCCGCGTCAGGACCGAATCCTCGATGCAGCGTGCGGCCGCATCGATCACCAACTCGTCGAATGGCCGTTGGGCCGCATCGGCCACCACGGAGAAACCCAGGTGGCCGGCGGCGTCCAAAGGCACACGGAGCACCACGGCTTCGTTGTGCTGCACCTCGCCGCAGTGCAAATAGTAGTCATTAAAGGCTGGATGTGCGGCCAGAGCCCGAGCCGTGGCCCGAAGCACCAGATGGTTGACCGTGGCTCGGACACCCGGCGGAAAACGCCCGGGCTGGTTGATCTCATCCAGCAGGGTCCTGATGGCTGCCAACTCCACTTCCATGAACAGATGCCCGGTGGGCACCTGGAGATGGGAGGCGAAGTCGCGGATCACCCCGCGGCGCTCCGAGATGAGATCATGCGTCGTCATGCATCCAGCCCCGTGCTCAGAGCGTCGATGAAACGAGCTGCCCGGCCCGCGTCCGAAAGCTTGTGATCGAAATCCAAGACCACGGGGTGTACCCGACCCGCGGGCAAATCAATAGCGGCCAAAAGCACCAGGCGCGCCACCTGGGGACTGGCCACCACCCCGCGCCAGTCCCGCACCCCCAAGCACGACAGGTCGAGGATCTCCAAGCCGGCCCTGCCCTGCTCTCGCACCCGGTCCATGAAATCCGTCCCCTTGCCCACCAAGGCCTTGCGCCAAACGTCCAGATCGGCCTTGCTGTCCATGTGATCAAGCTGCATCCAGCGCTGCCCGCCGTCTTTGCCCACCTTGAGCACAGGCCCCTTTTCAAGAAGCTTCAATCGCAGCTTGCCGTCGTAACGCCCCGCGAACAGGGGATCGACATCCAAAGCCCGGTATGCAGCCTTGCACAGACGAGCCAGGCGGGTTTCCTCCTCGTCACCCAGCAAGTCCGCCTGCAAATCCTTGCGGATGGACACGGTGGGGGCGATGCGGGAAGGCCTGAGATGACGGATGACCTCCACCCGCTGCTTGAGTCGCTCATTCCAATCCATGCTCGCCTCCATCCGGCCATGCCATGGGTGAATCTTCGTCCACGACGGCCGGGCCGATGGAATAGGGTTCGGGCTGCTCCAGGTTACGCCGGATCTCGTTGAGCAGGCGTGCGGCCGGACCGGCATCGCACAGACGCTGGTCGTAATCCAAACCCACGGGCAGAACCTTGCGGAAACTGAGCTGGCCTGCCTGGTCCAACACAGCCTCTTCCTCGATGGCCATGATGCGCAGGCAAGTCAAAAGCTGGCCGAAAAAAAACATGGCCTTGCAGTCCTGCACACCCAAAGTCCCTGGGTTGGTCACAACCACGGTGCTGGGGTTGTCCTCCAGAAACTCAAGGGCCCTCACGTGCAAGAGCTCCCGCCCCACTCGCTTGGTATAGGGCAACGTCCAAAACAGTCCAGCCATGACCCGGGAGGCCTGCAACTCTTCCATGCGCTCAAGCTTTTCGCCCAGGGTCACTCGGCGGGCGGTGACCAGGCGGTGGGTCTCGGCTGCAACCTCCCTCAAGCTCATCGTATCCGTATCATCTAAGACGATGCGGGTGGCCATGCCGCCCGTATCCACCACGTTGGCCGCGTGGACCCTTCGATGCACCAGAGCCGAGTCGCGACGGGTATATTTGCCGTTGAACAGCACGTGGTTGCGCAGGGCGTTGGCCGCTGCCTTGGTGATCAGGTGGTTAAAGGTCACCCGCCGGGAAGGATCCGGGTCCTCCGCGTTCAGGCGCTTGCGTAGCGCGTCGGCAGCCGTCAAGTCAATGCGGGCCTGCAAGCACTGGTTGGGGTACCAATTGGAGATATGGAACTTGTTGATGTACATGATGCGCTTGGGCACCCAGCCATCCAGTTGCCCGCGGCTCAGACTGTCGGGGATTTGGGCAGGCCGTCGCATGGCCTATGCCTCCAGCCCCTCGGGATTCTCGATCGCATTGATGATGCCCCCGAGAAAAGCGCAGGCCCGGTCCAAAGGCACGATCTCCGCGCTGTAGACAAGCATGAGCGGCAAGCGCCGCTGCCGGAAAAAACCGCCCTTGTCATCAGGCAACACATGCCATTCGGCACTCAGTGCCCAAAGCGCGGCCACCGCGGGCCGGCGCAAGAAGCCTTTGAAATCCTCGACCTGTAAGGTGCCGATGTCATGCAGGGCAAAGTCGCCCCAGATCGTCCGATGCTCGGCGAAACGCTCGGCCTGTACCGTTGGCAGAAGATAGTCGAAACGCTCCCGGAGCTCTTTGCCCACCAGCTTGACCCAGCGACGCCGGCTGCGGCCGGGCAGTACCTTCTTGCGGCTGCCTGTCTTGAAAACGGGCTGGGGCTCGTCCCGCAGGCGGGCCGCGCCCTCGCGGATGACCCGGGCCAGGGCATCAATGCTCAGGGAGCCGGCTTCAGGCAAGACCAGGCTGCGGGCCTCATCGGCCGTATCCACGCTCAAGCTCAAGGCCGGCACAGAAGGTGCCTCGAGTCGGTCCCGGCCGTCAAAGGCGCAGGCAAAAAGCGGGTCTGCGGCCAAGGCCTTCGAACTGGCCCGAGCCAGGGCGCATGCGATGCTCACGTGCTCACCGCGACGCGCCTTGCGCCAGGCGTCCAATGCGTCGATTCCAGCGCTCATGCGCAGATTGGCCGCGGCCACTAAGTTAGCGTACCTGAGGCCGCCCACCAGATCCTCACGGGCATCCATCCGATCGGCCAAGACCTTGTCTTCCCGGCTGAGCACGTCGACGTTCATGGCCCACCCTCCCCGCGCCCCGCCCCCAGGGTTCCCTGGGGATCGGCGAGGCGCTTCTCCAGATCGAACAAGAAGTAGCCCGGACCATCTGTGTCCATGACCTTGTGGCAAAAAGGCACCGCCATGGGCAGGCGGGTGGTGAGCACCGGTCCTTCGGGGCTCTTCACCAACAAGGACTTCGGCTTCATAACCACGAGCACGGCGACGGCCGGACGCAGCACCAGTTGATGAAAATCCTCGGCTCCAAAAGCGCCGGCGTCGAGCACCATAAATGTGCCTGCTTCGGATCCCGAATCTCCGCCCAGGGTCTTTTCCAAATGGGGCGCATAGTCGAAAGTGGACTCTTCCAGATCATCGACGAGTCGACCCAATCGCCCGGCGCGATGCCGAGGCGGATGGGCCACATACTCAGGCGGCATCGCCTGAGGCATTAATTCAGCAATGCGTCTGGCCATGTCCTCGGGGTTCAAACGGTCGGCGTGCTCCACCACCACATAGCCCAAACGGCCGTCATCCAATTTCAAACCCACTCGCAGGTGGATATCTTCGACAGGCTTCAGATCACGAAAACCGTTGAAGCGCAGATTAAACAAGGGTCGGTCCCGAAGCACCCGAGCCGTGGCACAGAGCCACATATCCCGAAGACTCACCTGCGATTTGCTCAGCAACAGGTAATCCAGGGCCGGCTGCACCTCCACATCCACGCGGGTATGAACCGACAGGGTCCAGTTAATGAAGCGGTGCCGCGCGATGCGATCACTGAAACGACGCAGATGTTCAGCAGGGTCAAATTGCACTGTTCTCTCCGAGGTCTGCGATGGTAACGCCAGCGCCGCACAGGGTCAAGAGGCCGCCCTTACTTGCAATTCTCACCGGGCTCGAAGAAAATGCGCCACATGAGTTTGGTGAACTTTCCATATCTGCAAATCGTCATGCGTGGCGCGACCTATGGGCCGGAAACCTTGGCCGAGATCGATGGCATGCTGGCTGAAGGTTCCTGCGACAACGGCTGGCTTGAAATCGAGACGGCCGAAACGCGATTGGTCTGCCTGTTCCACCAGGCCAAAACCCATCTGGCCGGCATGGTGGACGAAGATGGCTTTTCTGATTTGAGCCTGGCTGAACTACCCGCGCGGGCCCGGCAATTGGAGGGCGCGGTCTGTAACTTGGTGGCGGCCGATCCCGTGTTGGTGTTGCTGGTGGCCGTGCACCTGCGCAACCGACCGGCGGTGGTGGCCTCAACTGATCTTTTGGATCCGGGGCATGTGTTGCAGGTGTTGGCGGAACGAGGCACCGACGCGGCCTTGGCCCTGGAGCGGGATGGGGAGCGCACCTTGCTCTTCCTGCAGAAAGGCCAACCAGCCCGTGTTTACTTCCCAGAAGGCGTCAACGATCCGGGCGAGGGCTCGGTGGCCGATCGCTTCCTGCTGCACGCCTTCGCACCCGAATGCCCCGTCAGCCGCATCGAGGTCTTCCAGCGCTTGAACATCGAGCCGGACCCCAATGCGGGCAAAAGCCTGCGTCAACTCGAGATCGATGCCACCCCTCCCCCTCCGCGCAACATGCTGGTGCAGTTGGCAAGCCGCACGGTTCTGCAGCAAGGCTTCCTTCCTCCTACCGTGGTCATTGGCCGCGATTTTCGCTGCGGTTTGATCCTGAACAATCTGAGCGTCTCCCGGCGCCACGCAAAACTATGCTGGGAGGGCGGCAAATTCTTCGTCGAAGACCTGGGCTCGGCCAACGGCACCACGATCAACGGCGAAAAGATCCAGCGCCAGGCACTCGCCCCGGGGGATCGCATCGGCGTGGGAAAATTCGAGATTCAACTTGCCGAACCGCCGGAGATCAGCCAGCCCGACGCCACCATGCTCATGATGCCGGCAGCCGGACAATCTGTCCTTTCGCTGGTGGGCGAAGGCCGACACATGCCTTTGGGTCCAGAACTAACCATCGGCCGGGCCCGCGGCGTGGATTTGCGATTGAAGGGATGGCGGATCAAAGGCTTGCACGCCCGCATCAAAAGCGAAGCCCACGGAATTCATCGCCTCATCTGCCAAACCGGTGCCAGTATTCTGCTCAATGGCCGGAAAACCTCGGCCACCTTCGTCCACGCTGGAGATAAGTTACAGGTTGGAAAATATAAATTTCACTTCGAGGATAGCAAGAAGAACATCTAGAGCAGATCACCAGCGCTGCACATCCCTGCGACGACGTTTTTTCTTCTTTTTCTTTTTCTTCTTCTTTTTTTCGGTCGCCTTGTCTACAGACTTTTTCTCTACCTTGCGCACCTTTTTCTCTACTTTGAGCGGGGGGACCTTTTTACCCAAAAGCTTAGCGTGAAGCTTCTCCGCAAGCCTGACGCTACGCTTGCAGTGCTTTTTCAGCCAAGCGGGCTTGCGCTTGCTGGCCTTGACCTTGATGACGTACTTGCCCAAGGCTTTCTCTTGGCCCAAAAGCTCACCGACAAGCGTTGCGCAAGCGGCGTAGGTTTTCCTGGCCTTGGATACATTAGAAGCAGCCTTGGACCGGTCCATTTCCATGGGAGCGGCCTTCAAGACCACATCAGCCATCTGTACATCGCGCAGAGTCACGAGAAGCTGGCCACGGCGCACCAACTGCTTGCGTCGCGAGCCCATTTCGGTCAATTCACCCTGGGTGGCGGCAGCAAAACCCGTCCAGAGTTCTTCGTCTTCGTAGGCCTTCTTGAGTTTGATGGATTCTCCCAGGTGCCCGATATCAGCGTCGATCTGCGCGGCCACTGTGGGTTGATCCGGACTGGCCTCGAGGGTCTTCATGGTGACACGCAACTTGGCCAAATCACCCTTCAGCCCCGCGATGACCTGCTTTATCTGCCCCAGGCGCTTGGGTCGGAACAAGTCCTTGTCCAGATCGACCAAGGATTCCGGCGCGCTGTCCATGTTCATCTTCAGGGCCATGAAGTCATCCCGCTCGCGAATCACGGGTTGACAACGTTCGAATTCTGCTCGGGACAGGTCCAGCTGTTCCTTGGCCTCATCCCGAGCCTTGGCGCGGATGGCGACGAAATAGGCGCGCAAAACCAGACTCACCTGTCCGTAGCAAAGATCCCCAACCCCTTCCTCCACCTGCTGCTCCAACTCCCCTCGCTCCGGATAGCCTGCCAGGGCATCTTTGAACTCAACCATCAGATTCTTGGCCTTGTCATAATGCTCGGCTGCCTTCTCGCTCTCTTTCTCCTTGAGGGCCTTGCGCATGTGGCGCAGGTTGCGTTCGACCGAGTTGACCACACCCTGAATCTGGTCCACGGTCAGGTTCTTGTTGACCGGACCGCAGGCCGAAAGCAGGCCGAGCAAAAGGCTCACTATCAAGGCCGCGAAAATCTCAACAGACCGCATCAGAAGCTCCCGATTAAATTGATTAACAACAGGGTACCCGATGCAAGGGCCTCATGTCCAAAATCGAAGCCCCCGGTGTGCAAGGAGGCATTGCTTTCCACACCCAGGCGAATGGAACAACCCGGCACGCCGCCTGCTTCTTCCAAGTAGAAACCGAAGTCATCGCCACCCATGGTGGCCTCCGTAGCCGTGAGCACACGATCTTCACCCAGCAAGTCCGAGGCAAGCTCCCTCACGCGAGACAACAGGGTCGGATCGTTGACCACCCGGGGATAACCCTCGAAATGCTGCAACTCAGCCGTGCCACCAAAAGCTGCCGCGGTCTCCTTGCTGATGCGCTCCAAATCAGCGAAAACCCGCCTGCGCACATCGGGACAGCGCGTACGGATGGTCGCACCCAGCACGGCTTCATCGGCGATCACGTTGCGAGCCGTACCGGCCTGAATGCGTCCGATGGACAGAACCACCGGGTCGACCGGTGCCGAGCGGCGGCTGACCACTTGTTGCAGATTCATGACCAACTGACTGGCCATCACCACGGCGTCCCGACCGATGTGGGGGTAACCCCCGTGCCCCGAGGCACCCTTGATGCGAATATCGAAGCCGTCGGCATAGGCGTTGGGCACGTCGTCCAGCTCGATCTGCCCGGCCTTGATCTCAGGCCGGGCGTGCAAAGCGAAGATGAAATCCACGACCGGATCTTTTAATATCCCCCAGTCCACCATCTTGGCACCACCACCACCGTCTTCTTCCGCAGGTTGAAAAATGAGCTTGACCGATCCGGCCAACTCCTCCTTGTGAGCCGCCAACCATGCCGCCAAACCCAGGCTCATGGCCATGTGGCCATCGTGACCGCAGGCGTGCATCACCCCCGGGGTGCCCGAGGCATAGGGCAAACCGGTCGTCTCGTTAATCGGCAAGGCGTCCAATTCCGCGCGCACCGCGATGCAAGGTCCCGGTCGACCGCCACGGAACAGGGCCACCAACCCGGTCCCGGCGATTTCCTCGATGAGTCCATCCGGGGCCAATTCCTTCAACACTTTGGCCAAGAAAGCTGCGGTGCGATATTCGCCATAGCCCAGCTCGGCGATGCGGTGAAGTTGCTCGCGCCAGCGCCGCATGTCGGCGATGGCCTCGCTATCCAGTTGTTCGGTCCAGAGTTTCATGCAAGTGCATGTCCCTTCCCTCCCCCGGCGCAGCGAACATCTTGTACACCGAAGGGCAACCGCCTACAAGCTTGTCCAAGTCCAAGCCCTATGTTACGGCTATGCTTGGAAGAATTCACTTCAAGGAGGCAATCCGTGGCAAGCGGATCCCGCACAGCGGTCATCGCCGCCCTGATCGGCAACTTGATCATCGCCGTGTTCAAGCTGGTGGTGGCCATGATCACCTTCAGCTCCGCCATGATGGCCGAGGCGGTCCACTCTTTTGCCGACACGGGCAATCAGGGGCTCTTGCTCTTTGGCATGAGACGATCCGCAAGACCGGCCGACGAAGAACACCCATTCGGTTACGGCCAAGAGCAGTATTTCTGGTCCTTCGTGGTAGCCAACATGATCTTTTTTGTGGGTGCCGTGGTCTCCATCTACGAAGGCATCCACAAGTTGCAAGACCCCCAGCCCATTGAGCGAGCCTGGCTGATCTATGTGGTTTTGGGTGTCTCCTTCGTTATCGAGGCCTCCGCCATGAGTTTCGCGGTCCGCGAATTCAACCGAACCCGCCCCAGGGACATCGGCATTTACCAGGCCGTCCGCCGAAGCAAGGACACCAACGTGGTGGTCGTGCTCTTTGAAGACTCTGCCGCCCTCTTGGGTCTTTTCGTGGCCTTCGTGGGCGTGCTCTTGGCCGACCTGACCGGTTGGATGATCTTCGACAGCCTGGCCAGCATCACCATCGGCGTGTTGCTCGCCTCGGTGGCCTTCCTCCTGGCCCGAGAGACCAAAGAGCTGCTCATCGGCGAAGCCGCCAGCAAAAAGCACCTAAAAGCCATCCGAGAAGCAACCCTATCCATCGACCAGGTCAAAATCCTCGGCCTGGTGCGCACCATGCACTTAGCCCCTCAAAAAATCCTAGTGACCATGGACGTCGAGTTCATCGACGAGCTGGACACCGACGGGGTGGAAGATGCCATCGACCAAATCGAAGCGGCCATCCGCAAAGTCGTGCCCGCTGTAGATACCATCTACATCGAAGCCGAGCGAGTCCTGACCGCCGACCGGGTGGCCGTGCGCAGGCCTAATCCAGCACAAAAAGCATGACGTAGACGTCGTAGAGAAAATGGGCCCAGACCGCCGTGCCGAAGCCGCGGTAAACGAACATCAGGCCCAGAAAGATTCCCAGGACGGCTCGATAGGAAAAGGAGCCCAGGTCGAAGTCTTCTGAATAAGTGCCGATGTAGTGCATGGCGGAGAAGACGAGGCTTGTGACCAGCAGGGCGACGATGATGGCCTGCCAGCGTTTGAAGCGCTTGCCCAAGAGCCACATCAGGCCGCCCAGGCCCGCCAGGCGGAATATCAGCTCTTCGTAGAAGCCCGCGCCGGCCGAGGCGATGATTCGGTCGATGGGGCCCATGGCCTGTAAGGGATTGGCGGGCTCGCCCAGCAGGTGCAGACTGCCCAGAATAAAGTGTGCGGCGGGACCCATGAGCAGGGCGTAGGCGAGGCCCTCGCCCAAGACCAGCAGAAAGCGGGATGGTTGAAACTTGTGGCGCCCGGCCAGGCTGCGCAAAGCCAAGGCGTATATCACGGTCAGACCGACCACGACGGCCAGATAGACGGGCCAGCTCAGGCCGGCCAAATAGCCCAATTGCCGGGTGATGGGGTCCACGCCATTGGCCGCCCCGGGGCTGATGAGCAGTCCGATCTGGTAAAGCAAAAAGACCGGAGCGGCAAGCACTGCATGACTTAGCGCGTCCTTGCTTGCCGGATGAGCCTTGGGCTCGGAGACAGGAGACTGGGTCTGGTCGGTAGCCGTCATGGACCCCTTATACCAAATCGCAATATCGCAAGCTACGTCCCCTATTTGACGTCCCTATTTGAGTGGCTTGATTGGGGGGGCGGTTTGGGGTATTTTTCTCGCGATTTCAAGCCAAAGAGGGAGAACCTGGATGATCAGTACCTCGGACTTCAAGAAGGGCCTGCGTATTCTTTTGGATGGTGATCCTTATGTGGTCATGGGGACCACGACCCAAAGCCCATCTGCCCGTGGCGCGGCCACCCTGATTAAGGCCAAGGTCCGCAACCTACGGACCGACCAGGTCTTCGACAAGAGCTTCAAGGCAGGGGAAAAGTTCGACGAGCCGGATCTGGACAAGCGGGGTTTGCAGTATCTCTACGACGAGGGAGACACCCTGGTCTTTATGGATCAGGAGAGCTTCGAAGAGGTCCGGGTCGGCAAAAAAGACATTGGCGACAAGGCCCAATTCATGATCGACGGCTTAGAACTTAAAGCCATGTTCTTCGAAGGCCAAGTCCTGGACCTGGAGCTGCCCACGACTCTGGAATTCGAGGTCATGGAGGTGGAGCCGGGCACCAAGGGCGACACGGTGCAGGGCTCGGCCACCAAGCCCGCCACCCTCTCCAACGGCATGCGGGTGCAGGTACCGCTCTATATCAAACAAGGCGAGGTCATCAAGGTCGCCACCAAAGACGGCAGCTTCTCCGAGCGAGTACGCTAAAGAGCCCAAGACCCTTGACCTTAAAGCAAAAACGAATACGATAAAGCCGTTTTTCGATACCCGGCCCGCAAAGGAGATTCTCCATGGGTAAAATCATGAATGCCATTCGCGCCCAGTTCAACAAGATGGCCAACTGGTTCTGGACGCGGGATCCCATCGCACAGATGCAGCTGGAGTACGACAAAGCGGTCTCGCAGCTCAAAGAAGGCCGCACCGGTCTTGAGCAATACCGGGGCCTGGTCGAACGGGTCAACCGGCAGGTGTCCAGCGGCGAAAAACGAGTCGCCACGCTGACGTCCAAAATCAAGGCCTATCTCAAGGTGGGCGATCGCAAGACCGCGGGCCAACTCGCCATCCAGTTACAAGAAGCCAAAACCGAGCTGGAAGAGAACAAGCAGCAACTCGACCTGCACGAAAAGGCCTATCAAAACAACGTGGAGAAGATCAAACACGCCAGCAAGAAGCTGGGCAAGGTCAGGGAAAAAATCAAAAAGTACGAAGCCGAACTGAAAATGTCCAACGCGGAAGCCGAATTGGCCCGATTGAGCCAGTCCTTCGACTTCGACGTGACGACCGACTTCGGTGAACTGGAAGGCGTCATCCAGGACAAAATCGACTTAAACCGGGCTGCTGTTCGAGTGGCCTCGGACTTGAGCGACGAAGGCGTCGAAGAGCTCCAGGCGGAAAAAGCCATGGAAGAGGCTCAGGCCGAAGACCTGCTCAACGAATTCGAAGTGGAATTGGGCATCAAAACCCCTGAGACGGCCGCCATCCAAACCGGCGTCAAGGCCCTGGGGCCCGAGATGGAAATGGACGACGAGCAGAAAGATGCGCCCATCGAAGAAAAAGTAACCGAGAAAATCGGCGAGTAGTTATTTAGAACCAACCTGAAACTTTCGTTTTCGTACACTGATCGTTATTACTAGGAGGGAACCATGGCGGGCAAACCAAAAGCGGGATTCTGGGTCGTAGTCATTCTGGTCGTGTTGGGCTTGGGCGGCTTCGCCCTGTACAAGGCAGGCATCTTAGCCCCTGAAGGCAAAAAAGAAGTCACAGGCAACATCAGCAAAGACGACCTGAACAACGCCAAGGCCGGTGGAGACAAGGCCGTAGCCGACGGCGACAAGCAGGCGCTGGAAGCACCGGACACCAACGCGCCCACCACGGTCAAGGAATACTCCTTCGTCGCGGCGGCCAAGCTGCCGGAAGTCAAGGGCACGTCCAACTATCAGCCCATGAAGGAAAACACGATACGCTTCGCCCTGAATGTCTGGGCAGGCTGGGCCCCGATCGTATGGGCCAACCAGGGCTTCAAAGCAGGCAAAGAGTGGACCGCACCGGGCGGCAAGAAGTTCAAGGTAGAACTCGTGCTCATCGACGATCCGGTCGCCATGCGTGACGCTTACGCCACCGGCAATGTACATATCGGCTGGGCCACCCTGGACATGGTGCCCCTGTTCATCGAGCAACTGCGCAAGGATCCGCGCGTCATGCCCCGTATCTACCAACAGGTGGACTGGTCCAATGGCGGCGACGGCATCGTGGCCCGTGGCGGCATCGAAAACATCGGCGGCCTGCGCGGCAAGACCATCGTCTTGGCCCAGAATTCGCCTTCCCATTACTTTGTGCTGAACGCCTTGATCAACGCCGGCGTGCAGCCCTCAGAGGTCAAATTCAAGTTCACCCAGGATGCCTTCCAGGCCGCAGCCGCCTTCAATGCAGACAAGAACATCTCGGCCTGCGTCTCCTGGGCACCTGACATCTACAATCTCTCCAAGATCAAGGGCAACAAACTTTTGGTCAGCACCGAAACCGCCAACAAGCTCATCGCCGACGTCTGGTTCGCCCGAGCTGACTTTGCCAATGATCACCCGGCGGTGGTCGAAGGCCTGGTGCGCGGCATCTTCCAGGCCATGGAAGACCTGAAGGATCCCAACAACAAGAAAAAAGTTGCGGATATGATGGGCAAGGGTTACAGCATCCCGCCCACCGAAGCCTTTGAGATGCTTGGCGACGCGCACAGCACCAACTACGCCGAAAACCGCGAGTTCTTCTTGAACCGCAACAACCCGGCCAACTTCGAACGAACCTGGGACACGGCTTACTACCTCTACAAGCGCATCGGCCAGGTCACCCAGAAAACCGCCTTCGATCAGGTGATGGACTTCTCCATCATCAAAAAGCTGGGCAAGGAAAACAAATTCGCCAAGCAAAAAGACGAGTACACGGTACGCTTCACGCCCAGAAGCGTCACGACAATCAAAGCCGAGTCGGGTGAGATCCTCACCAAGACCGTCGTGGTCCACTTCTTCCCCAATTCTTGGGATTTGGGCATGAAAGTGGACAAACGCATCAACGGCAAAGTCCTCAAGGTGGCCTACGATCCCAACGTGGACTTCGTCTTGGAAGAAATCGGTCGCCTGTCCGGCCAGTACGGCGCTGCCCGTATCGTCATCGAGGGGCACACGGATAACTCCATGAAGGGACAGGTACCCTTCGAGGCCGTGCGCGAGCTCTCCGCCCGCCGCGCCGCCGCCGTCAAGGAAGCCCTGGTCAAAAAGTTCAAGAGCCTGCAAGCCAACCAGTTCGCCACCCAGGGCATGGGTTGGCAACAAGCAGCAGACGCAAAGGATCTAAATAACCACGCCAAGAACCGGCGCGTGGAGGTCAAGGTCTACCCATTGGAAGCCCAATGAGATGAGCAAAGATACACCCAAGCCCGAATCCCAAGGCAAGGCCGAGGTCAAGCCCGAGGTCAAGCCCGAGGTCAAGCCCGAGGTCAAAACTGAGGCCAAGCCCGAGGGCAAGCCCGAAGCCAAGCCCGAGGTCAAAGCTGAGGCCAAGCCCGAGGGCAAAGCCGAAGCCAAAACCGAGGACAAAGGGCCTGCTGAAGCGGCCCCCTCGAGCTCGGAAGCCCCTGTGAACGAAGCGGCTTCCGAGGCGCTGGCCGCCTTCGAATCCGACGAGAAGACCAAAGAAAAAAAAGCGGCCGAGGCCAAAAAAGAGAAGGAAGAAGCCGAAGAACAGGCTCGCCAAGCTCGCGAGTCCCTGCGCCGACCCGGCTTGATTCGGGGTTTCTTTCGGGGCTTCTTCCAAATCCGCGACTCGGCCACCATCTGGGGCAAGATTTTCATGGTCCTGGCCTGTCTGAGTCTGATCGGACTGGTTTGGTATCTGAGCTCCCGACCCTGGTGGGGTCCCGAGGGCAACGAGCGGGCCCTGAATCGCATGGCCATGGGCAGCCCGGAAGAGGTCTTCGGCAATTTCCATAACCTGTGGTTCGAACGAGCCTTGATGCGCAACCTCTTCGCAAGCCTGTGGCGCGTGGCGCAGGGCTTCGGCCTGGCTGTGCTGGTGGGCGTACCTCTGGGCATTCTTTGCGGTGCCTTCACCCGCATCGACGCATTCTTTGCCCCCATCAGTCTCTTCGGTCGCAACGTACCCATCGCCGCGCTGGTGCCCGTCACCCTGCTGTTCTTCGGCATCGGCGAGGGACAGAAGGTAGCGTTCATCTTCATGGCCTGCGTGGCCTTTATCCTCTTTGACTCATCCCGGGCCATCAAGGACGTAAAAGAAGACTACCTGGATACAGCCTACACATTGGGTGCGAATCGCTTTCAGGTCCTGACAAAGGTCATGGTGCCCCTGGCCATGCCGGACATCTTCAACTCGGTGCGACTGCTCTTCGGTTTGGCCTTCGGCTACATCATCTTGGCCGAAATGGTCAATGCCGAACTCGGCATCGGTCGATTAATCTTGACCTCGCAGCGCCGTGGCATGACCGACGACGTACCTTTGATTCTCATCTTTTTGACCCTGGTGGCATTCTTCATCGATCGCGGCCTTTTCATGATTCAGCGAACCCTGTTCGCCTATCGCTATGGGAGGAGATAAGCCATGAGCGAACAGGAAAAAGCCAAGACCGAAGAGCAAGCTCCGAAAATTGAGTCTGCCGAGAAAGAAACCCCAGAGCAGAAAGAGACCCCGAAGAAAGACACGAAGCTGCCGAACGTCGTGGAATTCCGCGGCGTAACCAAGACATATAGCCCGGGCACACCCAACGCCTTCACGGCCATCAAGGACATCACCTTCGAAGTGGAGGACCTGCCGGAGGTGGGTGAGTTCATCACGGTGGTGGGCCCCTCCGGATGCGGCAAGTCCACCGTCCTCAGACTCATCGCGGGCCTGAGCCCCCAGCATCCACCCACCCAGGGCGAAGTATTGGTCATGGAAAAACCGGTTGGAGGACCCGGGGCGGACCGGGGCATGGTCTTTCAGGGCTACACTTCTTTCGACAACCGCTCGGTCCTCAACAACGTAGCCTTCGGCCTTGAGTGTCGCGGGATCTCCAAGCGAGAGCGCTTGGAGCAGGCCCGCTACTGGATCCACAAGGTGGGCCTGAGCGTACGCAACGATCAGCATAAATTCCCCCACGAGCTATCCGGCGGCATGCGGCAACGCGTGGCCATCGCCCGAACTCTGATTCTTAAGCCCCGCATCATTCTGATGGACGAGCCTTTTGGCGCATTGGATCCCAGCACACGCTTGCACATGCAGGATCTGCTCATCGGCCTTTGGCGCGAGGTGGAAGGCACGGTCTTCTTCGTGACCCACGACATCACCGAGGCCGTCTACCTGGGCGATCGTTGCTTTGTGCTCTCTTCTTCACCCGGGACCTTGCTCAGGCAGATCAAGGTCCCCCGGCCCGACCGGCCGGCGGCCGAGATGCAACGCGAGGCCGATTTCCAGACCACGGTCTACGAACTTCGGGACATCATCGAGCAGCTCGAGGAGGGAAAGGACTAGCACTGCGCCACTTTAGCGGCGCAGCATAAGAGTTCCTTATGGAGAACGATATGATCGAAACTTCAATACAAATCTCAACGTTCGACCCGCTCAAGGAGCTCTAAATCCATGGCAGGCGGCAGATTCACGAAATACATCAAGCGAGCATTCATCCAACATTGGAACTTGCTTGCACTGGCGGCCGGCACGGCCATCGGCTTCGTCTCCGGTCACCCGGACGTGGTCCTGCCCCTGGTGGCTGCCGTGGAGGTGGTCTATCTGGCGGGCCTGGCCACCCACCCGAAATTCCAAAAGGCCATCGACGCGGAAGCCCACAAAGCCAACAAAGGCCAGGAGGCCACCCGCACCGCCGAGAAAAGCCGCGTCATGCTTGAGGCCCTGAAACCCGAGGACCGGCAGCGCTTCGAAAAACTGCGCGGTCTCTGCTTCCACTTGAAGCGCATTTCCCAAGGCATCAAGGGCAGCCCCGAGCAAAACACGGGCATCATCGAGGACATGCAGTCTTCAGGCATCAATCGGCTTTTATGGCTTTACTTGAAGCTGCTTTATTCCAAAGGGGCCTTAGAGAACTTTTTCGACACCATCGACGAGAACGAAATCCAACGGCATGTAGAAAAGGCAGAGAAGCGCCTGAAGGAGTTGGGCGATCCTGTCGAAAATGAGTCGATGACCAAAACCAAGCAGAGAAAATCGCTGGCCGACACTTTGGCCACCTCGAAAAAACGTCTCGACAACTACAGCCGAGCCACGGAAAAGCACGAGTTCATCGAGCTGGAGTTGGACAGGCTCTACACCAAAATCGCGAGCCTGGGCGAGATGGGCATCAACCGGCAGGACGCCAGCACCATCACCAGCGAAGTGGACACCGTGTCCGCCTCGGTGCAGCAGACCGAAAAGGCGATGAGCGAACTGGAGTTCCTCAGCGGCCTGGAAACAACCGACGACGCGCCGCCCCAACTGCTGGACGACGAGTCAATGGAACAGTTCGACAGCTGACCCCAGTGGTCGGCACCATCAAGAGGTTCTAACGCATGGCCAACGAAAGACAGGCCCATCTGGAAACCTGGTTTCCCTCCTGGACCCAGCAACTCGCGGAAGCCCACGCCAGCGGATCTTCCCAAACGTTTATCATTCATGGCAACGTCAACGATCTGGTGCGCACGGAACGCCGAGACGGCGTGAGCTACGCCATGCTGCCCGAGTTCTTGGCCGCCCAGGTTTTCGGCAAGTGGGACGCGGTCATTTACTACGACCAGGTACATGGCCCGCGGGCACTGGCCTCCAGCACCTCACGCCTGTCCAGCATCCACAAACACATCGAACGCTTCATCGGCCCGATTGAAGAACTAAGAAGAACCCGTAGCCCGGGCAAGGTCATGGCGGTCCTCAACCGCTATCTCGAACTCGTTCTTCTCAGGGAAGGCGATCCGCCTTCGGTGGCCTTGATCTTGGACTATGCCCACTTCCTGGCACCGGCGGCATCGGTTTCCCACACCGCGCGTGAACAAGCCGCCAACCTGGCCACCCTGCTCAACTGGTCCAAAAGCCCATATTTCAAGAAGGTGCCCTTCGCTTTCTGCCTCATTTCCGAGCGCCTGAGCGATCTGCATGACTCCCTTGTACAAAACGCCCACACCACAAAAATCGAAGTCTCTTATCCGGAACGCAAGGCACGGCTCCAATACATTCAGTGGGCTGCAGCGGGCCGGGATTTTGATCAGTTGTGCGAAGTGGGTCCTGAGCTTTTGGCGGACCTGACCGCCGGGTTGACCTTGGTGCACTTGCAAGGCCTGGTTTCGGGCGCCATCCGGGGGAACAAACGCATCAGCATGGACGCGCTCAAGGTCTACAAAAAGCGCATGATCGAAGGCCAGTGCCAAGGCCTGGTGGAATTCGTCGAGCCGGCACACACCTTGGACCTGGTGGTCGGTCACGAAGCAGCCAAGCAACGTTTGCGGGAAGATGCGGATCTCCTCAAGCGCGGACGCTTAGACGCCGTGCCTATGGGTTATCTCTTTTGCGGCCCTGTGGGTACGGGCAAGACCTTCTTGGCCGAATGCTACGCCGGATCGGTGGGCATTCCCTGCCTGAAGCTCTTGAACTTTCGCTCCAAGTACGTCGGCGAGACCGAGGGCAACTTGGAGAAAATCCTCAAAGTGCTACGCGTCATGGGTCCGGTGGCGGTGATCATCGACGAGGCCGACGCCATGCTGGGCAACCGCGGTGGTGGAGGCGACTCAGGCACCTCAAGCCGGGTCTTCGGCCAATTTGCATCCCAAATGGGCAACACCGACTACCGGGGCAAAATCCTGTGGTTCCTGTTGACCTGCCGGCCCGACATGCTGCCCATCGACATCAAGCGACAGGGACGCTGCGAGGTGCACATTCCTCTTTTCTATCCAGCGGACAAAGAAGAGCTCAAAGAGATGTTCGTCATTCTGGGCAAGAAAAACAAAGTGGATGTGGATCCGGAAGAGGTCCCCGATATCCCAGATGACATACGCCTGTCAGGTGCCGACATCGAAGGCGTGGTCACGCGGGCCCAGCGCATCGCGCTATTGGCCGGCAGCGAAGACGTGGGCAAAGATCATTTGCAACAGGCCATGGACGGCTTTATGCCCTCGGCTGACGGAGATGAAAAGATGGTACAAATATTGGCAGCCGTCATCGAATGCACGGATCGCAACTTTCTGCCGGAAAAATATCGCTACGAGCTGAGCTCCGGCAAAGGCCGCGCCGCCCTGTTGCAGCGATTCCGCCAGTTCAAGGTCTCGGTGGGAGATTAACATGAGTCGAGTCATCTTAGGGATCAACAGCGTCTATCATGAATCCGCCGCCTGTTTGCTGGTCGACGGAACCATGGTGGCCTTCGTGGAGGAAGAGCGCTTTAATCGCATTCGCCACGGCAAGCGATCCTTCATCGACAACTCGGACGACCTGCCCTGGGCCTCCATCGACTTCTGTCTGCAACACGCCGGCTTGAACTACGCAGACGTCGACGGCATCGGCTACTCCTTCGATCCGGATCTCCGCCTCAAGGCTCACCTCGACATGCCCGACAAGCCTGCCGAGGGCTGGGGCAGCGAAGACGGCGAGCGGAACTTCCACGCCCACAACATGACCGCCAAGGCCAAGCTGCTCGAACGCATGCCCAAAGCGGAGTTCTTCTTTCTTGGCCATCACCTTTGTCATGCAGCCAGCGCTTACCTGGTCTCTCCTTTCGACCAGGCGGCGGTGCTGGTCATCGACGGCATCGGAGAAGTGGGTTCCACCTGGCTGGGCCTTGGTGAAGGCGAGAAGATGACCAAGCTGGAAACCGTGGACTATCCCCATTCCATGGGTTTCGTTTGGGAGTTTTTCTCTCAATTTCTTGGCTTTGACGCCTACAGCGGCCCGGGCAAGGTCATGGGTTACGCGGCCATCACCGATCCGGAAGGGGAACTCACAGGCAAAGACCACTTGGCTGCAATGCGCCAAATCCTGCGACCGGAGCCCGACGGCACCTTCTTCGTCGATGCCAAGGCCTTCCGCTTCCGAACCCAGGATTTTTCAGGCCTGGAAAAACACTTCGGTCCAAGGCGACTGAATCCGGTGGATCGCTACGAAGACGCCTCGGTGGCAGCCGCCCTGCAGGAAGTCACCAACGACATCATGGTGCATTTGTGTGACCGACTCTATGAGCGCATCAACGCAAATCGCGCTCAGCCGGTGACGGATTTATGCCTGGCCGGCGGCGTTGCCCTGAACTGCGTGGCCAACTACCAGGTGGCGGCCCGCAGCAAGTTCCGCCGTATCTGGGTGCAGCCGGCGGCGAACGACGCGGGCACGGCCGTGGGCGCGGCCGCCTTGGTGGATCAACAGCTGGGGGGCCACGGACGACCCAAGATGGAGCATGCCTACTGGGGTCCGGGATACAGCAACGAGCAAGTCTTGGCCGCCATCGAAGCCGAGGGCCTGAGTCACTCGAGCCCGAACTCCATGCCGGCCGAAGTGGCTCGGCGCATCGAACAGGGACAAATCGTGGCCTGGTTCCAGGGGCGTCAAGAAGTAGGCCCCAGAGCATTGGGCCATCGCTCCATCGTCTGCGATCCCAGCCGCTTCGACAGCCGCACCCGGCTGAACACGCGGGTTAAATACCGGGAGAGCTATCGTCCCTTCGCCCCGTCCTGCCTGCAAGCCGCCGTGGACCGATTCTTCGAATGGCCCGCCGACATGATGGCGGCCCGATTTATGCTCTTTGCCTTGCCCTTGAAAGAAAAATTATTCAAGCAGATCCTCCCGGCGGTCATGCAGGAAAACGCCTCCACCGGCCTTGCCACCAGCCGCATTCACCTGGTGGACGAAGAGCACAGCCCGGAGTACGCGGCCCTGATCCATGAGTTCGACAAGCTGACGGGCCTGCCCATCGTACTAAATACCTCCTTTAATATCCGCGAGCCCATCGTGACTTCGCCCAAAGAGGCCATCCGCACTTTCTTGAACTCCTCCATGGACGCCTTGGCCTTGGGCCCCTATTTGGTACCCCACCCCAAGGCCGACTGAGGCAAGTCATGCACAAAAGCCCCCGCCTGGTGGAGTGGACCCCGGCCTTAGTCGACGGTCGGCCTGGTTTTCGCCTGATGATCGTCTTAGCGGCGCCGGGTTGCGCTTGGTACGAAGCCTCCGGCGGCTGCACCAACTGCTCTTTTCCTCAGAGCATGGGCACAGGTCAGCCGGTCAGCGCCGACGAATTTGTCGACCAATTGGAAAACGCCTTCGACCACATCCCCACCTCCACCGGCTCGGACGCGCCGATCGCCGTCGACCTCTTCGTCTCGGGTTCCTTCTTCAACGCCGAAGAAGTCGACGTGGAATCCCAGCGCCGCATGCTCATGCGAACAGCTCGCCTGCCTCGCATTCACCGCATCCTCATCGAAACTCGCCCTGAATACCTGAGCGCCGACGCACTCAACCGCGCCCTGGTCGCCACAGGTAACGTGCCCCTCGAAATCGCCATCGGCTTGGAGACCGCCTCAAACGAAATCCGCAACAAGCGCATCCGCAAGGGCTTTACCTGGAAGCAATTTGAACAATCCGCTCGCCTCCTCGCCGGCACCAAGGCCCAGCTCTTCGTCTACGTGCTGGTCAAGCCCATGAACACCTCCGAAGCGGAGGCCTTAGCCGACGCCAAAGACACAGCCGAAAAAGTCTTCGCCTTAGCCAAAGAACTCAATCTCCCGACCCGCATCGGCCTGGAACCCTGCTTCGTCGCCCCGGACACGGATCTGGACAAAACCTTCCAAGCAGGCAAGTACCGCCCACCCTGGCTCTGGACCCTGCTGGAAGTAACCCGGCACGTGGCCTCCTTAGGCCCCGTACACGTGGGCCTAAGCGACGAAAACCTACAGCCGGCCCGGGAAGCCCACAACTGCGACCTCTGCTCAGGCAAAGTCCGTGCGGCCCTGGCCAAATTCAACCTAAGCCAAAACCCCGCAGCTTTGGACGAACTGGACTGCGCCTGCAAAGCCGAATGGCTAAAGACCATCGAATCCTAATTTTCACCCTATTGACCCAAGCGGCTCAGGATAAGAGGCACTTCTAGTGCCTCTTATCGTCCTTTAGGGCAAAGTCCTTTAGGGCAAAGTCCTTTAGGGCAAAGTCCTTTAGGGCAAAGTCCTTTAGGGCAAAGTCCTTACGGGGCGGAAGCCGAGGTCGAAGCCGCGGATGTGGGAGTCGCCCCCGACCCGAAAGGCAGCTCGGGCACCCCGGGCCCAGTGAAGCCAGCTGCCGCCGCGAAACACGCTTTCGGTTTCTTCCGTGTCACCCCAAGGATCTGTCGCCGGATCGATCATGTAGGCCTCGTATCTGTCGTGGCACCATTCCAATACGTTGCCCAACATGTCGTACAGGCCCCAGGCATTTGGAACCCGAGTGCCAACCTCATGTGTCGCATCAGCGCTGTTGCCGCAAAACCAGGCTATCGAATCCAGCACATCGCTGGGCTGCTCGCAATCAAGATGGGCAAAGTCCAAGTCTCCATTGTAGGTCGCCGTGGCCGTGCTGGCCCGAGCCGCATACTCCCACTCAGCCTCGGTCGGCAGCCTGTATCCAGGGCAGTCGTATGGCGTGGCGTAGGCAACATTGGGCTCGCAGATCACGCCTTCAGCCGTGCCCGCGCAGGTGTAGCAATGCGCAAGCCCCTCGGTCGCGGAAAGGGCATTGCAATATGCGGCAGCCTCGTGCCAGTTCACCACCTCGACAGGGCAGTCCGCCCCACATTCCGTAAAGGCGGACGGGTTGTAAGCCATCAGGGATTCAAACTGACCCTGGCTTACCTCGGTAGACATGATGGCAAAGCGTCTGGTCAGCGTGACCGAATGCAAGACCTCGTTGCTGTATCTTCCCGAACTATCCTCCGGCGCACCCATATCGAAGTCGCCAGGATCTATGTCCACGAATTCCCCCACCACCGCGCTCCCGCACTGCCCGTTCATCTCGTTGCAATACTCGCCGCCACCGCAATCAGGCCCACAACTCCCACCGCAGCCATCCGGACCACATTCGCGACCCGCGCAATCCGGCACGCAAGCCTCGCAAAGCCCTGTCGTCTCATCACATGTCCCATCGCCCGGACAGCCAGGCAGACAAAACCCACCGCATCCATCCAAGCCGCATTCCTTGTCGGCGCAGTTCGGCACGCAAATTTCAAAACCAAATCGACCACAGGAAAAACACGCAAGCACAGCGAGTACCGCAAACACCACAGCCGCCCTGCTCCATAAATCCGCTTGCATTTCCAAACATTACCACAGGTCAACACATCAATCCAAAAACCGAACCCAGCTCATCTGCAATGCAATGCCGCCAAAATGGCCTGTACGCAGCCTTGGCGATCACGTATCCAGGCTGAATAAGTCAAGGGCAAGACGCTCAGACCGGCGCGTAGCAGGGTCCGATAGCGCTCTAAGGGGAAAGCGGGGGCGAAGCGGCCGGGGTGACCCACCAGATCCAGCCCTAAGGCCTGTCCATTTTTTGTGACCACCAGATCCAATTCGAGGCCCGCCAGGGGGAAGGCCGGATTGATGGTGAGACCCTCGGCGGATAAGGCCTTGGTTACTTCTGCGGCGAAGGCGTCGGCCAGTTCGTGCTTTCCTTGGACCTTCTGCGTAACGGGCCCTTCGCCGGCCAATTGCAAATACTGTTGCAAGAGGCTGCCCGAAGGGGCGTCTTTGGAATCCAGGCTGGCAAGAATCACCTGCCGATCCCGGGCCCGCGTGATGCTCACGTTGAAGACGTCCGGCCGGTTGAGATAACGCACGGCCCCGGCGGAACTTTCGGCATCCACGGCAAAGCTCAAGATCATGCGATCCCGCTCTTCACCCTGGAACGAGTAGGCCGTACCGATGAGCAGGTCGTGCCGTTCCATGGCCGCGGCACCCAGCCGCTCGGTGCAAAGCTTGGCCAAAAGATCCACCTGATCCCGAAAAGGCGAAAGCAGACCGAAACTGGAGGCCAGTTCCGCCGGGCGCTCTCGTTGTTCTTCCACCCAATCGCCCAGAAGCGCCAACGCCGCTTCAGCCTCCACGACGTTCGCACCCGCCCGAACCTTCTTTCCCGCAACCCGCCTCAATTCCAGCGCGCCGGATTCGTCCCTGTCGGGCACCTGGGTCATGACCTTGAGCAGGTTTCCATAAAAGCGCTTGTTCGAAAAAGCAATGATGGACGGCCGAGATCGGAAATGCTCATCCAGGGCCACGACCTGGCTTCTCGCCACCACCGCGTCTTCGACCCTGTCCAAAAGGCTGCGCTCCCGGTAGTCGAAACTGCCGCGCTGGATCTCGTCTAAATCATGCTGTTCGGCACACAGAACCTGGCGTCGGCGAGCCAAGAAGGACACATGCCGAAGCTGCTTGGGATCGCCGCAGATCACTGCTTTCTTGGCTCTTTGCAAGGCCGGCAGGGCCGAGGCCATGTCGCATTGGGTGGCTTCGTCCATCACCACCAGGTCGAAGAGCTCGGATTCCAAGGGCAAGATGCGGTGCAAGCCCGCCAGGCCCACAAGCCAAACAGGAAAAGTTTTCAACAGCACCTTCAGGTCCACTTGTTCAAAGTAACGCTCTTGTGCCGACGAGCTGCGGGCGCGTAGCGCCTTGGCGAAGGAGGTCAACTCGCTCCTGTGCTGGTCCAGGGCCTCGTCCAAGCGGCGCCGCAACCGACCACGCAACAGCAAGGCCTGCACTCGACTGCGTTCGGCTAGTTGCCGCTGGTAGTCATCCATGACGGCCCAGGCTCGCTCGGCCTTACCCAGGCGCCAGCTCAACCAATGGCAACGCATGGGCGCGCCCAAGCGAGTCGCCCAGGACAATTGGTCACGGTCCAAAAGACGCCCCAGCTTGAGTTCGCGCCGGAAACGTTTTTCCAACTCGGCTTCGATGCGGGCGACACCCAGATTCAAGCCCTGCATGCGCAAGCTCAAGCGATCCAATTCCTCTGCGCTTACTTGGGCCAGGGGGATCTGTCCGCGCAACAAATCATCGATGAAAGAGCGCATGAGGGAGAGCTGCTTTCGTCGTCCCCCACGAAGCACACAACCCGGCGTGCCAAGCATGTCTTCGATCTTGTCGGCGATAACGTCCAATGCCTGGGGACTGCGGGAGGCAAACAAAACAGAACCACCCTGCCCCACTTGGTCCAACGCGAGGGCCGCGGAAGTAAAACTCTTGCCCGTGCCCGGTGGCCCAATCACCAGGGTCAATGTCTGCCGTCGAGCCGATGCCAGAGCCCCTAGCTGGGGCTTGCTGAGCAAGGCGGGCACCTCGGGAAGATCGGTCAAATCGCCTTGGTCCTCGACGTCACGGCAGCCTTCCAGAATCGCCCTCAGGGCCCCTGAGGGTTTCTGGCTCTGCAGGCTTTCCAATTCGAACAACACGCCCCGGGTCTCGGGCGCGTTGTCCACAAACCCAAGAATGGCTGCAGGCACACAAGCCCAGGCGGGTTTACCACGACCGCCGGCTTTGTAGCGGTCCTTGAGTGCCTTTTCCGGCAGCAGCCGGGGAAAAGCCAGCATGCCCTCCTCCTCCAAATGGGGCAGGCAGGCGACAAGACCCTGAGCGATGCCGGCCAAGGCCTCCGCATCCCAGGGCGGCGTGGGGAAATCCGCCAGAAATGCGTCCAGGCTGTCGGCCGGAAGTTGGGCTTGGTCCAAAAGCGCCCGTATCACAGGCAGGTTGAAGCGCGGCTCGTCTAAGTCCGGCACCGCGAAATGCATGGGCTCGCCGACCACTTGATCCACTTCCAGGCGAAGCGGGAACCAAAGCAATGGAGCACAAAGCGTTCGCTTGCGCCCCATCTGCTCGATACGACCGCCCAGGATGGGAAACACGGCATAAATCAAGCTTCGCTCGCGTTTGTAAACCTGGGCCATTTTGCGGGCCGCCTCGCCCCATTCGGCGTCCACGGGCAAGCGACCGAGCGTACCATCCAAGATTTCGTCCTGGCCCTTCACCACCCGGCGCAAACGCACTTTGTCACTCAACATGTCCCAAAGGGCCTGCTCGCGGCTGTCGGCCTGATGACAGTCGTGCAGATAGGCGATGAGTTGAGCGTAATCAGCCATAAGCCAAGCTATCATCTTTTCGAGCGGAATCGAGCTGGATTTTGGCTACCGTATCAGGGCATTTCAATATGCCCCCAAAGCTGCTAAAGTATGCTTCCTGGATGACTCTTGGAGTCAATATTGCGTGTATCCAAAACACTCTTGGTTCTCACCTTGTCCATCATCTGCCTTGCCTGTGGCGACGAGCCGGAACCCGAAATCCACCAAAAACACAACGCCCTAAACGGCGTGCCTGAAGACGGTTATCCCAACTACCAGGAACGCCTCATGTTGGTGGCGGTCAACCGGGCTCGCTCGGATCCCAACAGCGAGGCCTTGGGCATTTCAGGATCCTGCGGGGGCGATGGCTCCACCGAATTCGCCGTCAGCGATCCCATGGTGCAAAACAACAACGCCAGTCGGGCCTCTCGTTTTCACTGTGGGCACATTCAGCTAAACGGCGGCAGCCTGAGCCACAACTCCTACTGCACGCTCCGCTCAGACATCGACACGACCGGCTGCGACGGGGCCGCCGCCTGCGGCTGCCAGGCCGGGACCGAGGCCTTCAACTGCACCCTCAACGGCGGTTCGGGCACCAATCCCTGGATCCGTTGCGGGTATTTCGGATTCAGCGCCAGTGGTGAAGTGGGCGCTTGTGGCTACAGCGACGGCTGGAGTGCGGTGGCCGGCTGGGTCACGGAATGCCCCAGCTACGAGGGCCACCGCCGCATTCTTTTGGACGCAGACACAGATCAAAGCCAGGCGGGTTTTGGTTTCGCCCCTGGCAGCTCCTGCGGATACGGCAACTGGTACTTTGGCAACCCGGGACAAGGCATCGTCACCCTGCCTCGACTCGTGGCAGGCGTCCATCGGAGCAAGAGCTCGACGAGCCCCACCTTCTACGTCAACTACTTCCATGAAGGGGAAACAGCGCCCCAATCCCTGCAAGTGGTGGTCGACGGCCAATGTCACAGCATGCAATTGGAAGCAGGCGTGGCCGATCACGGCACTTACCTGGCCGAGGTCTCCATCGGCGCAGGCTGTCACCAATATTGGTTCTTGACCGAAGACAGCCAGGGCCAACGTCACGTGTTACCGGAAACCGGTGCCTGGGGAGCCGGCTCTTGCGCAGACGAATTTCAGGCCGTCGCCCAGGCCGCAGATTGCGAAGACTCGCCGGACGCCGGCACCGAAGAAGACGCAGGCGAAGATGCAGGCATCGAGGAAGATGCAGGCATCGAGGAAGATGCAGGCGTTGAAGAAGATGCAGGCGTTGAAGAAGATGCAGGCGTCGAGGAAGATGCCGGCATCGAAGATGATGCAGGCATCGAAGATGATGCAGGCATCGAAGAGGATGCTGGCATCGAAGAGGATGCAGGCGTCGAGGAAGATGCAGGCGTCGAGGAAGATGCAGGCATCGAAGAGGATGCAGGCATCGAGGAAGATGCTGGCATCGAAGAGGATGCCGGTGTCGAGGAAGATGCGGGTGTTGAACAAGACGCCGGCGGCGAAGACGCGAGCACCTCGCCCGATGGCGGGCTGCGCACGGATCAAGAGCTGGTCATTCAGGGCTCTTGTGGTTGCGGGACCAGCGCCGGTTTTCCCATCAGTCCAATCATGTTGCTTTTGTTATTCCTTGGGGGTTTGCGCCACAAAGAAAGGACGTAAATTGTGAACATGCGAATTTGGCTAAAAAATGTCCTGCTTGGGATCTCAATGTTTCTCTTTTTGGCTTGTCAGTCAAGCGACCAAAACAACACCCCAGACTCCCTGGAACAGGAATTGAGCATTCCCCCTGTCTTCTGGGAAAAACAAACCCCGACCCTGCGCCTGATGGACAGTGCACCCAAAAACATCACCCTGGCATTCGATGGCGGTGGGGCCCGCGTGGGTCTCCAAAGCACCCACGATCGCTTGTTTTCAACCCTGGATTGTCCAGATTGCGGTTGGACCAACGAACTGGGCAAGCCACGACTGCCCGTAATTCGTCGCTTCGTCGAAGTTGAGCCGGGCTCGCAGCTTTCATCCAGCTTCGAGGCCGCTGACCGCAACGTAATTCGATTAGAAGCCATCGGGGCCAAGCATCTGATTCTGCCGGTGCAGCGACCCGTGGAGAAAAAACCAGGCGCCGCGAAGAACACGCCCTTCGAAATGGACGAGGAGCTATACGCCGACGATGCCTTCTATCCCCAAGACGACGTCCAGATTTCGGGCCCCTTCGTAATGCGCGGACACTGGTTGTATCTGGTTGAAGTACATCCCTTCCGCTACAACCCCTACAAGGCGGAACTCAGCGCCCCCTCGACGGCCACGCTGAACCTGCTTTCGAAGGGCGAGTCTCTGCCCGCACAGATCGAAGCACGTGATGCGTCTTTTTCTCCGGCTTTCGATAGATGGATGAGTTCCAAGGTCTTGAACCATCAGCCCCGGACCCTCTTCCGTGGCCTGTCCACCGACAAATACGCCGAGGGCATGATCTTCGTGGTCGGGGACGCCTACATCAACAACGCCAACTTGCAAAACTACATCGCCACCCGCGAAGCAGAAGGCCACAAGGTGGTCACGGTGACCATGTCGGACATCGGTTCTTCGGCCAATGATCTCCGCGCCTATGTCCAGGCCGAGTACCAAAGCTGGACCGAGCCGGCCCTGAGCTACGTCGTCTTAGTGGGCGACGTGGACGACGTCCCCACCTACAACGGAAGCGGCGGCGGCAACAGCCAGGCCACCGACCTGTACTATGCCTCCATCGACCCGGGCAGCTATACCTCGGACATCCTGGCGCCGGACCTCATGCTCTCACGCATCAGCGTCAACAACGACATGGAGCTGAACACCTACGTCAATCGTGCCCTGGCTTACGTCTACGCCGACTTCCCCACCGACACGAGTTGGATGCGAAAGTTCACCTTCGCCGCATCCTGTGACAATTCAAACATCTCCGAGGGCACACACGACTACGTCATCGACAACTACACGGCACCGGCCGGCTACACCGGCACCCAACCGAGCAATCCCATGGCCGGCGGCGACCAACTATACTGCGCCCAGGGGAACGCCGGCGAGGCGGACATCCAGGCAGCCCTGAATGACGGAAGGCTGGTGATCAACTTCTCCGGACATGGTGGAGAAGAGTATTGGGCCGACCCGGCTTTTGACGATCTCAGCGGTGTCACCCCTCCGGATGCGGCACCTTTTGTTATCAGCAACGCCTGCCTCACCGGCAGCTATGATTACAGCAGTGATTGTTGGGGCGAGCAATGGCTGGCCCATGCCCACGGCGCCATTCTTTTCTGGGGCGGCTCCAACAGCACCTACTGGGACGAAGACGACATCCTGGAAAAACGCATGTGGGACGGTGTGTTCCTGGACGACATCACTCATTTTGCCGGCATCACGCGCAATGCGCTTTTGGCCACCCTGCTCCACTATGGCCCCGTCGAGAACATGGAGTATTACTTCGAGATCTACAACCTGCTCGGCGACTCAAGTATCGATCTTTACACCGACATCCCTTACGACGCGACCATTACCTACCCCAGCGAGTTACCCATCGGGCTCGACCAGATCGATTTTTCCGTCACCAACGCCGGCACCGCGGTCGAGGGTGCCCTGGTCAGCGTCCTGGGTGGCCAGGTCCGACAAGTGGGGCGCACCGATGCGGCCGGTCAAGTCACCTTGCAATTGAACCCACCGCCGGATACGCCGGGAGACCTGCAAGTGGTGGTGACCGGTCACAACCTCAGACGCCATGAGGGCAGCATTCTGGTCATCAGCGCCAATGGGCCCTATCTGAGCCATGATGATCACGAAATCACCTCGGACGGAAGCACGTTCATCACGCCCAATCCGGGCCGTCATGTGGTCATGCCCATCAGCGTACGCAACGTGGGAAGCGATCCCGCCATTGGGGCAAGCGGTATTCTCGTATGCGAAAGCGCGGGGCTTGCCACGGTCACCCAGGATTCAGTGCTCTTTCCGGATGCCGCGCCGGATCAAACCGTGCGCTCCACCACCCATGCCGAGTTCGATATCTCCGATGACGTGCCCGACGGGGCCCGGATCAACTTCCGTTTGGACTGGAGCACCTCGGGCGGTGATTCTGGCATCACGCGCTTCGGGGTCACCGTGCTCAGGCCCTTGCTCGTTTACCAAAGCCACACGGTTGATGACGCCCTCTCGGGCTGCGACACCGACGGAATCGCCGACATGGCCGAGCCCACCGATTTCGAGCTGACCATCGTCAACCAGGGTAGCGGCGATGCAAGCCAGGTGTCTTTGAACCTCTTGGCACCGGACTGCGCCGTCTCCGGACCGGTCGCGATCGACAGCATCCCCGCGGGCGGACAGACCACGGCCGTGTTCACCGTAACCGCCGCAACCAGCATTGTCTGCCCGGCACCGGATGTGCTCTTCACCCTCTATGCGGGCGCCGACGAATTGCCTCTTCCCGACGAATCGAGCTTCACCGAGTTGCTCAACGCCGACATCGAAGCGGGGACCTACAGCGACGACATGGAAGGCACGGAGCCCAACGGCTGGACGCACCAGGCCAACGTGGGCAACGACGACTGGCGCTACACGAGCGCCGACAGTCATTCCCCTGACCACAGTTGGTTTGCAAGTGATGCAGCCTATGAAAAAGACATCTCCTTGTTCACGCCGAGCCAAAGCATCGGCGACACCGCCTTACTTACTTTCTGGCAAAAATACGATTTCGAAAACGGTTACGACGGCGGGGTATTGGAAATTTCGGTCGACGGCGGCAATCAGTTTAGCGATCTGGGTTCCTACATCACCCAAAACGGCTACAACAGCGCACTCGACGATTGGACTTCCAATCCCCTGGGAGCACGAGAAGCCTGGTCGGGCAGCGCGAATTGGCAAATGGTGACGGCCGATCTCTCTCAATTCGGTCCCGGCGACATCATCTTGCGCTTCCGCTTGGGTTGTGACTCAAGCGTGGGGGGCGTGGGCTGGTGGATCGACGACCTTGAGCTAAACGCCGACACCGTGGTTTGCAATGTGGCGCCCTGCGGCAGCCCCAACGATCCGCCGGTGGCGGATGCCGGCCCCGATCAGGAACTGACCGAAGACGATCCCGTCCAATTGGACGGCAGCGGCAGCTCCGATCCGAACGGCAATCCGCTCAGGTACACCTGGACCCAGACGGCCGGTGCGACGGTGACCCTGTCGAACACTGAACTGATGAACCCCACCTTCACCCCGCCCAACGTGGCGGTCAGCACCGTCTTGACCTTTGAGTTGGTGGTTCAAGACTGGCAGCTTCCTTCTCCTGCCGACAGCGTGGACATCACCATCACCCCGGTCAATCATCCGCCGACAGCCGACGCGGGCGCGGATCGACAAGTGGACGAGATCACAACGGTCGGGCTCGACGCCAGCGGCAGTTCCGATCCGGACGAAGACAACCTCAGCTTTGCCTGGAGCCAAACCAGCGGCCCCAGCGTTGTCCTTTCGGACGCGCAAGCCTCCAACCCAAGCTTCACCGCACCGGATGTGCAGGGCTTGATTCCTTTGGTTTTCGAACTGCTCGTCTCTGACGGCAGCTTGTCGGATACCGACACTGTGACGATATCGGTCTGGGGAGAATGTGACGACGGCTTAGAGTGCACCGACGACCACTTCAACGGCAGCGAATGCGAATACGTGCCCACCGACTGCGATGACGGCGACCCCTGTACGGCCGACACCTGCACCGACGAGGAGGGCTGCCATTACGAGCCTCTCGGAGACTGCTCCCTTTGCGGCAGTGACGGTCTGTGCATGGCCGGTGCCTGCATCGCGGGTGCCCAGGACATACAAACCGCCTGCGACGACGGCGACGCCTGCACCGCAACCGACATCTGCGATGCTGGTGCCTGCGTGGGCCAGGACCCGGTCATCTGTGAAGCCGAAAACGATTGCCATGAAGTGGGCACCTGCGATCCCAACACCGGCACCTGCTCAAACCCCCTTGCCGAAGACGGCATAACCTGTGACGACGGCAACCTTTGCACCCAAACCGACGCCTGTGATGCAGGCACCTGCATCGGCCAGGATCCGGTCCATTGTCAGGCCATAGACGACTGTCATGAAGCGGGCTTCTGCGATTCAACTACAGGTGAATGCAGCAATCCGCTCTCCGCCGACGGCACGACCTGTGACGACGGCGACGGCTGCACCCAGGAAGGCACCTGTACAGCCGGCCTCTGCGAAGGCGGCGCTGCCGTGGTCTGCGAAGCCATCGACGAATGTCACCTCGCAGGCGTTTGCGAAGCCGGCACAGGCGAATGCACGAATCCCCCGGCCGAAGACGGCACCGAATGCGCCGAAGGCAAATGCAAAGAAGGCGTTTGCACGCCGGAGTCATCAGGCTGCGGCTGCGCCACCAGCTCCAACTCAAACTGGGGCTTTTCCTTCGGGCTGTTCCTGCTCGGTCTTTTCCGCTTCAGCAGCGTGAGGGGCAGAAGGCGAAAATAGCACCTCCCTCAACTCCAGTCACACCAGGCACTCACGGGCACCCGTGAGTGCCTTTTTCTTCGTCATGAGAGTACAGGCGTGTTCCTTTGCTTCACTTGGCGATCTCTGCGATCCAGTTATTGAGTTCATTGAGCGCATCGTCCAGTGGCAATTCCATCTCAATTTCTTTTGCATATGCAACGTAGTCGCTTCGCCAGAGGGGGTTATCCAAAAGGACAGGGGGCCAAAAACGAGCGGGGAGCCTGGATACCAATTTGTTGCGGCTGGAATAAACGTCTTCGCAGGCAGCCTTTAGTTCGTCCAGGCTGCTTAGGTTCGAGTAGTACTCGCGCTTGATCAAGATGAGATCGACAATGTCGCGGACCCGGTAGTTCGGATGGTCTTCGGCATGGGGAGCACTGCAAGCGTGTAGTTTTTGGGCCACCTGATAGGCAACTGAAATGCCCGCGATGGTTTCAGGGGTCGGCAGACCAAAGTGGGCCAGAGACGGAAATCTGAATCGTTCAATATTACTGCCGGCCTGGCCTTCATCGGGAGCGACTTCCAGGATCACCTTTCGCCAAGTGCGACCGCGGAGACTAAGGACGATGTTCAAACGGATCGGATTGACCAATCGACCGGGGATCTGAATCGTTTCTGGTTCTGTCCGGCGAAAGGTGATGCCTGCGAATGGTTCTGCCAGGACCTCATCCAGCTTGTCGATGAAATGATGGAAATCGCCCCTGAATAAAGTGTCGATGTCCTGGGTGGCGCGTGCCTTAATGCCCAGTCGAAACTCCAGGTAGGCTCCACCCTTAAGCAAGAATCTGGGCTGGGCGTCTTCCTGAGTAATCCTCTGCAAGGCCGCGATTACTATGCTCGCTGCAACCATCCAGCCCAGACGGCTCGCTCCGATGCCTGCGCTGGCTTCCGCTTGTTGAATCCAAGTCTCTATTGCTCGCCTGGTGGCTGGTGGTTTGTCCCGTGCCGCGAGCTTGTCCAAAGGATGAGGGTTCATCTTTTGTCTGCCAATTGCGCCTTAAGGCGCTTAAGGTCCTTGGCCTGGATGAGTCCGGTTTTCTTGCAGGTATTGATTGCCTGCTCCAGTAGGTGAGTGGGGACACCCGAAGCCAATCCCTGTCTTATCGACTCCAAGGCCGTCACGATTCTGATCCCTTCATGCCAGGCCACCTGGTCGGCTGCCAGGTGTTCATGGTGTACCTCGTAGAACTCTCCACCTCGACGTCGCAGTCGATATTGGGGTGGTATCGTCAGATGGATGACAGCCGGATTGATGTCGCACAAGCCGTGTAGCTCAAGGGCCGAGTGGTGACTGATGACTCCCTTTGCTTCAGGCCAAAGCGTGGCCAGCATGTATGGGTCCAAGGGCGTGGGTGGGACCTGCCGAAAACGGTAGATGCCATAACCGGCCCGCTCGACTTTGCCGCGTTTGAGCCACATGCGAAGGATGGTTGGATCTTCTCCCAACTTCCGCATATCTGCGACCGTCACGAATCCATACTGGTCGATGGCGAGTTCAAACGCCTTTTCCCATTGCTCACCAGGCATGTCAATACCGTAACAAAACGTTACGGTATTGACAAGTTTTCGACCCCACCTGCATGCTCCTTCTATAAATCAGAGACAGACAAAGCACTGCATCGGAAACAACGCCGCACTCACCGCAGGTCGGCGATCAGGGTATCCAACTTGCCCAGCAGGTCTTTGTTGCCGTCTTGGCTGTGGGCCTTCAGGTTTTCGCTGTAGCCTTTGGCCTTGGCTAAAAAGGGTCCTATGGCTTCGGCTCGAAGTGCTTCGTGCATTTCGCCGTAGCCCAACTTGGCAAGGTAAAGCCCATTTAACATCTGTTCGAATTGCTTGCCCACGGGCACGGCCAGGACGGGTTTGCCCAGATAGACCGCCTCGCTTAAAAGGCTAAAACCTCCGTTTGCGATGACGGCTTGACAGGAGGCCAGATCGGCGATGAAGCCCGCTTCGGAGAAATCTTTCAGCTGTACGTTGCCCAAATCTTCATCCCGGCGATAGCCGTAGACGCGAAACTCCGCATCGAAGCCACGAAGCATCTCGAGCATCTCCGTATCCGAAGTCGAGGTCTGGTAGACCAGCACATGGGCTCCATCACTGGGCTTGGTAGCCAGGATCTCGGGTCGCAGAATGGGCGGATGCAGACTGGTTCGCTCTTTGCGGATTTCAGGAAAGAAAAAGCTGCTGATTAAATAATGATGCGCGCCTGGCAGCTTGGCCTTGACCACGGCCTTGGCGATTTGAAAGTCCTTTTGGTAGGCCTTCGGGATGTCTTCGCTGATGCTGCATCGATTGAGCACCTGCATGTTGTCGATGCTGATGACCGGGATGTCGTGGGCCCGACCGAAGGCGTAAGCAAAAGATTCGAAGTCGCTGATGACCAGGTCCGGGGCGTAGTCCAAACTCAGCTCGACGAAGCGCTTGACGTTGGTGGCCACCATCTCGGGCAAACGTTTCAACAAACTAAAAAAAGTCTCTGAGCGATCCACCGCCCCCTGCTCGTACTCCAGATTCAAACCCTCGATCTCGATCACCTCGGGAAAAAAGCGCTTCAGAAAACCATGCGCCCGATCCGAAGCCACGACGAGCAGTTCGTGACCCTCCGCCTGCAAATGCTCCAACACCACCTTGGACCGGGTCGCGTGCCCCATGCCCTCACCCACCACGCCATACAGAATTTTCATGTGCCCTCCCAGGCTTCATTCACAACAGCACCAAGGATTACCCTCAAATTACCTCATGAAGCAGACTCGCTTCAGCGTCGCTTGCGGCGAGATTTTCGCTTGGGAAGCAGGCCGACCAGGCGATCGACGATGCGTTCGGCTACTTCGATCTTTTTCATCAGGGGCAAGCTCTCGACGCCCTTGGCATCCACCAGATGGACCCGATTGGTCTCGACTTCAAAGCCTGCGTCGGCCTGACTCACGTCGTTGGCCACCACCAGGTCGATTTTCTTGCGCTTGAGTTTGTCGATCGCCGCGGGCACTGGATCGCCGGTCTCGGCGGCAAAACCCACCAGGAGGCGCTTGCTCTTTTTTCGTCCCAGCCCGGCCAGGATATCCGCGGTACGCACGAAGGTAATATCCGGCGCGCCCTCGGCCTTTTTGTGCTTGCTTCGGCCGACTCGACGCGGACGAAAATCCGACACCGCCGCGGCCATGATGACGGCATCTTGCCTTAGCGCCCGGGCGTCGATCTCTTTGGCCATTTCAGCAGCACTGGTCACCCGCACACAGTCCAGCCCTTCGGGCGGCTCGACCACACCGGGCCCGGCCACCAGGGTCACATCCGCCCCACGACGCCAGGCGGCCGCGGCCACGGCCACGCCCATGCGCCCGCTGGAACGATTGGAAAGAAAACGTACGGGATCGATGGCCTCTCGGGTCGGGCCCGCGCTGACCAGCAGCCTGCGTCCCGCCAAGTCCTGCGGGCTCAACAAACGCTGAGCATGGGCGAGGATGACCTCGGGCTGGCTCATACGCCCTGGACCAAATTCACCGCAGGCCAGGTCGCCATCATCTGGGCCCACCTGGAAAAAACGCTCCAGGTTGAGCAGCTTCAGCAGGTTCTCTTGCGTGATGGCATTGGCATACATACGCGTGTTCATGGCCGGTGCCACGAGCACCGGACAAGTGGAGGCCAGTACGGTGGTGGTCAGAAGATTATCGGCCATGCCGCAAGCCAGCTTGGCCAAAGTATTGGCCGTGGCCGGGGCCACCAGCACCAAATCAGCCTCCTGGCCCAGGTCGATGTGATCCATGCCGGCCTGCGCAAGGGTGCCGCCATGGCCGACCTCGACCGGTCGACCCGTGAGGGCCTGGAAAGTCAAAGGCCCCACAAAACGCGAGGCATAATCGGTCATGATCACCTGAACCCGAAATCCGGCCTTGACCAACAGACGCGCCAACTCACAGCTCCTGTAGGCTGCGATGCCGCCCGAAATGCCGAGGACCACCAACTTGCTTCGCGAATCTTCAGTCGTCATGAGTCACTCCTCACTTATCCTCGATGCCAAAAACGCCATCGACCGTCGACCTGCAAGAAACAAAACACAAGAGTCTGACCCCGTTTGTCACGCCCCGGCATGAAAAGCGTGCCATGAAAAATCGCCATGGTCACATTACGCTTGAGCTTTTCGCCGGCCGGCAAAACCAACACGTCTTTAAGCAGCAGCTCTGAGATTTTTCCGCCCCGACTCAACACAGCGCCCAGCTCTTTTAAAAACTGAGCCTGCTTGCGCTCAAATGTCTTTTGCTCCAACCCCCGCTTGCTCATGGCCGCCCATTCGGCATAGCTCAAGCCATGAACCCCGGCCTTATCCACCTGTCCCTGACGCAGGGCCTCAAAGAAAACCTGCGCTGTCTGCTGCACGGATTCTGGTTTTTCCAAACCCCAGCCCGGGGCGGCCAAAAAAAGAATCGGAACCAACACAGCAAATCCGGCGAGCTTATGCATAAGCCACCTCCGGCCAGAGCATAACACGACCCGCACCCAGTGGAAGCTTGACGCAGAAGGAACGCAGAATACACAATGGCACCATGGAGACAGTGACAACCATCCTGTTCATCGTACTGGGCGGAGGCCTCGCCATCTTCATATGGGTAATCGGCTACCAACAGGAAAAAAAAGCCGCAGAACGCAGACGGGTCTTGGTGCAAGCCCTGGCCGAGCAAGTGGGGGGGCGGGTTCTGCCGGCCACGTTCACACGCAGTGCCGAACTGCACTTTTCCCACAAGGGCAAGGACTGTCGCCTTGTCTTTGACGCCACCGGCGGAAACCACCCCACCCACTACACATGCTTCATTATGGACCTGGGCTCCAAGCCGCCATTTTAACCCACATTTATAAAGAGGAAGCGCTACAAGGCCTGAGCAAAGCAATCGGATTTCAGGACATCCAGACAGGCGATGCCTACTTCGACAACATGTTTATGATCAAAGGCAACAAGGAAGACCGG
>JAFCZJ010000033.1 GCA_019314375.1 Deltaproteobacteria bacterium | reverse complement strand
GCATTGCCCGCGCCACAGGCCTGCAGGGTGCCCCATTCCCGGCATTCATCGGTGTCGTGATTTGTGGCGCAGCTTTCCACTGTCGTGTTGTCGGCGCGGCAGCGCAAGGCACCGGTGGTGTCACATTCGTCGGTGCAAACCACTTCGCAATCCCCGGAGGTAGCCTGGCATTCTTCGCCGTAGCCGCAGGGGATGGCATCGCCCAGATCCCAGCAGGGGTCCGCGTCGTTGTTGGTGCAGACCCGATAGGCCCCCAGACCGTCACAGACATGCTGAAAGTTAAAATCGCATTCGTCCGTGCAAGTTGATGCGCATACGCCCGCCGAGCAGGTCTCACCGTTCGGACAGGCGACATAGCCGCCCCACTCCAGGCAACCGTCCGAGTCATGATCTTGACATGTCTCGGTGCCCGCGCCGGCACCGGCGCATTGTACGGCGTTCAAAGTGGTACACTCGGGCTCACAGCCCAGGACGCAAGCCCCGTTTTCGCAGGTGTAGTTGGTCTGGCAGTTCGTCACCGCGCCGTATTCCAGGCAGGGGTCCGAGTCGTAATCGCTGACGCATTCTTGCCAGCCTGAGTTGTCCGCCGTGCAAACCTTGGCCCCCACCGTGCTGCATTCGTTGTGGGTGTTGCAGTCATCCTGACAGACCCCGTCCAGGCATTGCTGCCATCCCTCGCAGGCCACTGGAGGCAGCCAATCCAGACAAGCATCTCCATCGTTGGCCTCACCGCAAAGCTGCACCGCATTGCCCTGGCATTGTCGTTCCATGCTGTTGCATTCATTCGAGCAGGTGGCCGAACAAACCCCGTTGGAGCAGGTCTGGCCATCGGGACAGGCGATGAAATTGCCGTATTCCAAACAGGGGTCCGCATCATGCTCGCCGCAGGTTTCGTAGCCTGGGTCACCGTTAAACGTAGTGCAAACCCGCTCACCTTGTTGGGTGCAGTCCGGTGTGCAGCTGCTTACACACGCACTGTTCTCACAGTGAGTGCCGCCCTCGCATGGAATGGCCGTGCCCCATTCGGTGCAGCCGTCGTTGTCACGGTCCGCGCAGGATTCCACCGCGCTCTGGTCCACGGCGCAACGCAGCTGCCCGGCCGTGCACTGATTGCTGCAAGCGGCTTCACAAAATCCGGTGGCCGGGTTGCAAACATCTCCGGGATCGCAATTTGTATAGGTGGACCAATCCAGACAGCTGTCCGCGTCGAAGTTGCCGCAGGTGCGATAGGAGTTCCCGTCGCATTCAGAGCAAACGCCGTTGGAGCAAGTCTCGGGATCTACACAAGCCGTGAACCCGCCCCATTCCAGACAGCCGTCGGTATCGTGATCCGCACAGGAATCGAAACCATTGGCCGAAGTGGAGCACTGAAGCGCACCGGCGGTGTTGCATTCGTTCTCGCAGCCACCGCCGCATTGGCCTCCATCGCAAACCCACAGACTCGATAACCGTTGGCCCCGTCCGGATCGCAAACCTGGGACAGGTTGCGGGAACATTCATCTTCACAAGCCGTGACGCACTGACCCTCGGCGCAAACCTGGCCACCGGGGCAATTTTCCGGCACGCCCCATCCCATGCAGGTGTCCGAGTCGGTGGTACAGCTTTGCGTCTGGCTGGGGTTGCCCGGCACGCACTGAGTCTGGCCCAGCATGCAATCGTTTTGGCAGGGCAAGCACTCACCGCTGGCGCAATACTGACCCGGCATGCAGGCCTGGTCGCAAGCGCCACAGTGATCGTGGTCGGAGCTCGTATAAACACACTCGCCACCACAGTATTCCTGATCGACAGCACATTTGCCTGCGGTTTCATTGCCACAGCCCGTCCATGCCCCGGCCCCCAGAGCCAACGAAATGATCACGGAAATTAAATACCTGCTCATGAGACACGCTCCTTCGGCTGCCCTCGGCACGGCCTCCATGACCGCGCAAGCGCCCTAGCCTAACACAAACAGAGCCCCCGTGCCAGGCTCCCCCGCAGGGCAAACTCTTCTGATTCCCATGGGTTGAACCCCCTCAAGGGCTGTGCTAGGCTGCCTGCCCATCATCACAAACCCAAGCCCGAAGCCAGGAGGCCGCCATGGCCCAGAGCGACCCTTCGAACACCAAGGCAACGAAACTGTTACCAGAAAACGCCTATCGCAAGCTCAAGCCGGGAGAGGTCTACAAGCCCATCGTACCCAGTTCGGACGGGCGGGCCGAAGTCACCCCCTGGTCCGTCGGCCTGGGCTTAATCATGGTCATCATCTTCTCGGCTGCTTGCGTATATATCGCGCTCCGGGCGGGCAACGGCATCGAGGCCTCCATTCCCATCGCCATCTTGGCCATCTTCTTCGGGGGCATGCGTCGGGTCAAAAGCACCATCTTGGAAAACGTCATGGTGCAGAGCATCGGCCAGGCGTCGGGCGTGGTGGCCGCGGGTGCCACCTTCGTCATTCCAGCCCTCTACATCAACCAGCTGGATGTGGCCTGGTGGCAAATCTTTTTCGCATGCACCTTCGGCGGCTTTTTGGGCATTGCGCTGATCATCCCCTTGCGCAAGTACTTCGTCAAAGACCTGCACGGGGATTTGCCCTTCCCCGAGGCCACGGCCATCAACGAAGTGCTGGTCACCGGCGAATCCAACATCGGCGGGGCCGGCAAAATCTTGATCCTGAGCTTCTTGCTGGGCGCGGGCTATGACTTTATGGTGGAGGGCCTGCATCTGTGGAACTCAGGCATCTCCAGCTCGATGGTCATGGGCGGCGTGGGCGAATATCTGGCAGACATACGCATCGAGATCAAAATCGCGGGCTTAGCCGCCCTCTTCGGGCTTGGCTACATCATCGGCATCCGCTACGCATCCATCATCGCCTCCGGCTCGGTCCTGGCCTATGTGGTGATGGTGCCCCTGGTCTACACCTTCGGCAAAGACGCGCCCCTGGGCTCCTACCACGCGGGTCACCTTTTTGACATCGGCTCCATGAGCGCTGGGCAAATCTTTTCAGCCTTCATCAAGCCCATCGGCATCGGTGCCATCGCCATCAGTGGCCTCATCGGCATCTTGCGCATGGGCAAGATCGTGGCGAGCTCGGTCACCCTGGGATTCAAAGGCTTGACCAGCAAAGCCGACGGCACGGTCAGCGAAGAGCGCTGGCAATTGGACATGAACCCCAAAAACGTCCTGCTCATCCAGCTTCTCGGTGCCTTGGGGATGGGCTTGCTGTTCTTCCTGGTCTCGGTCGTCACCCCCATGGCGCCCGGCTCCGAAGCGACCTACCCCCTTGGCGACAGCGCATTGTTTGCCCTGGTGGGCATGGTGGTGGGCTTCTTGCTCAGCTTCCTCTTCACCCCGGTGGCCGCCCAGGCCATCGCCATCGTGGGCGTCAACCCCGTTTCGGGCATGACCTTGATCACCGTGGTCTTGGCCATCGGCGCCATGATCCTCACCGGTCTCTCAGGCATGGCGGGCATGATCATCTCGCTTATCGTGGGCACGGCGGTCTGCACGGCCCTGTCCACCTCGGGGGCTTTGGTCTCCGACTTCAAGGTGGGCTACTGGATCGGCTCCACCCCGCGCAATCAAGAACGCTGGAAGTTTTTGGGCGTGGTCGTGGCCGCCCTGGTCGTCGCGGTCGTCATCCCCGTGATGGACGATGCTTACCACTTTCTGATTCAGGATCCGGCCACCGGCCTCATGATCTCCAATGAAGAAGTGCTGCCCGCGCCCCAGGCCAACATGATCGCCGCCGTGTCCAAAGGGCTCATGTCCGATCCCTCCAGCCAACCCTGGCTGATGTACTGCATGGGCGGCATCGTCGCCTTCCTGCTCTTCATGGCGGGTGTGCCCATGCTGGCCTTCGCCCTGGGCATGTACTTGCCCATCTCGATCAACATGGCCGTCATGGCCGGGGCAGTCTGCGCCTTGATCATCTCAAAGACGGGAGGAAGCGAAGAGGTGCGTAAGGCCAGAGCGGCCCAGGGCACCCTCATCGCATCAGGCATGATGGCGGGCGCGGCCCTCCTCGGCATCTTGGCCGCGGCCCTGCGCCTGCCCAAACTGGGGGCCCTTATCCGCTACATTTCCGTAGGCGTGGATTTCACTCTTACGGAAGTCCATGGCGAGGCTGTGCTCAAACATGAGCCCGCGGCCTGGTTTAAAGGTGCCCCAGGGCAACTCATCAGCTTGGGCATGCTCGTTCTGTTGAGTTTTGCTTGTTATCTCCTCGCGCGAAAGGGCGCGGCCTGGCAATTGGCAAGCGAAAAGGGAAAAGACAAGGGAGAAAAAAAGGAAGAGACATGAGCATCCTGACGCTGAACTGCGGTTCGTCGTCGGTCAAATTCTCGGTCTATTCTCCGAAAGACGGCGACTTGTTTTGCCGTGGCCTGGTTGAGCGGGTGGGTTCAGCCGAAAGCATCCTGAAACTCAAACACGGTGAAAAAGAAACCCGCATCGAGCAAGCCTGCGCCGATCACACTGAAGCCGTGGCCCTGGTGCTCAAGGTCCTGACCGGTGGGGACGACTCACCCGTGACCGATTTGGCCGCCATCCAGGCGGTGGGCCATCGCACCGTGCACGGTGGAGACAAATTCGCCAACTCGGCCCGTGTCACGCCCGAACTCATCAAGACACTGGAAGACCTCAGCGCCTTAGCACCTCTGCACAACCCGCCCAACCTCGCCGGTATCCGGGCGGCCCAGGCCTTGCTGCCCGACATTCCCCACGTGGCCGTCTTCGACACAGCCTTCCATCAAACACTGGAGCCGGAAGCCTATCTCTACCCCGTGCCCTATGCTTGGTATGAAAAGCACGGCATCCGTCGCTATGGTTTCCACGGCACAAGCCACCTTTATGTTGCCCACCGGGCAGCGGCCTTGCTGGGACGCGCCTACGATTCGGTGCGTCTCGTGACCCTGCACATCGGCAACGGTGCTTCGGCCGCCGCGGTTTGCTGTGGTCGTTCCATCGATACCTCCATGGGCTTTACGCCCTTAGATGGCCTGGTGATGGGCACTCGCTCAGGCTCCATCGACCCGGCCATTCCGCTTTTCGTCATGAGGGCTGAAAATTTGCCTGCCGCCGACATGGACCGAATTCTAAACAAGAAAAGCGGTCTCTTGGGGCTGACGGATCGCTTTTCGGATCGACGGGATATTGAAAAAGCCGCCCGGGATGGGGATGAGCGCTGCAAAGAGGCCATCGAACTCGAAGCACGCGGCCTCAAGAAAATCATCGGTGCTTACGCCGCTGTCATGGGCGGACTGGACGCGGTGGTCTTCACCGCCGGCGTGGGGGAAAACTCTTCTCTCATTCGGCAAAAGACGCTCGTGGGCCTGCAGTTTTTGGGTATTCACCTGGACGAAGAAGCCAACGCTTTGGCCCATGGCGGTGATGCCGAGGCGCGGATCTCCAAACCTGATAGTGCCGTACGCGCCTTCGTCATCCCCACCAACGAAGAACGGGTCATCGCCGAAGACACGTTGGCCATCTGCGAAGATCGTTTCGACAAACCCGACTTCAAGTACTCCTTTGCCTGAACCGAATCGCCGAAATCTTCTAAGGTTTGAGCATCAGGTAGTTGCGAATGCGCTGCTGTGTGCCGGCCGGCACGTCCTGGTTGAAGACCAGACGAAAACCATACCCGTCGGGCATGCCCTGGATACGGGAGCCTGAGGTCAGGCGAAGGCCGGCGAAGAACTCAATGATGTCTCCGTTGCGCCGACCCGGCACGCTGCCCTTGAGACGAACGCCCTCCCGGTCGACGCGGATCTCAAACAGATGCCTTGATCGCAACATCACTCGAAGGCCCCAAATGATGGCACCCACGATGACCGCCAAAATGATCACACGCCCCATGATGGGCTCCTTCCCTCAATGGACTACGTCGCGCCGCAGTTGCAAGTCCGACCGGCCTTGGCTCGCGCCCTGGCGCAACGCAGCTTGGCCTGGGCACAAACGGCCTTGAACTCGGCCTCGCCAGAATGCCGGGCCGCGATGCGACAAATACGCTCCGAAAGATCGCATATGTTCTGCGTCCAGCCGCAAATGGCCTGACAGGACGAAGTCGCGGCGGCGGGTCCCGTCTGAAGCTCCTGCATGCGGCTAACAAGCTCTTGCTGTCGCTGCTGCAATCGCTGTATCTCGGCCTGATCCGAAGCGGGCGTGTGCTTGCTCTGCCCCGACATGGGCGCAGGAGCTGCGCAGGCCGAAAGACACAGGCCAAAAAGAACAAACCACAAGCTGCAACGAAAAGTCATAAGGCACCTCGCCGAGCGGCCAAAGCCCCGTCGAGCAATTGTTCGTTAATGCGCATGGCCTGAGCATAGCTTTTCACCGCCTCGCCGTCACGACCCAGATCATCCAAAGCCCGACCCCGCTCAACCAGGAGGTTGGCCGTAAACAGATCGTCATGCTGCCCCAGGGCCAAGCCCGCATCGCAGCGAACCAGGGCCTGTTCATGCTCTCCTGCCGCCGACTCCAAATCCGCCAGCCGATAGGCCACATCCTGCAAAATCACCCGGCGGTCCGCCTCCGCCAGAGAACCTGCTGCCTGCTCTTGCCAAATGGCCTCCAGACGAGCACGGGCTTCGGCCACATCGCCCTTTTCGATTGCCGCGTCGGCCAATCGATGGGCCTCAATGGATCGACGGACAAAATCCGCATCTTCCCTGCTGGCGAGACAACTCGCCAAGCAGGGCATCAGAAAAAACAAAACCAAAAGTTTTCTGAAAACCATCATCTATGAGCCTCCCCGATAGCGCTCATCCAGGGCCTGGAACATGCGCCCACGATAGGACCGCATGCTCCGCCGCAAAGCCAAGCTCCTGTCAGGGCCCGGCAGAACCGCCTGGGCTTGGACTCGAAGCAACTCGGCATCCGGCGCCGGCAGGACCGCCGGCCCGACAGGCCAAAACAAGAGCAGCAAGGCGGCCGTCGCACTCGCCAAAGTCAGCCCGCCGACAGGCAACCCCCAGCGCAACCACCCCCGGGCCTCATCCCGAGCCCGATCGTCCAAAGCAGGACCTGCCTGCTCCATGATCCGGGCCAAAACAGCCTCGGACCTGTCGGGGCCCAGGTCTACTTCGCCCTGACCCGCCAGGGCCTCCGCCAAAGACCGGGCTTCTTCTTGTTCTTCCGGGCCGGCCGAACGCTCGTCATCCATGGCTCAGTCCTCCTCTTCTTCCGGGCCCCAGGCCTTGCGCATAGCCCGCAGGGCGCGGTGCAACAACACATCGAAAGTCCCCAACTTCACCTGAAGATGCTCGGCACAATCTTCCCGGGGCATGTTCTTCAAAAATCGCATCTCGATCGCTTTTCGATAACGGGGGTTGATCTGCGCCAAAACTACCTCCAGCCGCTCTCGCTGCCTTTGATCGTCGTCGCGTTGCAACAAAAGATCCTGAGCATCGGATTTCTCGCTCGTCGGCTCCGCTTGATTCTTCAATCGCTCTTGAGCCCGCCGCCCCCGAGCCCTGCGCCGGTGCACATCCATGGCCTTGTTGACGGCAATGCGCGCCAACCAAGAAAAAACACTCTTGCCCTGATCCTGAAAATCCTCGATGCGCCTTAAAGCCGTAACAAAGGTCTCGGCCAAAACGTCCTCGGCCACATCCGCCTGCCCCACCCGACAGAGAATCACCCGCCGGTATAAAGCCGGTGCCATAACTCCATACAACTCGCCAAAGGCCTGCCGGTCTCCACGGCGCACCCGCTTGAGCAACTTGCGCTCGCGGCGCAACCAAGCGGAATCCTGAAAGTCGACGACCGGATTCAAAAACGCGCTCCCTGTTTACGGGGTTGACGCGTTCGACTCTAGCAAAGCGCGGGGCCAGCGACCAGCCTTCGAGCATCACAACCTCCCTTCATGTGATCCAACGCACAAAGTGGTCTCAACTTACGCCAAAATTTTTTCTTTCTTGTGTAAGTCCGCTTTCGCATGCGCGTTGACCAGGCAGAACAAACAAACCCAATCCGGTTAACGAAGCGAAAGGAGTGCTAAGCCATGAACAAAATCATTCGACGCCTGACGACCTGTGGTGGTCTCATTTCCCTGGTGGTCCTGGGCTTTGGCAGTGGCTGCGCGGCAAACAGAGCCCTCAGCGCACCCAGCATGCAACCCTTGATGACTCAATCGAAAACGGCCAAGCCCGCCATCTTGAAGACCAATCACTTCACGCGAGATCGTTCGGGCAGCATCTCCGAGGCCCACTTACGGGAAGTCCTGGCCGCGCCGGTTTTTTTGGAAAAGCAAGCCCGCGTGGGCGTGATCCAGGTCACGGGACAGTACCTGACCGATCACGAATTGCCCTTGGTCGACGTGCCCGACCGACTCTGTCAGGCCATGGAGGACTCGGGTCTGTTCGAGGTCAGCACGGAAATGTCGGCTGATTGGCCCGCCGACCGTGGCATCAGCGGCCTGCGAGAACTGGCGGCGCGGTACCGATCCGAGTACCTGCTGCTCTACCGTCATCGCTTTGTGGATCGACAGTACGTCAACGGCTGGGGCTGGACCTGGCTGACGGTCATCGGCATCTTCGCGGCCCCCTCCCAAACATTAGAGGCCGCGGGCGTCTTGGAAGCCACGCTCTTCGACGTAAAAACCGGCACCATTCTCTACACCGTTTTCGAACGCGTGCACGGAGAAGAAAACGAAAACATCTGGCACCACGAACGCAAGCGCCGAAGCTTGAAAGACAAGCTGCTGGATGAAGCGAGCAAAAAACTCGCCGATCAAGTGGTCTCCAAAACCCGCTTTTTGGTGGCCGCCCGGCCGGAGGCCGCACAGAGCATCGACACCGCCATCCTTCGACCTTAACTCCAGGTCATTTCCTCACGCGCCCGGAAGAAAGCCAATAGAAAGCGACGACCAAAACACCCATCTCCAATAAAACTGGCCAATCCCTCGCGAAAACAATCGACTCATTTCTAGACAAGCCATTGAGGTAAGGAATCAGAAAAAACCCGCCCACGAAACCCAAGAGCATGGCCCAGCCTTCCCATGAGATGGGCAGCCAAATTCTCGCATTGACCCTGTGAAACCAAACCTTTTTGTCTTCGCTCATCATCTTCCTCAATCGGTAATCGTCGAACATGAAATGTAACATCCATGCACAGGTACCGTCATCCTCCTGGCACCCTTTCACCGGACGTAGTAAGTTCCTCGCATGAAACGTGTGCTTCGCTGGCTGAGACGACTGGGCCTTGGAATATTCGTCCTTGCCGTACTTGGCGCAGGAGGACTCTGGATGCTGGAATGGCACCCCGAGGCTCAAATACAGACCCCCGTCGTCGGTCCCAACAGGCCACCGGATCCCCGATCCGAGCTGCATCTGGTGAGTTGGAACATCGGCTACGGGGGCCTTGGTGCCGAGGCGGATTTCTTTTTGGACGGAGGGAAGCAGGTTCGCCCGGCTTCAAGGAGCATCGTCGAGCGCAATTTAGGTGGCGTGTTGGACTTCCTGAAGGCTCACCCCGTGGATCTCCTCATGTTGCAGGAAGTGGACAAGGACGCAAAACGCAGCCACGGCATCGACCAGATCCTGGCCATCACCGAGGCCCTGCCGGCATACAGCCACAGCTTTGCCGCCAACTATCGTTCGCCCTTCGTGCCCGCGCCTTTGTTTGATCCTTTGGGCCGTGTGCACTCGGGCCTCTTGAGCATGGGGCGACAGCATTTCACGGAGGCCCTGCGCTTGCAGCTTCCAGGCGACTACCCCTGGCCGACGCGGGTTTTTCACTTGAAGCGCTGCGTGCACGAATTGCGCTTGCCCGCCCCCGACGGCAAGGATTGGGTCATCCTGCATCTGCACCTGAGCGCCTTCGACAAAGACGGCGAGCTTCGGGTCCAACAGATGGACTTTCTAAAGAAACGGATGCTGCGACTGCATGCCGAGGGGCATCATGTGCTTTTGCTGGGCGATTGGAATCACGCCCCGCCGAACTTTGCCCTGGACCACTATGCCCACAAAGCTCAACGACCGACATGGTTCCAACAAGTGCCGGTCGGCTGGACGCCCCATGGCTGGCACTGGGCCTACGACAACCAGGTCCCCAGCCTAAGAGCCAACAACAAGCCCTACAGCGCCGGAGAAAACTTCGTCACAACCGTGGACACACTTCTCTTATCCCCGGACATCGAGCTCCTCGAACTCAAATGTCACGACCTCGGCTTCACCCATTCCGATCACAATCCAATAGAGGCCAAAATCAAAATCAAGGGGTCAGACACCGGCACTTGACACATAGACCTATGTGTCAAGTGCCGGTGTCTGACCCCTGTTTCAAAGCTTGATTTCTAAGGTTTTTTCCAGGAGTGACAGAAAAATCTTCATGTCGCCGATATTGGCAACGGATACTTTCAGGGTGCTGCCCCAGCCGCCTTCGTTGGGCTTGATGGACAAGGTGCCCTGGTGGAGGCTGGCCTCTTTGACGTCGGCGGCCTCCATGCGCAGGGGCGTTTTCTTTAAGCCGAACTCCACCCAGCCTCGGCCGATGTCGATCCACTTCTTTTTCCCCACGTTGAAACGCACCGTGCCGCCGCGCTCCACCTCGTCGAGGACAACGGGCAGTCGATGGTTCAGCCAGGCGTACTCCGCGGCTGTGCCGAAGTACACCTCGTTGGCCTTGGGTATGGGCTTTTTGGTGTCTTCCCGATAGACGCCGCCGATACGGAATTGGTACTGCTGATCCTTATCCAGCCAGTCGTAGCCGAAGGTGGTACCCGTGTAGACCCCGTTTACGTATTGTTTTATCTGGCGCTGACGCATCTCCACCGCATCCGCAAAAGCCAAGACGTCGGTCTTGGTTTTCTCGCCACGCCGCTTGACCCGCGCGAGGCCCTTTTCGCCGATGAAAGTACAGATTTCCCAAGGACGACCCCAATAGGCAAAAAGAATCGCACCCCCCAACGCACCCAGGCCGACCGCGATGGGCATGACGGTATCAAAACTCAAGTTCATGCCTCCCGCGATACCGGCACCGATCAATGCGGTAACGCAGGGTCCCAAGAAAAAGCCCAAAAGGGTCAACCCGACCCGGCCCCAGGACCATTTCTTATGTCCCCGAAGGCGGTTGAAATTCGTGTTGCCGCTTTGGACCTTGCCTATTTGATCCACCTCGCCAAAAAACAAATCATCCGGATCGTTGGGCTGACCGTTGTGGTTGGGTACCGACAAGGAAAATTCCGGTGCGATCATGCCGTCACTCCTTCAAGGCAGCCAAAACAGCTTGGGTGACCGAATCCACCAGGGCCTCGGTCTCGTCGTCTAAAACCGGCGGGGCTACGGCGCAGGTTCCCGCGGCCTCGCAAGGCAGCACTCGACCGGTGATGCCCATCTTCTCTCGAACCTGGCGCAACTTGGCCACGTCGTCTTCGCTCAAGGGATTAACCCGCCCCAAGAGCATGGCGTGATGGGTGATGGTGGCCGTGTGCTCCAGGGTTTCCATTCGGTAGTACGCCCCCTGCAGGCTATCGGCCCAACAAACCGCCCCGTGATTGGCCAAAAGCACCGCATCACAATTCGGGATGAAGGGCCTCAGGCCGTCCGGGATCTCGTCGGTGGAGGGCGTGGCGTAAGGCGCGATGGGGATGGCACCCAAAACCAACACGCTCTCGGGCAAGAGACATTTGTTCAACTCGAGGCCGGCCACGGAAAAAGCCGTGGCCACCGGCGGATGGGCATGCACGACGGCTCGCACATCCGGCCGCAGTTTGTAGACCTCCAGGTGCATCTTCAGCTCACTGGAGGGTTTGCCCCCGCCTTCGACCACCCGTCCATCCAGATCCGTGAGGATGAGCATGCCGGGCTCCATGAAGCCCTTGCTCACACCCGTTGGGGTAGCAAGTATTTTGCCATCATCCAGGCGCACGGACAGATTGCCGTCGTTGGCGGCCACGCACTTCAGCTGCCAAAGACGACGGCCATACTCACAAATATCCTGGCGGGCCTGCCACTCGCGCATGGGTCAGTAACCACCGCCGGTGGCCTTGGCGCCGGTGGCGATGGCCACCGAAGCCGAAGCGCCAATTCGGGTTGCACCAGCCGCTATCATGGCATCGGCCGTCTCCCGATCCCGAATGCCGCCGGAAGCCTTGACGCCCATGTCCGGGCCTACGGTCTGACGCATCAAGGCGATGTCTTCAACCGTGGCACCGCCAGTGGAAAAACCGGTCGAAGTCTTGACGAAGTCGGCCCCGGCCATTTTGGCCAAGAGGCTGGCTTTCACTTTCTCTTCCCGGCTCAAAAGTGCGGTCTCCAAAATCACCTTGACGAGGGCCTGGCCCTTGGCCGCCTGCACCACGCCTTCGATGTCACGCCGCACCAACTCATCGTCGCCACTCTTCAATGCGCCCACGTTGATCACCATATCGATCTCGTTGGCACCATTGGCGATGGCATCCCGGGTCTCGATGGCCTTGGCCGTAGGCGTGGTGGCACCGAGAGGAAACCCGATGACCGTACAAACCTTAACCGGACTCCCCGCGAGCATTTGGGCCGCCAGACTCACCCAGCCAGGATTGATACAAACCGAGGCGAAAACGTGTTCGCGCGCCTCTTCGCAGAGTTTGCGAATTTCCGCTTCCGTGGCGTCAGCCTTGAGCAGAGTGTGGTCGATGTAGGAAGCCATGTTGCCCGAAGCCGGCACGGAGCCCGGTGCCGCGGAAATACGGTCCGCTCCCGAATCCACAATGGCCTGCACCGCCTTGGGGCTATTCTCCACACAGAGCCCACAAGCACCGCAATCGCCGTTGAGGGCCATGGTGCACTCGGGGTTGGCCTTGATTTCCCCTGTGACACCATCCACCACCGGACCCGGACCCAAAAGAAGCTCGATCTCGCAAATCTTGACGTCCATGGATTTCAGGTTGGTCAAGAGCTTGTCCAGGATATCGCGCACACCCGCGGGGACACGCCCCGCATCGACGGAGGCCGGCACCAGGGAATCATTGGCCGCCACCATGGGCAAGCCTCGCATCAATCCCTGGACGGCCAAAATGGAGACCAGGCTGTCGGGCGCCAAACGCCCAATCTTGGAAGCTGCATTCAAAGACATGTTCGGCATGTAGATAGCGCCCACGCCTTCGAGCAAACGCTCCACTTCGCCCTCGGTGACCACTTCTGCCCCCGGTGCCGCCCGACGTACCGCGGGCACACCCACCACCTGCTGAGCGGTTGGGGATAGCACCACTGTGGTGGCCACCGAACGCTCGGCGATGCGCTCAAGCTGCAACAAAACCTGATCCAGCTTCCTGTCTCCACCCGTTAAGAGCACCAATGCCTTCTGGCCCTCCGGGCAAACAGATGCCCCACCGGAAGCGGGCTTGGGGGCGACTGCTGGTGATGTTGCATTTGGACTATCTGCGCCCAAGCGCTTGATGACTTCCGAAGTAATGCGACGCACGACATCGTCGGAGTCCATGCGGATCCTCCCAATCAGATCTTCACCCAAGGCCTAATTAGTGTCCATCAGGGACTAATCGGCCATGGTGACAAAAACAGTCTGGCGCAAAAGTCCGCGGCTTCTCCGCAAAATGCGGAGAAGCCGCGGGCAAAATCGCTACTTCTCGATGCTAGGCAAAATGCCTTCCACGTCCACATGCGGCCGCGGAATCACATGCACGCTCACCAGGTCACCAACCTTCTTGGCTGCCACGGCACCAGCTTCCACCGCCGCCTTGACCGCACCCACGTCTCCGCGAACCATCACGGTCACGTAACCGCCGCCCACGAATTCTTTACCAATGAGGATTACCTTGGCCGCCTTCACCATGGCATCGGCTGCTTCAATGGAACCCACCAACCCACGCGTCTCGATCATTCCCAAAGCTTCTTTTTCCACGACATCCTCCGTTTGCTTCGTTGTGGTAATAACAGCAATGCGCTACATCTCTTTCTTTTTTTCTTTCGGATAACGCTCGCGCAACCGCATGGGGCCACCCGGCGCATCTTCACTCACTACCCCATCCACATAGCCTAAGATACAAGCGTCCACGGGGGGCTTATCCCCCAGGGCGATGGCCGCATCCCGCTTGAAGCACAGGTAGACCACATCGCCCGGACCGGCGCAGCCCATGCCGTCCACCGCAACATATGGCTTGCCCGCGGTCTTCAAATGCGCATCCAGTCCTTGCATCACAAAAAGCCGCCGGCCTTCCAACTCCGGGTCCTTGACGCTACAGACCACCTGCCCAATGACACGACCCAAACGCATGCCTATTCCTTATCCTTCAAAAACCGCCGCTCCACATCGGCGATCTTCTCCACTCGCGAGCGATGCCTGCCTCCCGCGTAAGGTGTATCCAACCACTCTTTTACCAAAGCCTTTGCCAGACCCAAACCCAATACTTGACCCCCCAAGCACAAAACATTGGCGTCATTATGCTCTCGGCTCGAGTGCACGGCAAAATCATCATAGCCCGCCACGGCCCGAATGCCCGGCACCTTGTTGCAGACGATGGCGGAGGCCTGGCCAATGCCGTCGATCATGATACCCATGGCCTCGCCACCCGCGGCCCGATCGCCGGAGACGGCCTGGGCCACCAACAAGGCAAAGTCCGGGTAGTCCACGGCCTGTTCGTCGTGGGTGCCGAAATCGCCCACTTCGAAGCCCTGCTCGCGCAACCAGGTCTTGAGCTGTTCTTTCAGGGCCAAACCACCATGATCGGTACCGATAAAGATCTTGGGCCTGCTCATCTTGGCCCCTCCTTCTTCGCTGCCCGAGCCTCATGCATGGCGAGAACGATTCGGGCGAACTTTTCCGGGTCCAGACTGGCACCGCCCACCAGGAAACCATCCAGGTCCGGCCTGGACGCAAGATCCGTGGCGTTTTCCGGGGTGGCGCTGCCCCCGTATAACAGACGAACACGATCAGCCCAAGCCCAACCGAAAATCTCAGCCAAGCGCTCGCGCACAAAGGCCAGAGCCTCTCCTGCCTGGGCAACGCTCGCGGTACGACCCGTGCCGATGGCCCAAATGGGCTCGTAGGCCACAACCAGGTCCGCCGGATCCGGTGCCGGAGCGCCAAGCTCACTCAAAGCCGCTGTCAACTGACCACGCAAGACCCGGAAGGTAGCGCCCTCCTCACGCTCGGCCAAAACTTCGCCAATGCACAGGATGGGACGCAAACCCGCTTTCAGGGCAGCCTTGACCTTCTCTGCCACGAAATCGTCTTCTTCGCCGAAGAGGCCACGCCGCTCGCTGTGGCCTACGATCACATAGCGCGCGTCCGCATCGCGAAGCATGGGAGCGCTGTGCTCTCCCGTAAAGGCACCCTTGTTCGCCGGATGCATGTTTTGGGCACCCAGCCTCACCGGGCTGTCGACACCGAGGGCCTCGGCCAGGATGGGCAAAAGGATGGCCGGAGGACAGATCACCGACTCCACGGAAGCGGACAACTCGGGCAAGCGATCGGCGAATTGCCGAACCTCCGCGCGGGTCTGGTGCATTTTCCAGTTGGCCGCCACCAGGGGTTTGCGCAAAGATCCTGATGAGAGATCCTGTAACGCAGCATCGCCCTCGGCGCTCAGCACTTCGGCCACCACCTGACGGACAACCCGCTCAACTTGCTCTTTCCAATCGCTCATGATCTATCCATTGCTGGGAACAAAATCAGCCAAAATCAGCTGGCGACCCGCCACGGAAACGTGATCGATGACGCCCACCACGATGGCCTCACAAGGTGCATCCGCGACACCCATGACCGCCCGGGCGCTCTTGCCCTCTTCCACCACCAACACGTAATCACCCACGCCGGCCTGGGCTCCGTCGATGGCCAGCATGTATTCTCCCCATGCACGGGCCTCTTCGTCCACGGGCTGCACCAACAAGAGCTTGAAGCCCTCATGTCGCGGATCCTTGACGGTGGAGACCACGTGGCCGATGACGCGTGCCATTTTCACTTGCTGACCTTTCCCTTACCCTTGCCGCGCTTCTTGCCCCTGCCCCGAGAGCGCGGGCCCCTCATGGGTCCAATCACACTTTCCGTGGCATCGTCCGGGCGCGCAATCACGTGACTGGAGCGCAAACGCCCCACCTTGGCCGCGGCCGCCGCGCCGGCCTCCACCGCGGCCTCGACCGCGGCCACGTCCCCGCGAAAAATCACGGTGACCACCGCGCCGCCGGAGCGTGCCTTTTGGGGCGCATAGATATTGGCCGCCTTGCAAGCCGCATCCACGGCCGCGATGGCACCCACAAGACCACGGGTCTCGATAAGCCCCAAGGCCATGCCACTCATGTTCTTCTGTTCACCTGCCATAGCCTGCCCTCTCCTGTCACAAAAGATGCTTGACCAAGTCCGGATGCGGCGAAGGAATCAAGGTCGTGCCCAACATCAGTCCATTGGCGGCACCCGCCTGCTTGCCGGCCTCTAAAGCCGCGCTGACGGCCGCCACTTTTCCAGTGAACAAAACAAAAGCCTTGCCGCCCAAAGCGCGAGCCAAGCGAATTTCCAAAAGAGTCACCTGGGCGCTCTTCGCCGCCGCATCCCCGGCCACGATGGCCGAGGGCAGGCTGAAGGTCTCGATCATGCCAATGGCCTCCACCTGGTCAAAAGGCACCATGGCCGTGAAGGCGTCCAATACCTGGGCGTGCACCCTGGGGATGAGCATGCTGTCGGTCAAAGTGTCCGCCGCCACGGCCTCGCCGGCGCGCACGGCGCTCTCCACCTCGGCCACCAGGCCGCCCACGATGATGAAGTATTTGCCCGGGCAAACCGGGTTGCAGGCCAAAAGACGCACCTCGGCCGCCTTGCACATGGCATCCGCACTCTCGATGCCTCGGGCAATGCTTGAGGTCTCCACGCAGCCAACCGCCAACTGGCGCAACTCCATACGCTCGACCCGAGTGGCTTCCTCAGTGGGATCGGGACAATTAAGACTTTGCACGGCTCACCCCAATTCCATAGTTATGCTGTCGTCGTTCACTTCGCTTACTGTGCCGGCCAAACCCGTGTGCACACGGGCACCCAAGGCATCATCCGGGATCTCGCCCAACAAATCACCTGCCGCCACCACCTGGCCCGGCCTGACCACGGCGCGGGCCGGCGCTCCTGCGTGTTGCTTCAAGGGAATGCGCAAACGCGTGAGCTTCACATCAAATGCCCGCACCGGCGCCTCCCGGTCATAATCACTCAGGCCCAGGCGAGCAACCAGCCGCTGCGTGGGCACTTTGCGCGTCGCCGCAAAAACACGTTCGGCCTGTTCGACGGGTGCGGGTCGCTCCACCCCTGCCGCCGCGAGCTTCTTTTTCATCTCCCGATTCATGTAGGCCGGATCCAAATTCATCACGCAGCCGTAGACCGAGCACAGACCGCATTCGGAACAAAGGGTGGCACCCCGGTAGGCCTCCAGGTCCTCGGTCACGTCAGCCGCCAAAGATCGCATCAGGCGATCCGGATAGAGGCGGTGGCCCAAAAGATTGCGGGGGCAAACCTCGGTGCACATCATGCACTTGAGACAGGCAGAGCGAGTCAGGTGCAACTGCCGCAGGTTGTCACGCATCCTGCGCTGCACCACCGGGTGTTTTTCGGACAAAACAATGATCATGCTGGTGGTCTTGGTGACCGGCTGTTCTTCGTCCTCGACCAAAGCCCCCATCATGGGTCCACCCAGGACCAGGCGTGCCGAACGAACAGTGGCACCGCCCGCGGCCTGCACGAGAGAGGACAAGGGCGTACCCACGGGCACCCTGAAAGAGCCCGGGGCGGTCACGGCCCCGGCCACGGTCACCAGGCGATGGGTAACAGGCCGGCCCTCGTCCACCGCGCCCGCCACGTCCATCAAAGTGGCCACGTTGGAGACGACGACGCCCACGTGCAAGGGAAGACCAAACTCGGGGATGACCTTGCCCGTCACCTCCCGAACCAGCACAAATTCATCACCGGCCGGGTAATAGTTATCCATGGGGTGCAAACGAATGCGCGAAGAGAGACCTTTCAGGCGAATCTGTTCTTCCAATCGAGCGATGGCTTCTGTGTATTTACGCTTCAGGCCAATGACACCCTCCGATGCACCGGTGATGGCCATAACAATCTGCATGCCGCGCAAAAGCTCGCCGGGACGCTCGGCCATCTCCTGCTGGTCCACGCGCACCAAAGGCTCACACTCCGCACCATTCGCGATGACCAGCTCGACCTTGGCGTCGACCTTGACGTGGGTCGGAAAGCCGCCCCCGCCCGCGCCCACCACGCCGGCGGCTCGGATGCTTTCGATCATCTTTTCGCGCGTCAATTCGCTCACAGCCAATCCTCTTCGAAGCCCTGCCTCAAATAATCCTGAACCCACCGGCCAACACGCAACGACGCTGCCGCGTGAAGCTACGAGCCGAGGTCAGGCCTTCACCCGTGGGCCCGGCGATGGACAAGGTACAAAAACCCTCTCCGCCAAAACCCAAGCCCGCATAAGATGGGGCGTTCTTGGTGAAAATGGTGGTCTCGATGTCCCTGGCCACCCGAGACAGATTGCTGACGCTCTCTGAATGCATGACGGCCGAATGCCGATTGCCGTGCTCAGCCTCGATGGCGTATGCCAAAGCCTGCTCCAAATCCTTGACCCGCACGATGGGCAAGATCGGCATGAGCATTTCAGCATGCACCAAGGGATGCTCAAAGGGCACTTCGCAAATAACCAGACTCACATCCCGACCCGCCTGGATGCCCACCGCGGCCAAAAGGTCGCCGGCATCCTTGCCCACATAAGTTCTGTTGGGATGCGGATATTTTCGATTGGGGTAAGGGTAGGGCTCACCGTCTTCCATCAAGACCGCCAACAGCTTCTCCAGCTCGGCGGCAGAGACCCGGTAGGCCCCGCAGCCCAACATCTCGCTGATCAAGGCATCGGCCACGTTCTCAAAAACAAAAACTTCCTTTTCGGCCGTGCACAAGATGTTGTTGTCAAAACTGGCCCCATCCACAATGCATCGGGCCGCCTTGGCGAGATGAGCCGTGTCATCGACGATGACGGGTGGATTGCCCGGCCCGGCGGCGATACACTTCTTGCCGCTGGTCATCGCCAGTCGCACCACGGCCCCACCGCCGGTGACGATGAGCATGCGGATGCCCGGGTGTTTCATGATGGCCTGGCTGGTTTCCAAGGTGGGCTCGGCGACGGAGCAAAGCAAGGTGGCCGGTCCACCGGCCCTTTGGATGGCCTGATTGATCAGTCGAATACAGCGATTGCTCACGCCCTTGGCCGAAGGGTGGGGATTGAAAACGATGGCGTTGCCGGCAGCCACCGCCGAGATGCCGTTGTTGATGACCGTCGGCGTGGGGTTCGTGCTTGGCGTGATGCAACCCACCACACCATAAGGGGCAGGCTCAACCAAAGCCATGCCGTCGTCGCCGGTGTACACCACGGGAATCAGATCCTCGGTGCCGGGGGTTTTGTCCGCCGCCAACAGCACCTTCTGCACCTTGTCGGCAACCCGTCCGAGTCCGGTCTCGGCAACAGTCTGCTCAGCAAAACGCTGGGCCTCTGCTCGACCCACCTCTCGCATGGCGTCGATGAAACGCTTGCGCCGATGCAAGCTGACCGCCTTGAACTCGCGATAAGAACCTTCAGCCGCCAGGATGGCCTCATCCATGGTTGCGAAAACACCCTCGGCCGGTGCCACCTCAGCAAGCGCCGCCGTCGTCTTGCCAGGCGTGACCCCTTGCGGGGCGAGGGGCTTGGCCGCGGGAGCACCCGCGGTCATTTCGCCCTGCACCCTGCGCATCACCTCGTCCACCAGCTTCGAGATCTGCCCTTCGTCGATGGAAATCGCCATGCTCACACCGCCTTTGGATCAATCGACCCCAAAAGTCCTACTTGGAGAAGGTCCGCTTGCCATCCATATCGATGAAATCCACGATGGCCATGATGGTTGCATCCACCGGCGTGTCCTTGGTGGTCTCGGTCAGTCGCGACGAAGAACCTTGCACCACCAGGACGATTTCTCCAACGCCCGCACCCACCGAGTCGATGGCAACCAGGGGCTTGCCCTCGCCTTGTTGTTCGACGAAGTCCACCGGTTCGACCACCAGAAGCTTGACGCCGGTGAGCTTCTCCGACTTTGAGGTACTGACCACATTGCCGACAACTCTCGCCAAAAACATGCTTCGTCTCCTCACCCGGCTTCTGACGCGCCAGGCATCTCATTCACTCAATCGTCGTCTGCAAACAGCAGAGCCAGACCCAAATCCGCGGCCCGGCTCCACGCCAAGGGCGTGACGATGCAGTGGGCAGGCAGGACCAAGCGTCGCTCGCCGCTTGCCGCGATCTGCTCCACGTCCGATTCAGTCAATAGGCTGCCAACTGCCTTGGACAAGGTCACATCAACCGCGGCCAAGCCCTCAAGCCAGCCGGGCAGTTCGGCCCCGGGCAACAAATCAATGCCCAAGCCCGCCAAATCCCCAAGCGAATCCTCAGCCCGTTGGCCCAGGGGTCCTTGCGCGCCGATGCCCACCGGACTCAAGTCATCTTTGATGGCCGCCACCCTCACTCCGCCCAACAAAGCCTGGGAGCACAGGCGCACGAATGGATCGTCGTCATCCAGCTCCCGCAAACGGCGCACGAAGGCAAAGCCCAAAGTCCCCAAGACCAGCAAATCACCCGCACCAAGCTTGGCGAGAACCTGGCTCACCCCGGCCTCGGCCAAAGATTGCATTTCCGCGCCGAAGCGAGTTCTCAAACCCGTCTGTTCGATTTCTGCCTGAGCCGCTTCGCAAGTCAGAGTCTGGACCGGCCAACCGGCCCGAATGAGCTGCTCGACTCGTGCAGCCAGCTCCTTCAAGTGACCGGAAGGAGCCGCCAAAAGCATCACCAGGCGACGCCGACGGGCTTCCGTGGCCCCTGGCTCAACCGCGGGCTGTGCCGGGGCAACAGATGTCCTGGCCAGGACCCGCTCGGTCACGGCTCGAACCAGGGTCTCAATGTCTCTTGCGTCCGCCATGGGGGGCAGGCTCACCTCACTTGAAGAAACTCACCCGATCCCGGGTGAAGTCACAATAGGGTTGACCCTGACCCGGCTGCACCGCCGGGGCGATGGGACACTGCTCCGCCAAGCCGCAAAGATCAGCACAAAGGCTGGATAGCACCTCGACCCCATCACCGATCCGAATTCCGGCCGCGTTGCCTTCATCCGTGTCCAAGTGCAATTCGGTCAAGAATTGATCGCTGACCCGCACCACCACCGAGTCAAAAGTCAAGCCCCTGGGCCCTGGAAATCGAGCGTAGACCTTCTGCCCGTCCTCGAGACCCAAGCGCTTCGCGTCCTCGGGTGTGGCGTGGATGTGACGCTGGGCTACGATGCAGCCTTCGCGCAGGGCCACCGCGCCACGGGGTCCGATCAAATGCGCACCGGGCGTGCCGGCCAGGTCTCCACTCAGGCGGGTCGGCAAGTTCAAGCCCATCACGATGCCGTCGGTGAAAGACAACTCCACTTGGCTGGCAGAGCGAGCGGGACCCAAGACCCGTACGCCTCGAATGGACCGCTTGGGGCCCACAACCTCCACGGTCTCTTCCGCCGCGAACTGCCCGGGCTGGCTCAGTTCAAAGCGCGGCGTGAGTGCATGACCGGGACCAAAGAGGGCTTCAACATGCTCCTGGCTCAAATGAGCATGACGCGCCGAGAGGGCCACAGGAATAAAACGGTCGGAAGCAGCGGCGCACATAATGAAAAACCCTTTACAATTCGACGTTTTCTGCCAAAGCCAAGGGCAAAATCAGACCACCCAGGGTCCTTGATGTCAAGGGAAACGAAAACAGCCCGGGCTGTTAAGCCCGGGCTGCTGTGTGCTTATTTTATCTACAGGCCTACTTCATGCGCAAGGCCTTCATGGATTCTGACAATTGCTTGGCCTCAGCCTGGCACTTGGTCGCGAAGTCCATGTTGACTTTCATGCTCTCTTGCAGGATGGGGGCCATGAGGGCCATCATCTGCTGACCCATTTTGGCCTGATCTTCCGGCTTCATGGTCTTCTTGGCGGCTTCGGCATCCTTGCCCAAAGTCTCCAGAGCAGTCTTGTTCTCGGCCATGTACTTCTCGACCGCGGCCACGACCTTCTTGCAGTCAGGCATGTTGCCCTTGGTCAAGTCATTGATGGCCTTCATATGCTTCACTGTGGCCTTCATGAACTCGGGGGCCTTGCTGGTGTCCACGCCCTCGCCGGCTTTGGCCATGACCTTCGCCAAATCTATGGTCTTGGCGGGATCCTTGGCATCGGCCTTGGCGACATCAGCCTTCACATCCGTTTTCGCCGGCTGCTCTTTCTTGGCAGGCTCGTCCTTGGGAGCATCGGTCTTCTTGTCACAGGCGCTCAGCACCAAACCCAACGCGGCAATCGCCACCAACCCGGTCAACATCAAACGCTTCATGATTTTCTCCTCCTCAAAGGTTCCTAAATACCCCGTTAAAAGGTCATTGCTTCCCGTAATGAGGGGGACCGTAGATCCTTTTGTTTGCCAATGCAAGCTTATTTTGACGCACTGTGCAAGCCGGGATCTCGGTCACGCAGGTCAATAAGGGAGCAGCAATAAATCAGGCAGAATGATCCCTCTTTTCGCAGTCGGGGCAGATGCCGTGGCTGATCATGCCCTCCCCAATCGAATCCGCAGGACACAAAACCCGCCAGCTGCCATCCGAACACCGAACCCTGCCGCACCAGGAACAAACAACAATGAAGCCACCGATCTTGAATGCCAATCCGCCCTTTTCCGGCACGGGCGTATCTTGATCTCGACGCACTGCTCCTCCGCTCCTCATCCCTTGTCTAATTGTGAATACTCAAACCAACCGTATATGGGTCAACTATTTCCGCAACCCGGAAAAAATGGGGGTCTTTTTTCCCCAATCCGGGCGACAAAGCACCTACCGCATCCCTACCTTGTCTTTACCCGGTGGGTTTTCAGTCTTTTTGAGTGGAACGATGTAAGATGTCAAATTGTAATCCCACTGGAATCTGTTTTCTCGGAGGAAAAAATGGCGGGCAGGGGCATAAGGACAAGCGCCAAATCATCAACCGTACAAAGCCTAAAGCGCGAACTAGTCAAAAAAGACGCGGCAATCGACGAATTGCTCCATAAGTACTCCTCCCTGCGACACGATCTGGAGGCAGTCATCCGCGACAATTTGGTGCAGGTCATCCACCCCTTGTTGGCCCGCCTGGAGCTGACCGTGCCCAAGCAAGGCCGGGTCCTCCTGGACATGCTGCGGCAGGCCATTGACAATCTGGCCCACGATTATGGAGCTCGCTCGCGCAAGGATCTTTCCAGCCTCTCTCGTAAAGAAATCGAGGTCAGCAACATGATCCGCTACGGGCTCACCAGCAAGGAGATGGCCCAACTAATGAAGGTCAGCCCGCAGACCGTTGAGACCCACCGCAAGAACATCCGGCGCAAGCTGGGCCTGCGAGGTAAAGACACCAACCTGTCAACCTACCTCAGTAAGCCCTAATGGTTCATTGCTCTCGGGACCGCCGCCGTGGGAGACTCGTTGCCAATATCGGAATCCCTTGCCGGAGGTTTGCCATGAGAAACAGGACCTTGATCTCCATCAGCATCATCGGCCTGCTGATGACCGCCTGTGCCGGAAGCCCCGCGACCAAGCCAAGCGAAAGCCCGGCGATCGCCACCCCGGAAGTCAATACGCCTGCCCCCACCTATTATTCAGGGGCCGTGCTGACCACCAGCCCCGACGGCGAGACCCCTCTCGGTCCCCCCGTCAAGGTCCTGGCCAAAAGACTGTTGCTGCCGGCCGAGAACAAGATTGTGGAAGAGGTCTGGCTCGGGGACAAACACATCATCACCACCCTGCTTCGCCAAGAAGGCGGCTCGATCTTCAAGGCCACCGATGCCGGTGCTACCTTTGAAGGAACCTTGAGCTTTACCGGCGAGGACTGGGAATGGAATCGCTGGACCTATGACATCCGCCTGCTCGATGGATCGGGCAAAATCACCGGCCGGGGCAGCAAAACCCAGGAGGGTCGCCTGATCATTGAAAAAATGTTCATCGACCCGCGGGGCCTGCCGCGAGCGCGCATCATGGAAGACCATAAACCCATCAGCCAAAAAACCTTTGGAGAGCTGCGCCGAGCCAAATCCGCGACTTCGCCCTGAACCCAAGACGCACCCCGGTTACTTGATCAAAAAAGCCTCCCCAGTCTATCATTTGAGCATGAACAAAAATCCCGCTCTCCTTGGCCTCTGTATCTGTTTGCTCTTCAGCCTAATGCAGGCTTGCGAGCCCATGGAGAACTCGGCCGCGTTACCGGCACAAAAAAGTCCCGACCCCCTGCCAGAGCCCGACAAGGCTGAAGACCCCAAGCCCTATCGTCCCCCGGACCTGAGCCACATCACCGATGCGCGTCAGCGTGTGACCGCCCAACTCGAGGCCTTCGACAAGGCCATGAGCCAATCTCTAAGCAAGGATCAAAAGACGAGTGTCTTCGCCAAGCTGGAGCCGAAGGTGCTTGAGCTGCTGGAGCAAGTCGAACGCTCCGGGGCAGAGAAGCCCCACCGGTCTTTGATGAAGCTGGATATGGCCGAATCTCTCCTGCCCAGGGACCACCCCCTGCACGAAAAAATCGCCAGACTACGGCAAAAAATCGGGGGCGCGCCCGCGACGAGCAAGACAGAAAATCACGCCGACCAAAAAACACAGGATCGCAAAGGCCAAGAGAGCCTGGCGAACTATCTCCACACCCGTGGACAAAAAGCGCTGAAAACCAAAAACCTCGCTCAGGCCGCGTGGGCCTTCCGTGAGGCGCTCAGGTACAATGCAGAACACCAAGGGGCAAAGACCGGCTTGCGCAACCTGGAACTTGAGGCCAAAAAACTGTACGAAATAGCCTACGTAACCAAAGCAATAAGTCCCCAAAAATCCCTGGCTCGCCTGCGCCAGGTGATCGAAATCACGGATCCGGGGAACCGCTACCACAGCAGGTCACTCAAGCTCTGGCACAAGCTGAGCGGCCGAGGCACCCTCCCTCCATCCCACGGCAGACCGAATCCCGTCGCAAACGACCAACAGAACGGATCTTCGTCGGCGAGAGCCCAGGGCATCGCTCTTTACAGGCAAAAACGCTATCGCGAAGCCATCGCAAAATACAAACAAGCCCGAATCGATAACCCCAAAGACGCGGAGGTTCTGCGCCTGCTGGGCTCGGCGTATGCCGTGCAGGGCAACCCTCCACAGGCTTATCTTTACTACAAGAAATACGTGGAGCAATGCCCCAGATGCATGCATGCTCCATCGGTTCGGAAGATACTCAAAGATTACGGAGCCAGGGCCAATTAACATGAGTGACAATATTCACTCAGATTTCTTTCCAAATCTGATGCCTCTTGTTATCCATGGGGGGAGGTGGAGACATGCGACATATTTCAATGTTCCGATTTTGTTCTATCTTGAGCTTGGGCCTGTTCTTGGCGGGCTGCCCGGAAGATCAGGCACCCCAGGGGCCCACCGGCCCTCCCGGTCAACCTGACACGGCCTGGGGGCAACAAATGGCCGCCCAGCACAAGGAAAAACAAAAAACCGAACGGGAAAAAAAGTACAAACGCAATAAAGACTTGGGCCTGAAATTGGCCGACGATTCCAAGCGGCGAAACGAAGCGATCGCCCACCTGGATTCAGCCATGAACTTGGCCAAGCAAGTCGGCATCAGCAAAGAAGAACAACAAAACATCAAAAAGCGCTTGGCGGACCTGCACCTGGTGTTGGGCCAGGAGGCCCTGCGACAAAAATCCTACGATGAAGCCCGCCTCGCCATGGTGAGGGCGGAAAACCTCATCCCGGGCATGCCCGGGGTCAAGTCCGGCCTGACCCAACTGGACGAACTAGCGGAAAAGCGATACGCCGAAGCCGAAAAGATTCAAAAAAGCAAGCCGGAAGAAGCCTTGGCGAAACTGGCTCAAATCGTGGCCATGACCGACAGCGCGAGCCCTCTCCACAAAAAGGCCAACGCGCTTCGCGGACAACTTCTGGCCACCCGCTCCAAAGCGGCCCGGGACGCTGAGGTTGCCAAGGGCAGCTTCGACAAGGCGGGTGCCACGGACGCCCTGACCCGCTCGAGGCTCTTGCGCGCAGACGGCATCGATTTGCAAAATCAGGGCAAGCACGCCGAAGCCATCGAACGATTTAAAGAATCCCTGGACAACAACCCTACGGACCACGATCTGAATCGACTCATCGGCGCAAGCTATGTATTGATTGGCGACAGGAGAAAGGCCAAGACCCACTACAAACGCTACACCCTTCGCTGCGACGACTGTTCGCAGGTTGAAACGGTAAGAAAAATTCTAGCAAAAATGAAGGAGACAAAATTCTAATCGCTCATGCGCAAATTCGGCAAATATAGGCTAGATCGAAAGATCGCCACGGGGGGCATGGCCGAAATTTTCTTGGCCACCCAGACCGGAATCAAGGGCTTCGCCAAACAGGTGGCCATCAAGCGCATCCTGGCTCACCTATCCGAACACAAAGAATTTACAAGCATGTTCCTGGACGAGGCTCGGCTGGTGGCCAAATTCAATCACCCGAACATCGTTCAAATTTTTGATTTGGGCGTCGTCGAGGGTCGCTATTTCCTCGCCATGGAGTACATCGACGGACACAACATAACCCACCTTCTCAAGGCCTGCGAAAACCGCAAGACGGAAATGCCCCTGGAGCTGGCGATCAAGATCACCAGCCAGACCGCCCGTGGCCTGGATTATGCCCACAACTTCAGAGACGCCAAAAACCGCCCACTGAACATGATCCACCGAGACATCAGCCCGCAAAACATCATGCTGACCTACGATGGCGCAGTGAAAGTCGTGGACTTCGGCATCGCCAAGGCGGCCAGCAACCTGTACCAGACCCAAGCACTGTCTTTGCGCGGTAAAGTCAAATACATGTCGCCCGAGCAAATCACCAGGAAACTCAAGCTGGACAGGCGATCCGACATCTATTCTCTGGGCGTGGTTCTATGCGAGTTCGTGACCGGGCAATTGCCCCACGAAGGCACCAGCGAATTGGAGCTGATGACCAACATCGTGTACAAACCCGCAGCAGATCCACGCAAGCTAAATCCCAGCGTCCCTGACGATTTGGCCACCATCATCAACAAGGCGCTCCATCGCGACAGAGAGCAGCGCTACCAAAATTGTCGGGATTTTCAAAATTGCCTGGATCAATTCCTGATCAAGCGACGGGTACAGGTCGATGATTACGACTTGGCCGATTTTCTGATCTGGGCATTGCCCAAACCAAGCGACGGCGCTCAACCAGACAGCCAGGCGCCTCCACCTTCTTTGTCTTCCTCCCCCAGCATGGCTGACTCCATCCGGGCTGACGCGGAAGACAGGACCAACTCAAAAGCAATCCCCTTGACCATGACTCTGTTGTGGTTGACCCTGATTGGCTTTCTGGCTGCGGGCCTCGCCGGGGCTGTCTGGTTTGCGCAAAAAGAGGTCCAGACAAACAAGGGCTCTTCCTCGGGTCAAGTCGATGAAGCATGGGCACAAGAATTGGCGGACAAAAAAGATCGGGAGTACCGAAAGAAGCTGGAAAAGAAATTCCAGCATCATCTCGCCAAAGCCCACGAACTCACCCAGAAGGAAGAACAACTTGCGGAAGCAATGGCCCATCTGGAAGAAGCCACACGCTTAGCGAAAAAGGTCGATGTAGACACGAAAGGACAGACCGCACTCGATAAAATGCACCGGGAATTACAACAAGCCCAGCAAAATCATGAACGCAAACAGAAAATTGAGTGGCGAAAAAAATACAACACCCACATAACAGCAGGCATAAAGCTGGCCAAGGACCCCAAAAAGGGTGCCGAGGCAGAAAAACATTTGGCCATTGCCCTGGACATCAGCAGCCTCGCCGGCGTCGCCCAGCAAGAAACAGCCAGGCTAAGTGAACTGCTTGCCAGGGTGCGTCGTCTAGAGCAGGAATCCTCCTCGGAAAAAAGAACGGTTGCTTCTCGGGCCCAACAAAAATGGGCAAAAAAATCCGCCAAGTATCGCAAAGAAGCCCTCGTCGCCCAAAACACACATGAGTATAAGTTGGCAGTGATGCTCTATAAAAAAGCACTGGAAATGAACCCGGAAGACTTGGATCTATACCGTATGCTGGGGGATTGTTACGCGGCCATGGACGAACCCGAGACAGCCATAAGCAACTACAAAGCCTACATACGCAACTGCCAGGATTGCACCTTCAAAAACCAAGCAGAAGAAAGACTCCTCCTGCTGCAGGAAGAATCCCGGAAAAAAACCAGGGCTCGATAGGATGGAAGACGCAGAAACATCCTATCTGGTCTGGCTTGGTTATTGCCTGCTCGCTGCCTGGCTCGGCTATCTGGCCTTACGTATGCTCATGCGCATATTGCAAGGCGAATCCTTTCATCTCAACCGCCTGGATGGACTGTGGCTGATGCTTTTCATCGGCCCCCACGGCATCTACCACTGCTTAATGCTGCTCATCGGCGGAGAGGCCGAGGGCGACATCGAGATCAGCTGGTTCATGTCCATCCTGATATTCCTTCTGTCCAGCGCCACCTTTGCGGTCCTCCTCTTTACGATACCAGAACCCTTTTCTTCAAAATGATGTCTTTCCTGACCCCCATGCCTTTTTGACAGGAGCCGGAATGAAAACCACAACCCTCCTTGCCAGCCTTCTTGTGTTTTCCCTTTTCGCAGCTTGCGCCAAGACGCCAACGCGGCCCAATGCCGATGCAAAAACCGGCGTCGCCGAGTCCGAGACTTACCTGGACGCAAGTTTCGTCGAAGCAACAGGCGACAACAAAGTGCTCTTGCGCTGCACCGGTCAAGGCATGGACGTGGCGGCAGCCACGCTTCATGCCCGCAAGAGCTGCCTGCTTTGGGTGGCCAAAAAACGCCTGACTCAAACCCCCGAAGAAAAAAGACGCTTGGCGGCGAAAACACCTGAGCTACTCAAGCAAGTGGAAAAACTGGTGGCAAAGGCCGGGCCGGGAGGAAGAACGAGGCGCAGCGGGATTGTCAACAAGATGCGCCAAGCCGATGGCGTGCGGGTGGAGCTCATGACCCAGGTCGACGAATCTTCGCTTCGCAAGCTCCTGACCGAATGGAAAGTACTGGACAATCTCGCCCTGCCGGGGGGCAGAAAACTCAGGCTGGTCTTGTTGCCCTCGGGGCCTGGCGACAAACACGCGATCAAATTCGCCAGAGCCGTTCTGTTTGAAAAGCTCGAACACCTGCCGGTGGAATGGCTGGACCTGCCCGCCCCTCACGCCGACAATCTCAAAGCAGCCAAGAACGCCAACGCAGACCTTCTGATCGAGCTTACGAGCGAGGAACGAGAAGAAGGAGAGAGCGTCGCCTTCACGGTGACCCTCAAGGTCAGCGATCTGGCCAAGGGCACGATAGGGGCCACCACAAGCGCGCAGGGTATTGCCCGCTACGCCAAACAACCGGGGGCCAGAAACAGCGCTCTGCTGGAACCCATCAATGATGCCGCCGCCAAACTGGTGCCCCAGATGAGGGCCCTAATTCGCCAATTTGCCAAGCCCTGATACAAGGCTCAATGGAGGTAGCAACCCATGACAAAAATCGGAACGACAGTTTTCTGCTTTGCATGCCTTACCATGCTTGCCTGCGCCAAGAAGGCAGAGGATAAGAGTGAGCAGGTCAAACCCGGCAGCCCGACTTCCGTCCAGGCTACCCAAACGACCAAGGTGGTATCCGCCCCGTGGACCGTGGCGGACCTGCTGCAAAAACCAGCGGGAGAACGACCAGCCAAAATCCGCCTCGACGCCTGGCTCGGTTACACGAAACAAAAATGCAGTCAAAAACAGTGCAGCAAAAAATGTTGCAATGTTTGCACGGGACAGGCTCTGGCCCTCGGCCAGCCGCCAGGCACCAAGACCACGACAAGCATCCCTTTGCTCCGCAAGGGCGTGGTCATCTCATGCCAAACCCGTGACTGCGACTGGCCTAAGACCTGCCCCCACCCCCCGGGCCGCTACATCCTGGCGGGCCAGGCAAAAGAAATTGACGGCAAGCTACAATTCGAAGTCGAGTCCTTCAAAAACCCAAAACCAACCCAATAAAAAACCGGGCCGCACACAAGGTGGGCCCGGTTGATATCAAACTGACAAACTCTTACTTACAGGTATGCTTCCGCGGATGGCACAAGCCGCTGCAACAATCGGAACCACTGCTGCAGGGGTCTCCCTTGACCGAACAGGTCTGACAAACGCCACAGTCGCCTTCACAGCTCGCACAATCTTCGTCAGCATCGCAGCTGCCGTCGCCGCAGAATGGGCAGGCACCGCAGTCGGCTTCGCAAGTTGCACAAGTCTCGGCCCCGTTGCACTCCTCGTCGCCGCAGAATGGGCAGGCACCGCAGTCGGCTTCGCAAGTTGCACAAGTCTCGGCCCCGTTGCACTCCTCGTCGCCGCAGAAGGGATCCACGGGGCATTCGCCACAGTCGTCGGCGCAGTTGGCGCAGTCTTCACCCGCATCGCAATTGCCGTCGCCACAGAAGGGCTCGACCACGATGCCCACGAAGTCATTGATCAGAGCTTCGTAGGCATCCGCGCGGGTGCTCACGCCGTATTCGGCGCAAGAAGAGTCTCCGTAGGAGGTCATGCCGCCCACGTAGGTTGTTCCGTTGCGCACAACAAAAGCAGGGCCGCCGGAATCACCGAAGCAGGGGCCGCCCTCACCCTGGGCAAAGCCCTGCGTGTAATAAATCTGGGTGGATGACTGAATGCTGCCCAGCACGCCCACGTAGTGCAACTTCACATCATACTCGTTGTGTTCGTCGGCACCGAAGCCCGCGAAATCCAAATCGATGCCAGGGGAATTCTGAACCGTCTCATCGGCCGAGGTAAAGCCCAAAGAGGCGGGCAGGGCCGGCACGGGGGTCACGCTGTTGTTGGGCATGTCCAGGCGCAACATCGCGATGTCGTTTGTGATGTAACTCGAGTTGTACGATGGATGCATCCAGGTCTCGGAGACACCGTAGAACACCCGGCCACTATCAGAATCGGTGGGATTGGGACCAAAGTGGATGGCCACGGCGGCCGGGCTCATGAGCCTTGGCTTCCTGTTGCCCACGTCCAGACAATGTGCGGCGGTCAGGACCACGTCCGGGGCGATCAGGGTGCCGGAGCAAAAGATATTGACCGAGACCGAGTCGCCGGTGCGCTGGTGCAAGCTGACCACGGCGTTGTAAATCCCGTCGGAGGCCGTTGTCCCATTGATGATCGGGAAGTCGTGCTGCACAAATTCACTCTGCTGTGCGTCACCGCCGGTACAGGCAACAGGCAAGAGCAAGGCCAAACCCAAGATCAGAACCAAAGTTTTCTTTGTCATCTGTGTCTCCTTCCAAACCAAGTGGATGTACTCCATTGAAATCAAAAATGCCGAAATGTATTCAACTGTAGCCCGTGCGACTACATTGTAATACCTTGTTTGTGATGCCAAATCCAGAATAAACAAGCAAGTGTCTCCTTTTAGTTGCAGGATCTTTGCCAGATCCGAAACAGCAAATAAACACATACAAAACAAACAGATAAAAGAACCCAGCCGGGACCGGAAAACCATCAGACCGTAACGCCAGGGCTACGAAGTTTCTCCCAAACCCACCAACACCACGCATACCACTGATTCATTTGCACTTAAACCAAACTCTCGTTTTACACTGTTTTCCAAGAATCACAGCCCTGGCTACAGCTTTCTCATGGGCCTGGTTCCCCATTTCGAGCATCAACGCCCTTTGACATTTGAAGAGCAGGGCCATAGCATGAGGCCTCCATGACAACGAACCACAAATTCAAGCCGCTCTTCGGGCGCTATGTGCTGTTGAGACGAATTGGAAAAGGCGGCATGGCGGAGGTCTTCAGGGCGCTTTCTTTCGGTGCCAAGGGATTTCGCAAACGCGTGGCCATCAAGCGCATCCTGCCAAATCTGAGCACAGACACCAAATTCAGCAGCATGTTCATCACCGAGGCCGCCATCGCCTCGCAGCTCAATCACTCCAACATCGTCCAAATCCACGACTTCGGTCAGGTCGACGGCATGCTTTTCCATGCCCTGGATTACGTCCACGGCATGAGCCTGCTCGACCTGCTGAAGGTCCTGACTCAACGCGACGCCCCCCCTCCGCTGGGCCCCGCCTGCTATGTAATCAAAGAGGCCCTCTATGGGCTCGAACACGCCCATCGGCAATGCGACGCGAGGGGTCGACCGCTGAACATCATCCACCGGGATCTGACACCGGCCAACCTGCTTCTGTCCTACGACGGCGAGGTGAAAATCGCGGATTTCGGTATCGCCAAGGCCACGCCCTCCACCATCCGCACCGCCGCCGGCATGCTAAAGGGAAAAGTGCGCTACATGTCGCCGGAGCAATCACGCTCCAAACCGCTGGATCAACGCAGTGACATCTTTAGCCTGGGCGTGTGCTTGTACGAAATGGCCACCCTGCACCGGCTCTACACGGGCAAGACTCAATACGAACTCGTCATGAAGGCCAACGAGGGCAATTTCATACGCCCAAAAGAACACAACCCGCATATCCCCAAGGAACTGGAACTCATTTTGCTCAAGGCTCTGGCGGTGGACCGTGAGCAGCGTTTCTCTGATGCCACCGCCTTCCGTGACGCCCTCGAGGCCTTCATGGCCAGCTCACATTTGGGCTTTTTCCGCTCAGATATGAATCGCTTCATGGAGACCAACTTCATCGAGCGTATCGAGCAAGAACAGCAGCAAATGATCGAAGAGGCCGAATTGGCCTCCCGACTGCAGCCCAAGAGGGACTGGAGCGGAAGCGTGGACAAACCCCTGGAATTGGACAACGCAATCGACTTGGATATCGAAGTCGACACGGGTAACTGGCCGGCCGAACGAGGCGTGACAGAAGAAGGCCCCTTGCCGCCCCAGGCGCCACGCCCCCCCACGGTAGGCAGCGGCGTACATGATCTGCCCATCGATCAAGGCGACGAAGAAATCATGGACGACATGCGCACTGAAACGATTGACGCCACTGACCTGGCTGACAAGATGTGGGACGACGAGCAGGAGGAGACCAAGCCTCGCCGCACCCTCCGCGCCATCCCGGCAGTGCAAATCGTGACCCCGAGCTTGGTGGACGAACCCATAGAGCAAACCAAGCCCATGTTCGACAAGCCGGATCGAAACCTCTCCTCTGCTCGCACTCAAAAGGCCATGCCGGTGGTTCGGCTTGATGAAGAGGCGCCTTTGGACGAACTGTCCTTTGATGACGAAACCATACCCAGCGGCGATCACCCCATCAATCTGGACGACGACTAACGAGGGAAGCAAGATGGATGACCAAGATGGATGACATCTCCAAGGCAATATTCGGTCGTTATCTCTTGCTCAAGCGCATCGGCAAAGGAGGCATGGGTGAGGTTTTTCGGGCCATGTCATTCGGTGCCAGTGGCTTTAAAAAATTCGTCGCCATCAAGCGCATCTTGCCCGTCTATAGCGATGATCCAAACCTGGTCAGCATGTTCATCAACGAAGCTTCGATCGTCTCACACCTGAACCACTCCAACATCGTCCAAATCAACGACTTCGGACGCGTGGACGAACGCCTGTACGCCGCCATGGACTACATACATGGCGTCAGCTTGATGGACCTCTTGTCGACCATGAGCAAGGCCAAAATCGCCCCCCCCATCGAAGCCGCCTGCTACATCATACGCGAAGCCCTTTACGGCCTCGAACAAGCCCATCAACAACAAGACGCAAGGGGTGAGCCCCTCAACATCATCCACCGGGACATCTCGCCCGCCAACATCCTGTTGTCTTTTGATGGTGAGGTAAAAATCACCGATTTCAGCATCGCCAAGGCCGCGAATTCAGAAGTGGAGACCGCGGATGGTGTGCTCAAAGGCAAGCTGCGCTACATGTCACCGGAGCAGGCCCGCGGCGAGCCCCTGGATCGACGAAGCGATATTTTCAGTCTGGGTGCTTGCTTCTACGAATTGTTGACACTGAGACGTCTCTACCCTTCGGGCGCCACGTTCAAGGTAGCCGACCTGGTACGAAAAGGAGACTTCCTTCGCCCGCAAGATCACAACCCGGAGGTCCCCAAGGCACTCGAGGCCATCTCGCGCAAAGCCCTGAAGCCGGTGCGGACCAAACGCTACGCCGATGCAAGTGCTTGGCGTAAAGACCTCGAAGACTTCATCACGAAGGGACAAATCGGATTCTACCGCGCGAACCTGACGGCCTTGCTCCAGGAGCTCTTCAAGGATCTGATGCTGACCAAACAAGCGGAGATGCGCGAAGAGATGGACTACGTGACAAAGATGGATTTTGTGCCCATGCAGGGAGCAGACAATCCTCCATCCCAAGGGCCCTCGGTGAACGTACCCAGCCTGGCAAGGGCCACCGATGATAGCACAAAATCCATCCCTGGATTCTACGAGCCGCAAAAAACAGTAGAACATATGGCCCTGATTGAAGATCTGTCCCTGGAAGAAGACATCATCACCCTGGATGGCCTGAAGAGCCTGGAGTCCGACACCACCGATGAGAGCGACACGCCAGAGATGGATCAACAAGACACGGTCGTGAACGTGCCCACTCCGAAACTGCCGCCTCGCCGCAAAAAGAAACGATGAACCCTGCTCTCCTCCCATGCTTGATGCTGCTTGCGCTGACGCTGGGGGGGGAAGATACTCAAGTACAAAGCCCCTGGTCCTGTCCGCAGCAGGCCGATACCAACGGCGACGGTCAAGATGAACAAATCCAGCAGGGTCAATCCTTCGGCCAAGCTTGGACGCTGCAAGTCGGCGAGAAACAAATCCCCCTGCCCGTCCCAGCCAGCCTGATCCACAAAGCATGCCTGGCGGATCTGGATGGAGACGGCAAAGCGGAAATCCTCATCAGCCACACCGCCGCCACGGAAAAGGATCCGACCTTCCAAAAACGTCTCTTCATTTATCGACAAAAGGGTCTGCTCCTCAGGCCCACCTTTCTCGGCAGCCGCGGTGGGGGACCGCTTGTGGACTTTGGGGTCTCGGACCTGGACAAGGACGGCAAAAACGAGGTCATGACCTGGGAATTCGCCAAAGACAGAACGCGCGGGCGCATCTGGACCTGGGATGGCTACAGCCTGACTGAACACGCCAAGCTCAAAGACCAAGTCCTGCCCGCCCCGCCCCGATCGGCGACACGCATTGTGGATGCGCCTGCTCCCGCTGAAGTCATGCCCAGCCAAACAATCCTGGCGGCGCTCCGGGTCGAGCACGAGCGGAGTCCGGGTCGCATGCGCCAAGCCCGTGTTTGGCGGAATCTCAAGCCCGCGGCCAACGCCCGGCAGTTCCGCTTTCTGCCCAAGGCCGCCCGCCGGCACCTGGCCCGCCACGGATTCGTGGTGCTCAAGCCCGCCCAGGCACCGGCCGAATTCCACAGCGTCTACATCAACAACCAGTACGAACGTCTGCCCACCTTCGTCACCGCGGACGCGGCCCTGCACTTGACCCATCTGGTCTTCGATCAAGTGCTGAAGGATCTGGAGCTCGGCTTGCTGGCACCGGGCCTGACCCACTGGACCCTGCAAGCGGCAGAACAGGCCGAAGGCCTATGCCCCAGTCTGCCTCCTCCGCTGAAGTCAGGCATGGACAAGCTGTCCCATCGTCTGCGCATCGCCGCCTGTTTGCTAGGCGCTGAACCGGCCTGCCGATTTCCGCGCGTTCGCGAAGCCTCAAACAACCTGGAAGGCCAACTCTGTCCCAAGGACACGCATTGCCTGGATGTCGCCAGTTACAAACCTCGTGGACATTACGAACGCAGCGAGGCGCTACGCCGCTATTTTCGCGCCCGCCTTTGGTTGAGCGAGAGGCTCTCCACCTGGGACGAAGCGGCGGCAGCAGCCCTGTTACTCAGCCACTGGCCTGCCGGTCGCCAACACCTGATCCGGGTCGATGCCTTAGAGCGCGCCCTTGTGGGCCCGCCGGCCAACGACTCGATTCTGGACCTGCTCCGCCTGGCCCGATCCAAGCTGGGTCCACGCCCCGGATGGGCGGACTGGGCCAAGCCGGGCCACTGGCCCAAGGCCAATCAAACGAAGGTCACTTCCGTCAGCTTGCTGGCTCGCCGCTGGCCCGCCGACAACAAAGTCCTGGTCGCGAGCTCGGACGAAAACCTTCGGCCCAAGCCCAGCCCCCTGGATCTGCTACAAGCATTGGGCTCAGAAGAAGCCCGCAGGCTTCTGGCTCCAGCCATGCAAGACTGGCCTGAATTGCAAAAACGCCTGGAAAAACAGCGCGCGGCCTTTGCTCAGGGCGAACTCTTAGACACCCAATCTGTGGGCGGGCGCTGGTTGGCGGCCATGCGCTGGTTGCTCTTGCCCTTCCCCAAGGGCTATGCGCGTTTCCAGCAAAGCCAGGCCTGGGCGGGACACGCCATGACCAGCATGGCGGCGGCCTGGGCCGAACTGCGGCGTGACACCATTTTGTATGTGCAGCCACCCATCCTCTATATGGAGGGCGGCGACGAAGATCAGCTCCCGCCCCATCGGGCGGGTTTCGTCGAACCCCTGCCCGATCTATACCGCGAACTGGCCCAAGTCATGGCCGGTATGCGCCAGGCCTACACCGCCATGGGTGCCGAGGCCCTGAACAGGCCCCGACGCAGAACCCGCGAGGCGGGTCCCTTGACCAAGCTGAAGCAAATGCAGGAACTATTGGAGTTCCTTGCAGACTGCGCGGACAAGCAGCTCCAAGGAGTGCCCCTGGACAAAGAGGCACACGAAAGATTGCACGGCATCGGCGGCGAGTTCGAACACATCGCGGCAGGCAGCGGCTCGCTGAAGCCCGACCCCCTGCCCATCATTGCTGATGTTTTCATCGTGGTGAAACCGGAAGACGACAGCCGAGAGCGCCTCATGCTGGCCACGGGCACTTTAGACTGGATCGTGGTCGTCGTCCCTCTGGGCAAGCGCACCATTCTGGCCAGAGGCGCGATTTCATCATTCTACTCTTTCTGGTCCGATAAAATTTTGACCGACACGGACTGGCGCGAACGACTGGAACAAAACAAAGCCCCAGCGCCTCCTGACTGGCAAAAACGCTTTCCCTTGCCCAAACGCAAACGCCGCAAAAAGTAGAACCCAAGGGTCGGCCGAGACGCTTGATCCGCCCGGCATTTGCATGAATAATCCTTGGGTATCGTCGTCGGATAAGCAACATCATCTCCAAGGAGGCCCCGATGCATGCCAAACCTTTCGTGTTGACCCTTATCACTTTGCTCGGTCTGAGCTTCGGCGCTTCAGCCATCGAGATGAACTACAAATGGAAAAAGGGCGACGTGCACCGCTTCCGCTACCAGGATGACAGCCGGGTCACCATGAAGATGGGCGGCATGGCCGGCATGGCTGCCGGCATGGATGTGTCCATGAAAGTCAAAAGCACCTTCGCCATGAAAGTGCTCAAAACCCTGCCCGGCGGCAAGGCCGAAGTCGAACTCACCATCGAGTCCATGGATCTCTATCAAGGCACGCGCAAGCTGCCTGCGCTGAAGAAGATTCCTGTCGCCGCTCGCAAGGTCAAAGCCACGGTGGACCGAAAAGGGCGGGCGACCTTCCACCGCATGGTCACCGTTTACTTTCATGATGATCAGGTCTACCTGGGCGTGCGAAAAGCCGAGGGGGGTCCGGGACATGTATCAGCCAGCGTTTCGGCGGGTGGCCCGGAGGGTGGCGTGGAGGTTGACCTGGTGGCCCACATCGATCCCAAAACCGGTCGTATCGTGGCCTCGGCCAAGATAACCGAACGTCCCCCTGCCTTGCGCAAAGTCAAAATCAAGCAAGAAGACCCGGGCGTTGACATCCTGCCCAAGGAAATCTTCGAAATGATGGTCCTGCCCGACGGCGACATTTCCGCCGGGGGCAAGGTGAGCATGGATGTGCCGGGCGCTTCGGTAAAAATCGGCGTCAGTCTCGACTCTTTAATCAAGGGAGTGGCCAAGCTTCACTTCAAAACCGAAATGCAGGCAACTGGACCCGGAGACGTCGCCGCCGTGGCGGCAGCCGACGATGCGGCCGACATGGACGATGCGGGCGCTGATGACATGAGCGGCATGCCCGGCATGGGCGGCATGGGTGGTATGGGCGGCATGCCCGGCATGGGTGGCGCGGGTGGCATGCCCGGCATGGGTGGCGCGGGTGGCATGCCCGGCATGGGCGGCGGTGCCGGCGGCGGCACTCAGGCCACACCCGGCGGCATGGAAATGAACACCGACGCCCACACCCGCTTCGACGTCAAAAAAGGTCGCTTGCTCGGC
>JAFCZJ010000238.1 GCA_019314375.1 Deltaproteobacteria bacterium | reverse complement strand
GTGAAGAAGAAAGAGCAGATTCCCGCGGCTTTGGTTTTTGTCATGGATCGCTCATCCAGTATGTCCCGCGGGGGCAAGTTTTCCATCCTGCTTCGGGCGGTGGCCGATACCCTGGATCGACTCAAGGACAACGCACAGGTCTCCATGATTATGTTCGATGACTTTCCGGAAGTGGTCGTGCCCTTGACCGAGGCCAAGCGTCGAAAAGAGATCCGCAAGGTGCTTTTGAGTCAGCGAATGGGCGGGGGTACCTCCATCTATCCGGCCCTTGAGCAGGCCGAAAAGCAACTCAGAAAGAGCGCGGCCAAGCTCAAGCATGTCATCCTCTTGTCGGATGGGCAGAGCATTTCCATTTTCGATCACTACGGGTACGTGGTCGACAAGCTGGTCAAAAAGCAGATCACGGTGACCACCGTGGCCCTGGGTGAGGATGCGGACCAGGAAGAACTGAAGCGCATCGCCGGGCGAAGTGGGGGACGATTTTACTACACAACGAGCATGGCCAACGTGCCCAAAATCTTCACCGCCGAAACGGAGAACATCACCGAAAGCAACGAGGTCGAGCAACCCATCCACGCGGTGCCGGTCAAGACCGTGCAGGTTCTGGCCGGCTTGGATTTTGAGAAGGCACCGGTTTTGGGTGGTTATGTGGCCAGCGAAGCCCGCCCCACTTCGGAGGTTTTGTTGGCAAGTTCGGATCGCACGGAGCCCCTCTTGGCCCGGTGGCGCTTTGGCCTGGGGCAGGTTTTGGTCTGGTCGAGCGACGCATTGGGGGCCTGGGCGGGCAAGTGGCCCGAGTGGGAGGGCTACGGTGTCTTGTGGCCCCGACTGATCGAAGACAGCCTCCGGCGCAATCCCCCCGGGGATGTACGCATCGCATCCCAGGTTTACGAGGATCAGGCGGTGGTGACGGTGCGGGTCCCCGCGGAACGCCCAGGCAAGGAAGGCAAGGCCCCCAAACTCTGGGTCAAAGACCCCAAAGGTGCCACTCAGGACCTGGAACTTGTCCGACGAGGCCTCGGGCTCTATCGAGCCGAGCTGCCCATGAGGGCCACGGGGGCCTACGCATTAAGGGCCGAGCGCAAAGGCAAGAGCGGGGCGCGCGAGGTGGCTTACGCCTCCCTAAGTCGGGATTATCGCGCCGAATATTTGTCCGCGGAAGGCAATCCGTCTCTTCTCTTGTCCATGGCCCAGGTGAGCGGCGGCAAGGTGAATCCCACGGCCAAAGAGCTTTTCGCCCCAGGCCGACAAGATCGGGAAACCACTGAAAACCGCTGGCCGCCCCTGTTGTTGTTGGCCTTGGGTGTTTTTCTCCTGGAAATCATGCTGCGCCGTTTGTAGGGGATAACTTGACCTCACTCCAAAAATGCCGTGTGTTTTTGGAGCGACATGCCCGGCTGTGTCCTGATTTTGTTTGCGCTAGGTTTTGGTTTTCATGACTTTCCCGTTTTCGACCTGCCACATGGTTCCGTCTTTTGTGAAGATGGCCAGGTCCATGCCACTGACCAAGTTGGCCCAAACGTGGATTTCAATCGGCCTGGGACTCACCATGTGGTTGGTGACGAGAACGGCGGGCACTTGACCTTTGTCATTCGGCCCCCAGGGGAGTGTCAAACACCCTTTCGATAGGCGATCCACCCGCTCGACGGTCTTGCCGTCGGCGGAAACGGTGATGCGATAATGACCACCAAGAAATACCTCCTTGGTTTTCATGGTTGCGGCCAGGCAATAGGCGATGAATCCCTCACCATCCACATCCGGCAGTACCACCGTGTTGTAGCGTTTCGAGCAGGGTTGCTTGATCTCTCGAATCGCAAGCTGCCGGGCGCGGAACTGACTCACCTCCCGCTCCGTCAACGCACCTTCGGCCTTTGCGGCCACACCCTTTTCGGGGGATGAGAAATCCACATCAAAGGCCGGCAGGAAACCCTCGGGTCCTTGCTTGATGAATCGAACTCGAAAATGGCCTTTGTCCTCCACCACGATCCATCCACGCACCTTGGCTTCATGCAGCGCCTTGACGTCGCCCACCTTGGCCAACAGGATGTCGGTGGCGAGGGCAGCATAGCCGTCACGTTCATAAATGGCTTTTCCCAGTTTTTCGATGGTGGGCATATCGAACTCGCGAATGCCCGGATCCTCACTCGCCCTAAGTTCCGCCCGACCAATGCCACACCCCGAAAGAAAAACGTACATCAGCACCCACGCGAACCAACCCAATCCTTGCATTTCATCCCCTTTCTCTTGAAGTGAACGCGATCATCATACTTCACGAGCCGGATTTCCGGCAAACTCGCGCAGGTCCTTTACCGGTCGATGATTGCTCCAATCCTTGAGCAGTCTTGGAAGTTCAGTTCACCTTGAGTCATGATGCAGGTGCAACCTCCAGTCTTGCTCGCCCTGGCGGTGGGACAATCGGCAGGGACATACCACTCCTCACGGTAACCGTCGGCTTCTTTGGCCAATCTCACCAGAAAGTAGGCAAGACCCAAGTAGATATCGCCATTGTCGGACATGAAGACGGGCACAAAGCGCTGCGATGGATAGGTGTAGCTGGTATCCACATCAACGACTTTTTCCAGTTCACCCGCTTTGCTCCCAACTTTCCACAGACCTTTGGTTGTGAGGACCAGAGCCCCTCCATCGTCGGTCAGCAACACGCTCCGTGGTGCGCCCTCCATATTTTTCCGGCTGCTGATCCGGCGGATTTCCTTTCCTGTGGGCAGGAGCAGCCAAATCGTATCCAAGGTTTCGATCAGCACGGAATCATCATCCTGGAGCAGATGGCGTCTGATTGGGCCAGGGATTCGGATTACATGATCGACGTCCGGCCTTCTCACGAACCCATGCAAACGCACGAACAGGACTGAGGTCTCGTAGGTAGGACTGCATTTGTAGGGTCTTCCTCTCCTCGCGCCATGGCACTCATTGAAGTCACGGTTTTGAAGCGCGATGACTCCCCGTTTTGTTCGGTAGAGGGCCACGGTATCGCCGTTGGCGATGGGCCCGAAGGAGGGAAGAGGGCTATCAACATCAACCCACCACAGCGAGCCGAATCCGTCAATGGGTTCCCCTTGGTAGCCGAGGAGCCACAGATTGCCCCATCTTGAATTGGGAGCAAAGGTATTCAAATCCATCACGCATCGTAGTTCCCCCGATGTCTTGACGCCGACATCAAAAGGCAAGGGAGGATTCTGTTCTTGGCGACGGTAGTCATGGCCTGTTACTCGATTTTTGCCCGGACCATGCATTACCTTCCAGTTCCAGCCGAACAAGGGGATTCCATCTTGAGGCATGGAATCCGCCTTGTCTCCCTCAAGCAACATCCATTCGTTGGATGGCGGCAGGCCAATCTTTCTGACATGCTTCGGCGATTTGAAAATGTGGATGACTTCTTTCTTAACAGGCGAGGGTTTTTGGGGCCCAGCGCAAGAAAGAACGGCGAAACCAAGGGCAGCCGCGACAAAGATTGCATGTGACAAAATAGCATTTTTCATTTCAACCGAATCCTATAGGGTTGTTAACTATTCTGAACCGTACCACTTTTCTTCTGAGCCTTCTGTAAACGTTGATTCGTTCCAGCGCATGTGCGTATACGTCCCATCATCCGGTCCAGCGTTAAAATCAGGCGTGTAACATTGAATCCCCATGTTTCCTGAGACATAGATAATGACTTCATGTGCCCATGCTGTTGCCCGATCCTGCTTGGAAACATGATTGTTGCCAACGTGATTGTGGTTGTGGATCACGTGGATATCTTGGATGCCAGGATCCTGACGTAGCTCGTCAATGTCCTCAATAGTTACTTTTTTTTCTTTCGCAATTGTTCTTGGGTATTCACTAACCCATTTTCCGTCAGAGTGTTGGCAGATAAATGATCGATGCTCCCATTTAGTGCCCTCTCCACGGGCGTTCAGGCGCGGCCCAACATCTTTCATGGCTTGCTCTTTTGTGTCATACTTGGTTGCAGGCCATCCGGCAGTTTCTTTGGTGTTTTTCTTTGCGGGTTTTTTGCTGCTTTGCTTCTTTTTCCCCTCTGGCTCCCCTTCTTTCTCCTTGGTCTCATCACTGTCGCTGCTATTAGAAGAAGAGAATAGACTACCGATAGCGTCCCAAAGGTTCGCTCCTTTGGTATCAAAGGCTGGAATTGGAGGTCCGGAAGGTTTTAGTCCTCGCGCTCTGGCTATTGCTTTTTGGGCCCCTTGACTGGCCCCCCCGTCTACATCTGATCGATTCACCGGATCGTACATGCAGTAGACGAAGGGATTGGCACCGTCGAGGAGGAGAACCGCTGGCTGGGTGAGCACCTTGGGATCCAGGGCGGTCCAGTGGTAGGTGGTTTTGTTCAGCATGCGCAGGGGGAAGCGGAGTTGATCGTAGCCGTCGTCTCGGCGGTCGTTGAAGCGGAAGGTGCTTGAGCCGTTGGATGTGAATTCGTCGCCGTAGGGTTTGTAGTCGAAGTTGGCGGTGACCGTGCCGTTGCCGTCGGTGGCGTAGCGTACGCTGCCTCGCTCGTCGCCGTGGTAGTAGCGAATGTTGGAGCTGCCTACGGTTGTCCGGGCGATTCGTTGCCCGGCGAAGTGGTGATGTCGATAGGCTACCGACCAACCGTTGGTGGTGATGCGCTCATAGAGATTGCCGAGCAGCTCGGTGGTGGTGGTTACTGGCGGCCAGAGGCCGGTGGTTGCCTGGATGGTGGCCACGGCACCTTTGTGATTGTATTCCCACTGGCGGTTCGAGAAAAGTTGGCTGACCTGTTTGACCAGGCCCTGGGCGTTGTAGGTGTGCGTGGTGTTGTAACCGTTGACGCTTTGTACGTGCACGATGCCGTCTTCGTCGTAAGAAAGTGTCTTGGTGCTCTGGGCTCCATTGTCAACGATTTGGGTGACGGCCCAGGGGAAGCCCGAATCCCCGTATGAAAAACTCAGGGTCGTCGTGTTGTTCACCACGGACTGAAGTTTGGGGTTGGGCGTGCCGCCGTTCAGGAAAGAGTAAGTCTCGAATTGCTGGTACTGGCTGTCCGACCATTCGGAAAGCCTCATCAGGCTGTCATAGCCGTAGTTGCTTGTTCTGGGCGTCTCCACGTCGATGATCTGTTGGATTTTGCCGTTGGCGTAGTAGTTCAGGTTGCGCTCCATGATGAGTGCCTGGGGCGAGACCGTCTCCGACAGCAGGCTCAGCAGGCGGCCGCTGTCGTCACGCTTGCTTCGTCGACTCATGGTGCCGTCTTCAAGTAGGAGTTCGGTGGTCTCCAGACCGTCGGCGGGGTCGATGAATACCGCGCGCTGGGCGAGGATGTAGCCTGGTCGGTACAGACGATGGGGGGAGCCGTTGGGGAAATAGTCATAGCTGTAAGTCAGGCCGTCAGGGTAGGTTATTGCCTTGGTGGAACCGGCGTCGTTGTATCCGTACTGCACGACGTACGTGTTCTGGGTGGTTGCGTTGCTGAACTCGTAACGTGCGACCTGACCGCGGGGTTTGTATTGGTAGGTGGCCTGGCCAGCCTCGCTGTCGGCTATGTGCAGGCGTCCCAGACCGTATTCAGGCGAGCTGTCGTAGGTATAGGTGTTGCTGCCTTCCACCACGTTGTCTTGTGTGAAGGTCTTCAGAAAGACGCGTTGAAGGTCGTCGTATTGAATGTCGATCTCCCGGTTCTCAGGGGATTGCAGGAAATTTCGGGGACGGAGGACAGGTAAGCCCTTGAAGATTTGGGATGCCCATTCATCGTGGAGGGTCTCCGTCCCCACGTGACAGTTTCTTTATTGACTATCACCACTGCTCGGATTCACCGCACACTTCGGCAATGGCTCGGTTAACAATTTATTTATCTCTGGGAGGAATCTCTGAATACCCCCATCACCTTTGGAATCATCAGAGTCCACGCCCCGCAAAACCCGTGACTCCTTCTCCAGCTTTTTCGCTTGTTTCTTTTTGCCCAGGCCTCTAAAGGCCTTGGCTTCGATATCGATTATGAAAATATACCGA
>JAFCZJ010000237.1 GCA_019314375.1 Deltaproteobacteria bacterium | reverse complement strand
CGTGAGCGTCTTCGGCGCGACTAACGCCATCAGCCGCTGGGATGAAGTGAGCTACGAAATCTGCACCGCGAGCGCGCCTGTCAACCAGCCCCCGGTGGCCGAAGCGGGCGAAGGCTTCGAGGCCTTGCAAGGCACCTGGGTGCAACTTGACGGCTCGGCAAGCCACGACCCGGAGGGCGAAGTCCTCGGTTTTTTCTGGCGACAGGTGGAAGGCCCCAGGGCGCAGCTATCCGACCCGGGCGCGGCCCAGCCTTGCTTCACCGTGCCCCAGGGCGTGGACCAAAGCAGTTTGGTTTTCGAACTCGTGGTCTCCGACGGTGAATTGCAAAGTGCGCCGGACCGGGTGCTGGTCCTGCTTCATGCCAAAGCCCCGGACGAGGATCTGGCCCCTCTTATCGAAGCCCTGCAAAACGCCGACCTCGATCACGGCCAAGCCGCCAAGCTATTACGTCTTTTGGAAGAAGCCCTGGCAAGCAACGATTGCGCCGAAAAACTCGCTCTCCTCGAAGAGGCATTAACCACCCTCGACAAACTCGCACGCAAGGAATTGGACCCGGCCCTGGCGGCAAGCCTGCGCACACAACTGGAGGACCTAATCGATGCGGTGGGTCCTTGCACCACGAGCTGCCGAGAAGATGGCGGCATCGAGGGCAACAACCTGAGCCAATCCGCCCGCATCAGCGAGCACAGTTCAGGCGAGGTACCTCTGACTTGCACGGGCTGCGGCGGTCCCGAAGCGGCTATCGACGGCGACGATCATAGTTTCTGGGCCGCCGAGGGCACAGGCCATCAGATGGTCATCGACCTGTTGGCCAAACAGAAAATCAAGGGCATGCGAGTCATCTCGCCTATGCCACAGTCCTACCGAATCGAGATCTACGACAACTTGACCCTGGCCTGGCAAACCGTGGCCGAGCGCCAAGACGCAGACAGAGAAAACATCGAAGACATCTGCGATGTGGCCGCACGCTATGTCCGCTTCACCAACCTGAGCACCAGCGGCGCGGACAAAACACTATTGGCCGAGTTGCAAATTTATGGTGACCGCATCCGCCAGCCCAAAACCGTCTGGCTGGGTGCGGATGAGGCTTGACCATGGCCGCGGTGCGCGGCGTTCGGGTAAGCCCCGGGCAACGTTGGGTGCAATTCTGGACAAAGGCCTCCAACCCCAGGGTGGACGAGGAACCCGTGGCACGCGTGCTGCTAATCAGAGAACAAGCCGGCCTGCGCCAAACCATTGCTGAAGCCGCGCTATTCGGTCTGTCGCACGAGTCCCCGCGCAGCCTTGTCTTTGTTGCCGAAGCCGGGGCCCGCTACAGCTTCGAGATCGAATACCTGGGGGGCGCAAGCGTGGTCTTGGACCAGATCGTCCTCAAGGATCATGCAGGTGACCGGGCCAAGTGGCCGCTCGCCTTTTTGGTTGAGGGCGATCAGGGTCGACGCATCGCAATTGATGAAGGGGACCACGTACTTGACGGCTGGGTGATGCATTTTCCTCCGGGAAGTCTGGGCCCGCAAAACCTCGTGCGAGTCGGTCTGGGTCAACCTTGGGGCCCGGAACAGGGCGGATCGACCTTGAGCGAGACGGTGCGTGTCGTGGCCACCCCCGCCGAAAACTTGCCCGGCCATGATCGCGTGGTGCGCCTGAAGATCCCCCTCGACCGGCCTGCCCTGGCCCAGGCGGGCATCGGCCCCGCCGACATGCAACTAGCCGTCCGGCCCCTCGGGGGCTCGGTCGTCACCTACGGCTGGCCGCCCGGCGGCGGTCTGGGCGACGAGGTTGTTGTCGGCGTTGACCTGGGACACCCCACAGTGGACTACACAGGCAGGGTGGACTTCGAAACCCGGGTGGAGCGCATCGGTCCGGCTGAATATGTCTTCCCTCCCAACACCGAAGAAGTACCTGAACCCACGGGCTTTGCCGCCGACTTCGAGCCCTACAATTTGCTTCACTTCTCCATGGATGAGGGGCGGGATGCAGCACTCGTCGGCGATCAAAGCCCCCACGGCCTCGACGGCACGGTGATCGGCGACGTGGAGTTGGGCATTGACGGCCAGTACGGCGGCTGCGCCACATTCACCGGCGGCCATATCCGAGTGGAGGTGGGCGCAATACCAAAAGCCTTTGCCTTCGATGCCTTGGTGGTGTTCGGCAACATGGAACCAGGCAATAGCGCGGTCATCGCCAGCCAGGAAGGCAATTTCAGGCTGCTGGTTCATCGCTCGCAGCCGGAGTTGGACGATGCCGATCCCTTACCGCCTTCCACTCTCTGGCTTAATTTGCAGGTCTACAATACCAACACCTCGAATTGGCAGACCGTGGCAAGCACCTATCTCGACCCGAGACTCCTGCTCCACAACCAGGAATTGCCCCTGCACTCCCGGCAATTCCACCACCTCGTGGCCTTGTTTGATGGGCACTACAAGGGTCGCATCTACTTGGATGGGCTGGTCAACGGCCAGGGCATTCGGGCATTCGAACGTAGCCTCAACCAGCCTGTGGAGATCGCCACCCAGCCGGCCTGGCCCAGAAAAACGGCCACTACACCCACAGCTCTCGTCTTGGGCGCGGCCCTTTCGGACACACACCTCCAACCCTTTACCGGCTCACTTGATGAAGTACGGTTTTCCGACATCGCCCGATTCAGGACCCCGGACGGCCCCGGCTGCCCCCCGAGATGCCGACCGGGAGAACATGGGCCGGAAGGAGAATACGACAATCACTACCTGCAATATGGGCACGAACACGAATACTATGAATGGGAAGACTACATGCACGAGGACATCAACTTCCTTAGGCGCTTCCCCTACATCCAAGACGTAACCGATCATTCTGCCCTTTTCGTCTGGCGCAGAAGATGCTTTATGCATAGACAGGGTCAATATCATCCACTTGAGTTTTCGTCATGGACATCAGAGGACATCTACCCAAGGCAGCCGCAGATGGAAATCTGCCATGGGGAAGTCGGCAAACCCAAGGACCGATGCCAATACGTTTATCCCCAAGAAATCGATGCCTTTCGTGACAACTTCCCAGAATGCCAGTACATGGTCCGACTGGAGAATCTTCGACCGTCCACTTGGTATCGATACAGCGTCGAGGAATTCACTAACCCCGAAGGCATCATCGGTCAACATCGCAAACTTGAATTTGCAAGCAGTGCCCATTTTCGTACCGCGCCTCTTGCCAATGAAGATCCGGTTGAATTCTATGCCATGGGTGATTGGTCACCCACCGTGCATTCGATTGGAAGGCGTCTACAGGAGTATGGGGGATACGAAATCGAATGGTCAGGACAGGCGGCCAAATGGATGTCAGAGTATGCACGACTTGGAGACAGCCCGAGCTTCTGGCTAGCCCCAGGCGATCTGGACCAACCGGCCTACAATCACCATTCGTTCGAGGCCTACACTTTTGGTATCTTCAACAAGCTCTGGTGGTGGCCCAGTGGTTCCGAACCGCCCGACTACTACAATTCCCAGCTTTCAGGCATGCCGCTATATGGGACTCTCGGCAACCACAACTGGAACAATCGTTATTCACCAGAGACGGTTATTGTGCCGTCCTATATGGATGTCCTTGGTGAAGAGGTCGAAATTGGCGTCGAAACCGAAGTGTATGTCCCGGCGGCCACGGCGTCAGAACAGATGAGCAACCTGTTCCCACCAATTCGACATTTCGAGAGTGCTCTTGCTTCTCAGTTCCACTATCCCAATTCTTCATACTCTTTCGACTACGGCAACATGCACATTGTGGCAATTGGCGCGGCACATGACGGCGACTGCGACGCCAAATATCGACCTAACCCTATGTTGGGATATGTCGATATGGGTCCCAACTCAGAAATCGACAAAGACTGCCACATCAGCAACTGGTCCCCACTCAATGACACCCTAGCCTGGCAAGAAAACCACGATCACACGGATGGAGACTCGATCCAATTTCTCTGGCTCAAACGAGATCTTTGGAATTACAAAAACAATGACGACATTTGGAAAATCGTGTTTTTCCATGTGCCGCTCACCGGAGAAGGGGAAGAAGGCGCGAACAACGATCACATGGATGATGCAGCGAGGTGGAGACTGTCTCGCTTCTTTGAACTGGCTGGCGTCGACATGATCATCATGGGGCATGAACATAGGTACGCACGTGGCACAACAGCCCCCATGTCTGAACGATTTGCCCAGATAAACCTCCCAGACACAGAGCACGCCATCCACATGATCGCCGGAACGGGGGGCTATCGACTCTCCAATCCTGAATGGCCGGAATTTTTGGGGGCCTCTGATCCTGCAAACGTCGGTCCCGTCCGCATATTTGTAGATGGCAACGTCATGTTCACCAGTTTCCACGACATCAAGGAAGATGGAAGTGAGGAATGCATCTTTGTGAAGGGAGTCCCCAACCTCCCCAAAAGTCAGTGTAACTCCCCTGGAGCATTTTCAGAACTTGAATGCATCAGCAAAGAAAGCGGCGAAGAATGCCTCGTCGACTGGTCCTTGGGGGGGGTAATTCCAGGTCGCTGCATCGCTCCTCGCACAAACTGCACTGCCCAGGGGAATCACGCAGTCGGCTGGTGTGAACTGCGATGTATACCAATGCCGATCTCAACGAACGATACGGTCCGGGAAACAAGGAAGGAAATCGATCCGACGCCATCTTTCCGCATCAATCTACAAGGAAGAGGCCTCAAATGATGAGTTTCAAGCAACAACCTAAAATTTTGGCCCGTCAGCATCGCCCATTTCTAGCGGTCATCTTGATACTTGGTTGCTTCTTCCTTTCATCCTGCGGCTCGGACCCGGTAAGCATCGTCGAGATAGATGGATGGCTGCTCCGGGCAAGCTTCTCTCCTGATGGGAACAGAATCGTCGTCAAATATGACACCATTCGAGACAAACAAGAACCGGAAGAAGGGGTGGAGAAAGTCATGGACTCTTTTGCCGTCTTGACGGCACCGGACTGGACACCCGTCTTTTCCTACCGCTCCCCCTATCGCATCTGGCGGACCTACACCTGTGCCAATCCGGACATCATCATCCATACAGAAGATCATTATCCGGAAGACACCAAAAGCGATCTCGTCTTTCGCTCCATGACCACCGGCCAGGAGGTCTCTCGCATCTCCATCGACTACGAACCGGGCTTTCCGGAATACAATCGCTTCCACTGCGATATCGAAAAGGACATCGCCTACATAGATGCCTTCGCTGATCGCATCGTGGCCGTCGACGGGACTAACGGCACTATAATCACCGAGTACATCACAGGAGAACCGGTGGACTACTCCGAGTTCCGGGTGCAAAAAGCCCAAGATCGCCTAGTGCGCATCGACCTGCAGGACGACAACATCTGGATTTTTAGATTGTCCACGGGCGAACTCCTCCAGAAGGTTGAACTGCATATGGACTACTTATCGGAACTGTGGAGAGACTACGATTTCGTCAATGAAAGCACCTTGGTTTACGCCAACATGGGCGAGCGAAATGGACACACCGGCACCTTCCTGTTCGTGCTCGATCTAGACTCGCGGGAACTCGTCGCCGAGCACTTCCTGGGTTATTACTATCTGGCAGGCATGGCATCCATGGACTCCGAAGGCCGAAACCTTTCCGTCCTCCTTGAGGCAGCGGACCGAAGTTGCTGGTCCGCCTGGGTGGTGGACATCGTCACAGGACAAAGCCAGATGGGGATCGAGCCCTGTGTCCTGGACAGGGGCATGCTGATCCCCATTCCCAAGCAATCCATCATGATCGCCAGCGACTGGTCCCATCCCAGCGGAGCAACCCAATACTTCACCGCGTACTCCTATCCAGACTACCAAGTACTGGCCGAGGGCCCGGCCCCGTCGGCCTACGACGAAAAAATCCATGTGCCCAACCGCAAACTTCTGGTTATGAGCAGTACCTTCAACGATCATTTCGGGGTCTACAACCTGGATCGCCTTGAACTCGTGAGCGACTTCCACGTATGCGAACGCCTCAACGACGTCGGACTGGGCGGTTTGAGCGTTGACCCCTCGGGCCGTTGGGCGCTGATGATATGCGGGGGAGAGAAGCCCAGTCCCCTGGGAATCGGTTCCTATCCCTCCGGGGCGGGAATCGCCCTGGTGGATCTCGAGCATTACCGCCCCGCCGACTGATCGTCTTTCGTCGGAGAAATCACGGTATTGGATGCGCACATGTGCGAAGTCTGCCTCCACGTAGTCGGCTCTTTCTGGTGCTTGGACAAGGCTCCAAACGTCTCAGCGCTGAGACTACCGCGTCAGGATCCGGTTGCATGAAGGGTGGATTCTCGGTCGATCGGGGGGATGCGGGCGGTTTCGGGCGGGGGGATGCGGGCGGTTTCGAGCGGAGGGATGCGGGCGGTTTCGAGCGGAGGGATGCGGGCGGCTTCGGGCGGCGGCGCTTGGTCGAGCAGTTTCTGCACGAGGCGGTGGAGGCGTAAGTCGCGGTGGTCTCGGGTGAGGCGAACCTTGGCGACATTGGCGCGGTCGAGGAGGGAGAAGGCGTTGGGTAGGTTGTCGATTGAGCCGCAAAGGACCTGGACGTAGTCTGGGCGGCGGAGATTGGCTACGAGCGCGGCCTGGGCAGGCTGTTGCTGCAGGTCGCGGCTGAGGTTCGCCCGGCCGAGGCGGCGGCGAAGTTGCTGCTTGCTCCTTCCGAAGAAGTGTTCAGGCGGGTTGTTTGTACGATCGACGACGACGATGACTTGCCCGTCGCCGTCTCGGATGACGGGGTGTCCGAAGAGGTGGTCCCGGTAGTACTCGAGATACTTCAAGACGATGGCCTCGGGTTTGCTGGGTCGTTTCTTTTTGGCTTCGTCGCCGGCCCGCTGGCGCAAGTCGTGCTCGTACTGGCGGACGGCCGCCCGGATGTCGTGCAGCCGTAGCAACTCGGCGGCCGCGAGGGGGAGCTGCCGGGCGCGTTGGCCACCGGGCAACGCGGAGTCGTCGAGACGCAGAACCGCTCGCAATTCACAGAACACTCGCCAGCTATCCTGCAGTTCTGCAATGGTCGGTGCCAGGCGTCGGTCCTTGTGCAGCTTGCGCAGCAGGCTGTCGAGCGTCCGCATGGCGCGTCGTTCGCGCACACTCCAGGGACGAGGCACCCAGCTATTGGCCACATCGGTGG
>JAFCZJ010000236.1 GCA_019314375.1 Deltaproteobacteria bacterium | reverse complement strand
GCATGATTGAGATTGTGGAAGCGGAGCCCAAGGACGTGGAGGATGTACGGCGCTTGGCCATGGAGGCTTTTGCTCCTTATGGCGACTATGGCGAGGCCTTGCCTCGTTTCTTTGCCACACAAGGCGTACACACCTACTTGGCCAAAGAGGGCGACCGGGTGCGTGGTTTTATTATGTTGGGTTTTCTGCCCTGGACCGGACCCGAGGCGACGACCGACAAGGAGTGGTGGATGGCCGATCTATTGGCCATCGCCGTCGAGGCGGAGGTGCGGCAGCGCGGCTTGGGGAGCAGACTCATGCGGCGTGTCGAGGATTTGGTGAACGAGATGGCCGAGTGGCGGGACCTCAAAGAGATCCAGTTAAGCTGTGCCGAAGAAAACGAGGCCGGTTTGACCTTCTTCAAAAAGCAGGGTTTTGTGGTGGCCAGTCAATCACACGGCAGCTACTCTGGGGGCCAGGCCGCCTGGCGCCTGGTGCGGAAGCTTGCTTGAGAAGAAATTGGTGGGCCTCCCCTCCGAAACAACAGATTCCATGTTTAGCAAATTCTGGGCTTGACGATTATACGGCATTGCCGTATAATTGATATATGGAAATCATCGAGTCGTCCATGTTTACACGCCTTGTGCCCCGCTACCTGGACGAACTCGAGTACGCTTCCCTGCAATGGTACTTGGTTCAGCAGCCAGGTGCAGGTGCCGTCATTCCGGGCAGTGGTGGCTTGCGAAAGATTCGATGGCCGGGACGCGGAAAAGGGAAACGATGAGGTCTGCGGGTGATTTATTACTGGCGCAACCAAATGGGGGAAATCTGGTTGTTGGCAATCTATGCAAAGAGCGAAGCCGCCAATATCCCCGTGGCTGTTCTAAAAACACTTCGCGAGGAGCTGGAGTCATGAGCGAAAAACGTGACATTGGACAGGAACTTCTAGACGGCATTCGGGAAATCAAGGCTGGCGGCGGTAAACGTACTCACATCGAGAACCCCGAAGACGTCAAGGCGATCCGTTCGCGTCTCAGCCTCTCCCAGTCAGCCTTCGCGGCCTTGCTGGGTGTGAGCAAGCGGACACTTCAAGACTGGGAGCAGGGTCGGCGCAAGCCGCGTGGTCCGGCGTGTTCATTGCTCAGGATTGTGGATCGGCATCCTGAAACACTGCTTGACTAGTTTTTTGGCAATGTGATCGTCCTCAATCGAAAACACCTCAAGCGCATCCTCCGTGAGTATCTGGAGGAATACTACCACTGCGCGACCAAGTCGCGCTGCCTGACTCGGGCGTAGGACAACGGACCGATCCTGGCCGAACGGCCGTGGAACGTCGTCTCCTCGTCGGGTAACTGTTCGGTCGGACTGATTCAAGGCTTCTCCTCGGCAAAATGACGCGCCGTTTTAGTTTTGAACAACCACAGCCTCCGGAAATGGGAGAGATCATCGAATCGCCCATCCTCGGCGGACTTCACCATGTGTACTCCCGTCGCGCTGCCTGACCTGGATGCATGATCGGTCGGTCGGTTTCTTGGGATAGCTGCGCCTGGAATGTGGCGAGGCGAGCGTTTTCATAATCGAAAGGCCATGGAATTCCGATTTCTCGATAAACGGCTGTTCGATCAGTGTGATTCAAGAGGCCTCCACGCCAAAATGACGCGCCGGATTGGTTTTGAACAACCACAACCGGATTGGTTTTGAACAACCACAGCAACCACACGTAACAGGCTTATGGTTTCGTTTTCTTCTCCTGCTTTCTGTCTGGCTGCCATCTGGCCTCGCGCAAAGCGTCTTTGCCGCAGTCAGTTGTGGTATTGCCCCAACCTGCTGGATCTGAAACGATGTACTTTCCGACCTGCTCCTCCAAAAACTTGATGTCCTCAGCGGTGCCTCGTCCGGCGATCAAATGCATGGCGTGGCATTTTTGCCAGGTACGGGGTTTTGGACTTTCGACTAATTCGCGAGCAATTTTTTCGCGATCGGGATGCCAACCCAAGAGAAAGACCAAGTGCGGTTTTTCCATCACATCCACCGAAGCTGCCCAGCGGGAAAGAATTTTTTTGCTCGTTTTGCGGCTAATTCCGCCCTTATTTTCAAAGCACTTGATGGCTACGTATTCCCAATCCTTGCGTTTCTCAGCAATCTTGATCATGTTCCAAAGGGTTCTTGCGTCTTCCTTCTCAAACGCTTCCTTGCAAAATTCGAAGAAGTGTTCATTTTTTCGATCATCACCCCACTTCACGGCGAAATCCAGCCGATTAAAGAGTACTTCGATCTCTTCCTGGACATCTTTGTCATCCATGGTCTTGAATTTGTCGAGGAGAGGATAGAATGGACGTGCTGCGGCCCATTTGACGTTCAGCTTCTCTCGCTCCTCTCTGCGTATTCTTTTCTCCTCGGGGGTCATTGCTTGGTATTTTCGATCCCATTCTTGTTGTTTTCTGAAGGTTTTCTCTCCTTCACTGATCCCAGGTTCCCTGGACGTGCCTTTTAGTTTTTCAGGATCGGGCGATGATTCGCAAGATACAAGAAAGACAGTGACAAGCAAGGGGACAAAAACGCGATAGATGTCCTTCGCAAGAAAAATCATCATTCACCTCTCGAGTACTTGAACATGAGCTTGGTCAAGGAAAGGAAGTCGTATTCCGTCTCGTATGTGGAGATGCCGATGGGGTAGGTCGGGTAGACTGGATCCGGTTTGTTTTCATCATTGAGATGATCTTCGTTTTTGGAGTCAAACAGTTTTACCCATTCCTTGAAAGTCTTTGTGCCTGATGGATGGCCGAAATACTGCTCTTGCGCCAGTTTAGGATACAGGCTTTCAAAGAAAGGGCAGTAAAACTTGGCCTTCCAGAAATAGGCGATGAGACAGCTCGCGCAATTTTCATCAGTGACCTGCAGCAAATTCTCGCCTGTCCACGACCACCCTGTATCCTCCAATTTGTAAACTGGATTTTCAAGATAGCGCCAGCTCCCCGTGGAGAAGTCGTCCTTGTAGACATTCTTGGTTCTCAGTTGAGGATATTTTTCTTCTTCTGGGCTAGTTACTGGCAAGTGAAGGATGTTATTGAAAAATGCATTGAAGGCCTGGGTGCCCGATGAGTACTGGAAGTCGCAACGATAGGAGTCTTGCTTGTTGCAGGCTTCGAGAAGGTTAAGAACAGAGCGATATTGAATGGCTCGAATGGCGCTGTTGCACTCCAGCGCGTAACGCTTTTTTTCCTCGAACTTGAAAAGATCCGCAATCGCTGTGGAAGAATCGACTCCATCCTTTACGCGAATAGATTTGTATTTCCTTCCTGTTACAGGGTGCACAGAAACATATTCATCCCAGAACGGATTGGGCTCTTCATCCTCTTCATCCTTTATAAGGGAACAACTAACGTAAACTCCTTGGTCAAGGCCTGAAGGGAATCCCCAGATTGTATTGCATGGCACACCACCGCAAGTCTGAGCCTTCGCTCGGGATGTGTCGGCCTCCAAATAATAGTCCTTCTCATGAAAGACCGCCGTCAGCAGGACATCATCTTTGGCGATCCTATTACCATTGCGGTCCAAGATGCTCAGCCGGGCCTCAGCACCGAAGACGGGACCCAGGCTTTCGAAGTAGAGCGTGACGTCTCCTGCCTTGATGTCGAGGTTGGGCGAGGGCGCGGATGATAAGTCGATGAGGTCAGCGGCTGAGACAGGCAGCAGATCCTTGTCGTAGACCTTGAACAGCTCTTGCGGCCTCAAGGTGAACTCGACCCTGCCATCCTGGATGTCGTCCTCTTTGACCTTTTTCAACACCAGCTTCACGATATCCTTGTCTGAAGAGGCGACAACATCATCCAAAAAATCCCTATCCCCGGTGTCCTTGTCCTTGTTGCTGTTGACGTACATGATCAGCTTTTCGGGATCGTCTTCGTCGTACTCGCTGACCACGTTACCAGGCTCCACCGTGGTGCCGACTTTGTGGGCTTGCAGGTCGATTTTTGCTGCGTAGAGACTCAAGGCCACCGATTCCGAACTGATCTCGGTGGGCAGATTGGGGTTGAGGATGAGACGGGCGTAGTAATCCTTGCTGGTGTCGAAATAGGTGCCCCGGCCGATGGTCGCCCAGTTTTGCCCGGTGCCGGCATGGAGGTAGAAGGCCTGCTTTTCGACTCCGTCTTCCACCGTGAATATCTCCACCAGGGCGAGTTCCGGCTCGTACTCCATGGGCAGGATGAGAAAGGAAATGTCGTTGTCGCTTGTGGTGTAGCCATAATCGTCCAGGTTGAAGGCGTAGGGCAAATCCTGGAACTCAAGTTGCACCGCCGTGCAGGCGATGAGCTTGTGGAAGGGTGCCAGGTTCGAAGCCTGGTCGTAGACATCCACGCTGCATTCAAGGTTTTCGGAATAACAGCCCCCGCAACCACCGCCCAGGTGGGGGATCGACACGGAAGCCGAGGAACTCCAATCGTAGTGATAGACGCCCGGCTGGTCGGGGAACTGCATATGCAGCAGGGTCAGCCCGTCGTCTAAGATTTCCGCCTGGGCCTCGAAAAACGGTGCCTCCTGCATCGTGGCTTGGATTTGGCGGTTGTCGATGTCTCTCGTGACATGGAATGAGTTCAATGTGGTGAGCACGGGACAGGTGACTTGGTCCTCACAAAATTGCGCCGTTTCGCCCTGGTCGGCTCGATCCCGCACCACGAACTCTTGACGGATGGGAAACTCCGTGGTGCCGCCAATCTTGGCCAGGCAAGTAGGGCCAGTGTGCTCTTCCAGATTGCACAGACCTCCGAGGCCGCAAAAGCTGCTGTAGTAGGACAAGATATCGATCAGCAGGCTGGGACTCGTCACGCCCATATCCGCGACCACATGGAAGTTGTAATGGGCCGATGGGGCACCGCTCAATGCAGCGCAGAAGCTCGCCCCGTTCAATGCCGAGACGATGACTTGTTGATGGCTGGCGGGTTGGCTGCAAGCCAAGGGGACATCGTCGAAAGAAGGATAAGAGTTATTGCAGGGATCGTCCGCCTGGATGACCCAGGCGGGACGCGTGTCCCAGGGCGGATCTTGCGAATCCAAGAACGGCACCGAGGCCTGTACGTGGATTTCAGCGTTGGAAATGGGGTTATTGTACTGATCATGCAACATCAGATTTACGCAACCCGCGTGGGACATGACAAGGCCTTGCATCGCTGGGATGCTGTCGAATTCCGCGGTAGATTCATCAGGCAGACCATAGGCTGTAAAAGGACTAAGCAGATGATTTCCATGGCCGCGCAAATAGGCATCCACGACATTCAAACCGGCCTGCACGGTATACCGCTGGCCCGGCATATTTAGATAGATGGGATTGTCCGAGGTCTTGGTGCCCAAGGTCAGGACCGCAGTAGCGACCCCGTTGGCGTTGGTAGTTACATCAGTCGGTCCTACCAAGGTGCCCCCGCCTTCCAAGAGGACAAATCTTACAGTAGCGGATTTCACCGAATTTCCTTTGACATCGACCACCTTGACCTTCAGTTCGACGTTTTGTCCTACGGTGGCGGTCTGCTTGTCCCAGGCGAGAAGCTTGGCGATAGCGCGGGAGCTGTTTTCGTCGAGGTTCGGAGGTCCGACCATCATTTCCAATATGGTGCCCACGCCTTCCGGCCAGGCCGCCAAATCAATCACCGTGTATGCCCCAGCGATAGTTCCACTGAGCATCCAGCCGGCTTCGCCGGTCAGCGGATCGCTCCTCATGTAGCCAACGCCGGTCCAGACGCCGATTGTCAGCATCCTGTCGAGCACCAGCACCTGTTGGCCTTGCTGCACGGCGTCTCGGATGTCTTGTTTGACCTTGGTGCCGAAGGGAAGGCTGGGCAGCAGGGTGTCTACGTTGGAGGTGTTTATCGTGAGCAGAGGGATGCCCTGGTTGTTGGCTATTGCCAACAATCTTGCTGTTGAGATGGCGTCAACACCCAAATCTTCGCGCAAGACCCGGTCTTCTAAGACCGAGCCTTGCAGGCCGCTTAGGTCCATGAAGAGTTTTTTGGCGGCGTTGTCTCCGATCAGCTCCACCTGTCTGAGATCCGCGTCCACGGACGCGCCCTTCCAGTTGAACTCGTGGGGTACGCCCAGTACCTGGTTGACCTGGACCACGCCGCCCAGGGTTACCACCTGGGGCGCGGGGTGCAAGAGCTTCAGGCGCAGCAAAGAGGCAAGCTCTCGTTCGGCCGCCTGCCAGCGAAGCAGGTACATCAAGGCTTCGTCGAAGTAGATGCGCTCGGCTCCCTTTTGCTCCAGGGCCACGGGGTTAGCCAGCACGGGCTTGCCCGCTACCAGGGCCATGACCGTCAGGTTGCCGACGACCAGCTCGTTGACGAAGCGCTTCGTGCCCGCGGGGCCTGCAAGCTCAATGCTCAAGCGGGCGTCGGCACCCATGGGCAGACCGGCCGTGCCGATTGCCAGTCGTTGTCCGTCAACCGTAAGGACCGGGCGCAGCCTGACCAGGTAGGCCGGGGTGGCACCCAGGCCGCCGAAGGAGTTGATGATTTCTTGGTCTTCGACGGTCTCGGGTTCGTAGCGTAGGGCGATGGAGCGGTTGCTGAGTTTGTAGGCTGGGAGGGTCAGCTCGAAAAATACCTGGCTGGGATTTACGGCGTCGTAGGTTGTGAACTTGACCTGGTGCAAGAGGCGTTCGGGCAGGGAGGTGGACTCTGAAGTCACAAGCGCTGTGAGAAAGGGTAGACCCGAGGGGAGGATGTCTTGGTGTTGGGGCTTTTGTTCTCGGGTCTGGAGGAGATCCTCGTAGCTGTGAGCGGATTGGGTTGCGTTTAGTAAAACCTCGATCTCGGCCTTCAAGAATTCGAGTGGCGTTTCGGGACGGTCGGCTTGTAGGTAGTTTTCTGAGATGCTTGTTAGGTCGAGGTCCTCGGGTAGGGGTGGGGGCTCGTTGAGACTGTAGCCGGCGGCTTTGAGGCTGGTGTTCATGGACGTCCAGAGCTCGCCGCCTTCTTCCATTGCGCTGCCTCGGTAGTCGGTAAAGGGGAGGTAGGCCGCGACCCAGACGTGCTCGAAGCGGATGTTGGATAGCTTGCCGGCGCTTAGCTCCTGGGCGTGGGGGATGCCCGCTCGTTTTAGAAGCTGTAGGACTTGCTGGGTGTTCTCGACGCCAAAAACAAGAGGGGCTCGGTCCAGATCGAGTAAGCGGCCCACGCCGACCACGAAGCGGGCAGGGTAGCCGGAAGCTCGCAGCAGGGCTACCAGCCGGAACCTTGGAGCAATGTCTGTTCCGCCCCTTTCATGCTTCCATGATACCACTCGGTACCCACATAGTTGTAGACGTAGTCGAAGATGTTGACCGGATTCCAGTTGAGTTCCCGGGCCTTGTTGACTATGGCCTCCGAGAGGGGGGCTGTGGGGCTGGCCTGGCGGTCTGCTGGTTGCAGGTCCTTGTTGCCGCCTTTGTAGGCGGGGGTGATGTTGGGCTCTTCCAGGGGTAAGCGTTGTGGCGCTGCCAGGTTTTGGTAGGGCAGTGTGGTGGAGCCGATGATCGGCGGTTCGGGCCCTTCCAGGGTTGCGATGAAGTTGCGCAGTTCGGCTTCTTGACCGGAGTCTAAGACGCCTGCGGACATGGCTTCGATCAGGGGCAGGCTGTGGTCTATGAATGCCTGGTAGCGGGCCAGTTCGGCTTCCAGGCGGGCTTTGGCGAGGGGGCTGTCCAGTTGTTCGAG
>JAFCZJ010000235.1 GCA_019314375.1 Deltaproteobacteria bacterium | reverse complement strand
GGGCAATTTCAACCCATCGAGCAGGGTCTTCCCGATCGAGATGGTGAACACAACGGCTGTCACGCCTGCCCAGATCAATACAACTGAAGGCAGGTTTTCTGGACTGCCCCAGAAGAGGTCAAATACAAAAGAAAACCCGTACCAGGTCAGCACCAATGCCAGCCACCAAGGCACAGCGATTCTGCGAAATCTCTTCGGTGTCAATGCATGAAAAAACGTGATCCGTTCATTTTCGCTCTCGTCGTCAGGAGCTTCCAAAGTTTGTCCTTCGGTGGCGCCATCGATTTCGGTTCGGAACGTCAGGGCCTTTTTGTGGGACGGGTCCAGGTCGAAGCAATAGCCAAGGGTTTGCAGGACGGCCTCATCGGGGTCTCCCAGTGTACGTTGCACCTTTGCTAACTCAAAAAAGGTGCCTGGTCGCCTTTCAAATTCCGCGGAATGCTCAAAGGCCTCTAGCGCATCTTCCAGCCGGCCCTCAGAAACCTGCAACATCGCCCTCTTGAACAATTCCTCGGCCTTGAGGCTTCTTTCCTCCGGGGCCATGTCCCGATAGGCATCTTCCTCGGCTCCAGGCTTGAGTTTCAGCTTGATGAGTTCGCTGAATCCCTCATGCAGTTCTTTATGGTAGTAATAGGAGCCACTCAAATATGACAAATATTCAAGCTTGGTTCGCCAGGCGTCGTTGTAAAAAAATGCCTCGGACCTTTTCAGGTCAGCATTCATCTGCCAGAGAATAAAAGGTCCCAGGGAAATGGGAGCCGAGGAGATTTCTCCACCGCTGGAGTCAGAAAGATAGATTTCTGAAAGCTCTAACTTCTCAGCGCATCGATAGGAGACAGGCTCTTCGGTCGCGCCCATGAGTTTTGTGGCTTGGATTTTCCACTGGCTGTTTTCCGCGACCTCAATCCGGTCGACGTAAAAGGGGACCATTTCTGAAAGAAATGATGCAGAATTGATGAGATAGCTCAATACACTTTCGAGGATTGGCAAGCGCTTTTCGAGTTCTTCAGAACGAAGATTTGCCGCATGAGCAAGATGCTTGTTTCGATAAGAGACAAGGGCGTTGCAAATTTCGGCATTTGGCGTCTTGGTTCTCTTCTCGTATTTGACGCCCTCGATCTGGTTCAATTGGGAAAGAGCGCTCGCACTATTTTCGTTCTTTGGCTCAAAGTACCATTCAGAGATTTGCTTCAACCATCTCGACTCGACGGCGTCCGTATCGAGCTTGCTGAGGATTCGGAGCAATCCAATCCAACTTCCAAGTGACGGTCTTTTGAGAAACTCGAGTGATTTCTCTTTTTGGGGGAGCCTCGAAGCCAGGTCAGGTAAAAGGACCCTTGCTTCTTGAAGTTGAACGATGCACACGTACTTGATGAACACCTCAAAGAGATCAACCAGGTTCTTGTGTCTTCCGCCCAGATCTTCCTTGCTGGCGACACGGCATCGTCGGAACACCGAGGCCAACGGTCCTGGGTATTCAGCCTCAACCGTCTTCTTCAAGGCATCAAAACTTAGCTCGGTCATGCAGGTTTCCCCCTCTTGGGTCTAGAAATCTGACCGAAAATAGAAATACGATTCGATTTCATAGCTGGTCATATCTTGCCACGCTAATCAACTGGAATCTTGAACCGGGGCGAGTGATCGCGCCTTAGGGCCCAATCCCCTCCCCCACGCGATCTCGTCAGTTGACCCAGAGCAGGTAGCGCAGCTTGCGCTCGAAGCTGTCTTCTCCCCGTTCCAACTCGCTCTTCATGCGGGCGAAGCGCGCAAGCATGCCGGAAGGCTTCATACTGGGCACATACTTGTCCCCCAGGATGTCGGTGAGCACCCGCTCCACATCCGCTTTGCTGCGGTTGCGGTCCACGGCCTCCAGGTTTTTGAGGTTCAGCGTGACATCCCCGGGCGCAGTGAAAAGCTTGGCCACGTTGACGAAGCCGGTGGGCGGATCGGCCCACTGGTGATCGCCCAACTGGGCGGCCTCGACCACGCTGATGCCCTCTTCGCCACGGAGCAGCTTCTGCAAATCGCCCAAGACGCCGGCCCAGGTGTCGTAAAGCGCCTGGTCCACCGGCAAGGGCAAGGGGTGGTTGTGTTGCTTGGGATTGGGGAACCACTCGCCCTGGTCATCCGTCTCCGCAAGGAAAAGCAAGCGCGAACGATCGGCGTGGGCCAGGCCCGCCAGGATCAGGTCCCGAGCCGCATGCACCCGCGCCTTATCCACCATGCGGATGGTCAAGACCGCTTCCCTTTGCAGGCGGTTGAAGGCATCGAAGTCGGGTGCCTGGTAGGCCATGCCTAAGTTCATGGCGGCCCGCTGGAAGGCGATCATGGCCCGGGCCCAGTAAATGTCACCCTGATCAAAGCGGAAGGTGGGCTTACGACGCGGGTCGTCTTTGGGGATGCTCTGACCCTCGGCGTCCTGCTCGACTTGCAGAAGCATGCGATCCCGATCATCCACCTGACCCGAATGATTCCAGTCGTATTCCCAGCAGGCCAAGCAGAGCTCCAGGTGAAAACCCGGATCGTCCGCGGCCACCGCCAGGTGGGCTTCCACCCGGGCCAGTTCCTTGTCGGTCTGGTCCAGGCTCCACTTGATGTAGCGGTGGTTGATGCTGCGGGCCGCCACCATGCCGGTGATGTTGGTCATCATGTCCTGGATGAAGTTGTGCATGGTCTGTTTGTAGTGGGTCATGGCCGCCACCACCCGGGCCTGGGAGTTTTTCGGATCCTTGGCCAAGACGGCCTGGGCCTCCACGCCCGCGTCTTTGAAAGCCGCTGCCTGCAACTTGGCAAGGGCCGGCTTGGCCGCAGCCTCCTGCGCGGGGCGGGCTCAGGCGGGTGGGCAGAGTCGCGCAACCGGAGAAGGAGAGTAGGGTCAAAAAGCCGACAGCGATAAATAGAGGGAATTTCATGCACACTCCTTAATGAACAATGGGTTTGCTTTTAATACACTGCAAGTGTCCGACCAGTAGATCCTCAAAAGCCCCTGATGACAAGATTATTGCTTGGACTGAAAACAGCCCTGTAGGCAAAGTGTAAGGCCCATCACATTATTTTTGTCGGCTTGTGCTAGAATGCCTCCATTCTTGAAATGACGCGGACCAATAAAGGGCTCGCGTAGCGTTAAATCCATGGGATTGGATCCAACCCGGGAGGATGAAATGAATCGATTTATGAAGATATCGGCCTGTCTCTTTGCGCTTACCCTGCTCTTCGGCTGTTCTTCGACGGACGACGATCCCGCCGGCTACGCGCCGCCGGACCTGACCAGCAACTCGGACGCCCTGAGCATCGAGGACCTGCCCCTGGATGAAGAGGCAGCCGCCGAGGGTTCCTTCCCCGCCGAAGGCCGTCTCCTGGGCTTCGTCTTCCAGGCCCGACAGAGCGAGGTCTATGACATCGTCCTGAGCCGCGTAAGCGGCACGGCCCAGCCGGCACTCGCCGTCTACCTCTTTGAAGGCAACTGGGGCGAGGCCGAGGTCTACGCCACCGCCGACGCCCAAAGCATCTCCATCGGCGGCTGGTCCGCACCCATGGACGGGACCTACCTGGCCCTGGTGGACGTGGTGGGCGCGGACCGGGACGGCGAGTTCGAGCTGCGCTTGGACTGCACCGACGGCTGCAACGATCCCTACGAATGCGCCTCGGACGCCGACTGCGCCGCGGGCCAGGTCTGCTGGAACGGCCTGTGTTTCGACGCCGGCGTGGAGTGCAACAGCGACAGCGACTGCGCGCCCCACGATGCCTGCGAAAACGGCTTCTGCGTGGCTCTGTGCGTGCCCAGCCTGGAGATCTGCGACGGCTTAGACAACGACTGCGACGGTGAAGTGGACGAAGGCTGCGACGCGGACTGCACCACCAACGCCGACTGCCCGGCCGGGATGACCTGCGTCGCCGGCCTCTGCCAGATGGACTGGGAATGCAGCAACGACGCTGAATGCCCCCTGGGCAGCTACTGCATCGGCGGCGTCTGCGTGGACGACTCCTGCCCCGACGTAGACGGTGACGGCCACAGCATCTGTGAAGCCGACTGTGACGACAACAACCCAGCAGTCCACCCGGACGCCGACGACATCTGCGACGGCCTGGACAACGACTGCGACGGCCTCGTCGACGAAGGCTGCGGCGGCATGCCCTGCGCCAACAGCGCCGACTGCCCCATGGGCCAGGTCTGCATGAGCGGGCTGTGCGCGCCCATGGCCTGCGCCAACGACAGCGACTGTCCGGCGGGCCAGGCTTGCTGGGACGGCGTCTGCAGCGGCGACATGTTCTGCCAGGCCGACTCGGACTGCCCGGCCGGCACCCTCTGCGATGCGGCCACGGGCATGTGCATCAGCGCCTGCGCGGACATGGACTTCGACGGCTTCTGCACCCCCGCCGACTGTGACGACCAGAATCCTTCCATCAACCCGGCCATGGCCGAAATCTGCTTCGACGGCCTGGACAACAACTGCGACGGCCAGATCGACGAAAACTGCGACCACCTGTCCTGCGCGACCAACGTGGACTGCCCCGCGGGCCAGGTCTGCATCAACGGCCGCTGCAATGGCGACTGGGCCTGCCAGGCCGACTCGGACTGCCCCTTGGGCCAGTTCTGCGACGCCGCCACGGCCACCTGCCGCGTCAACTGCGAGGACTTAGACGGCGACGGCGCCTGTGTGCCCTTCGACTGCGATGACAGCGACCCGGACATCAGCCCCGGCGCTCCGGAACTCTGTGACGAGATAGACAACGACTGCGACGGGCAGATCGACGAAGACTGCGGCACCGGCTGCAACGCCGATTTCGACTGCGCCCAAGGCGAGGTCTGCGTGGCCGGCCTGTGTATCGCCGCCTGCGACACGGACGAGGACTCAGACGGCTTCTTGGCCGCCTACTGCGGCGGTGCAGACTGCGATGACAACGACCCGGAGATCAACCCGGCCGCCGCCGAGGTCTGTGACGGTCTGGACAACGACTGCGACGGCCAGGTCGACGAGTACTGCGGCGCCGGCTGCGCTACCGACAACGACTGCGCTGCGGGCCAGTTCTGCATCAACGGGCTCTGCATGTTCGGCTGCGCCTCCGACAGCGAATGCGCCGCCGGAGAGATGTGCGTAGACGGCATGTGCGTCCCCACCTGCGTCCCTGACATCGAGGTCTGCGACGGCATAGACAACGACTGCGACGGCCAGATCGACGAAGGCTGCGAAGGCGAATGCGCAAACGGCGACACCATGGACTGCGGCTCGGACACGGGCGAATGCGAAGCCGGCCTCCGGACCTGTGTCAACGGACAGTGGACCGAATGTGTAGGCGCCGTGGGTCCCGAGCAAGAGACCTGCGACGGTCTGGACAACGACTGCGACGGCCAGGTAGACGAGGTCTGCGGCCTGTCCTGCAGCGCCGACTCCGACTGCGCCATGGGCCAGGCCTGCATCGAAGGCGTCTGCGTGGGCCTGTAGGCCCCCTCCCCTCCTTTTTTCTCCATGTAGTGAAAGATCTCCCCTCCTGGAGCGTCAGACCTCCAGGAGGAGGAGGATTATTTTAGGGCCAAGGGAGGATGCCTTTGAACGCTGTCGTGTTGTGTCTGCTCAGTTTCTGTTGTCTCGGCCATGCCGCTTGGGCCGCCGACGATGGGGCCGCCTTCCAAAAGAAGCTCAAGGAGCGCATCACCGCTTCTGAAAAGCGGCTTTCGGAACTCGAGGCACAGATCATCGCAGCCGAAGGGACGCCGGAACAAGCCAAGCTCCTTTTTGCCCAGGCCAAAGGATACGACGATCTGGCGGAGGCGCAGTACCAATTGGCGCTGGAACGCGGCGTGACCAAGGCCTTTGACGCCCCGGAGCTTGTCGAATCGCGCAAGAAGGCCATCATCGTTTTGGACCGCATTCTACAAAACCATGCCAAGCATTTCGATGTTGCAAAGGCGCTGCTGCTGCGCGCCCGGCAGAACCGGCACCTGGGCCGCTACGAGGATTTAGCCCGGGACTTGCAAACCATCCTGGTCAAGCATCCGAAGAGTCAAAGCGTGGACGACGCCTTGATGCTGCTGGGGGACTACTACTTCGACCGGACAAACCTGGTGAACGCCAAGAAGTTGTACCAACAGCTCGAGTTGCATCCAAAGTCACCCCTGCTGAGCTATGCCCGTTACAAGCTGGCCTGGGTGGCCATCAATGGGAAGGATTTCCAGCGGGCGGCCGAGCTGTTCGTCAAAGTGGCGAACGCCCCCACCCCCAAGGGCTCGAGGGCAAAGACCCAGGGCAACCTGCGGCTCCAGGCACTCAAGGACCTGGTCTTCTGCATCACGGAAGTCATGCCGCCGGAAAAGACCCTGGCTTATTTCCAGAAGCTCAAGCTGAGCCGTGCTGAAGAGCTACAGGTGTTGCCCGCTTTAGCCCGTCGCCTCTGGATCAAAGAACACGCCCGGGCAGCCTTGGCGGTCTACGAGCACCTCATCTCCCTCGCGGATAACGAGCTGGACCGCAAGGACTGGAAAGAGCAGGCCGAACAGATTCAGAAATTCCTCACGACCCATCCGGAAAAATAGGGGCCGGAAACTATTCGCCTGGCACCAAGATGACCGCGGAGATGATCATGGCCAAATGCAAAATATTTTTACACATGGACAAGACAGACTTTCGCCAGTTGGAAAAAATCACCGGGGAAGTGCGCGTCCAGGTCAACGAAGACTGCAAGTGCAAGGCCTTGACGATCCAAACGGGCTGGAAGACCCAGGGTTGGGGCCGGATGGAATCAGGCATGGGCACCGGGGCCACCCTGTTTTCAGGAACCTGGCGAGCTGGAAATAAATACCGTTATCCCTTTCAATTGGCGACGACCGTCGGGCCGTGTAGCTATGACGGGGACTTGATCAAGCTCGAATGGCAAGCCTGGACACAAGCGGACATTCCTTGGGCTAGCGATCCCAAGGCGGCAAAAAAAATTGTTCTGCTGCCGGGTGCGGTGAAGAACTATTTTAATGGCAAGCCCATGCCGGACCAAGCATCCGACCAAGAGGTGTTCTCGATACAGAACGCCGCAAAAATGACCAAGGGACAACGTGCCCGGCTGATGATCGGATTGCTGCTGATGGTTCTTTCATTCATGAAGCTCGCGGAAGGCTGGCATCACAAAACCCCCTGGTCGGATCCGCTTCAAGTGATCGGCATCCTGGTTTTTCTTCTCGGCCTGGGTTTGCTGCTCTACGAGCCTTTTCACGCCATTTTGACCACGAGCAAATTGGGTCACATCACCTTGAGCATCAAGCCATTGACCTTTTTTCCCGGTCAAATAGGAGAGATCCTCCTGCAAGTGCCTGAGGCGGGCGACTCAGGTATGACCCGAATAATCGTGGAATTGCAGGCGCGGGAATCCGCCACCAAACAGACCCAACACCATGGCCGTTCCCTGGTGACCGGTGAAAAGTACGGCACCAGGCAGCAGGTGGTGTATACCCAAGTCATGGAGGAGAATTCCGAAGACCTGGGCGTGACTCCCGGACAGCCCTATCAGAGCGTCATCCCCCTGCAGATCCCGCAGGACGCGCCGCTCTCCCTCGACTTGAAGTGGAACCGTCTGGACTGGTCTGTCTCTGTGCGTTTGGAAATTCCGCCCTGGCCCAATTGGAAAAGGACTCAAGACATCAGGGTGCTTCCCAGCCGGGATTTTGTGGCCCACCCGCACGAATAGCAGTCGGACTTCGCAAGCCCCCGTCCCCAAAATCCTCCGCCACAGCATGTTGATGCCCGCCACATGGATGATGCCTTTGTAATCCAGGCGGCCCGAGCCGGTCAGAACGGCTGAACCCAATGGCATGGGTCCAGAAAACGAGGTGCCAGGGCTACTCGCAGTGCACCTGCTCCGGTCCCACCAGCAGCATGACCGATTCGCCCAGTTCCGCCTCCCGCAGCGCCTCGGCGATGAGGCCCACCACCTGATCGACCCGGGTCCAGTCCTGCATGGATAAGGTGATGGCCAGGTCCACACCCTGTTCCTTGCTACATAGATCGTAATGGTTCACCCTGACCTCGAGGATTTCCTCCCTTATCTGGTCGATCAGTTCCGGCAGAAAACTATCCCGTACCACCTGACAAACCGACTCGTCTTCGGCGGGGCAACCCTCGATTCCGTAGTAACGCCAAAGCAAGGGGCCCAATCCTTCGATCCGGATCACGTGTCCACCATCGAAGTCAGACCCTTCCCCGCAGGCCTGGGGCTCGTGGAACCAGACGCCGTCTAATTCCCCTGATTCGGTCGTGTAGTCGGCCATGCTGCCCACCATCTCCCGCTGTGGGCAATCCTCCTGCTCAAACAGAAAGAAGCAACCCGCCAGACTGCAGGAAAGAATCCCCAGCAAAACCATCCACAAGATCATCGCGCGCATTCCATCCCTCCAATGCATCAACCCTAGCATATTCCGTCGCTGGATTGGAATGGCGCGGCCTTGAGGCGGCTGAAGTGGAGTCAGCTTACAGACAGTGCTGCACGGGCGCCAAGCCTTCGTAGAAGAAAAATCAGGGACGCGATTTCAAGCGGAAAAAGCCGCCCAAAAAACAGCCCTTTGGGACAAAAATACACCTTCTCATTTGTCCCGGCGCCGGGACAGTGTTTCGCCTTATAACTCGGAAGCTTACAAATCCGTCCGTTTCGTTTTGCCCACATCGCCCTACATGACGCTTTCGGACCACTTGCGGGCCGAGTTTCGGGGTGCTAAGCTTCCTTGAAACGAGCACTGAAAATGAAGAGGATGGGAGGAGGCCTATGCCCCCAAAGAAGCCATTTCCGTTCAAGCCGTTCAAGCCGGTAACACCGCTCAAACCCGCAAAGCCCACCAAGCCGGCCACGCCGCTCAAACCCCAACCCATGAAGCCCAAAACGGCGCTGGACCGCGAGAC
>JAFCZJ010000032.1 GCA_019314375.1 Deltaproteobacteria bacterium | reverse complement strand
AATAGACACCCTGCCCAGGAATGTTCTCGGCAAAAGCGACCAGCACAACGTCCCCCTGCGGCATCGGGACACAGCTTAGAACCACGGAACCACTGCCCGAAACCGATCCCGGGGTAAAGGTCGCGCCCCGGCCGTCCTGCCCACAGCGTCCCGCATCATCGTTAAGACAGCCACCCACGCCATTGGACTCACAGATACAGACGATCAGCGTGTCACCGGCCTCGATGTTGCTCACCTGCACATCCACTTGGGTTTCGAAGCTTGAGTCGTCTCCGCACATGTCATAGGCATTGTTGAGGTCATCACCATCATCCGGTCGCGTAACAGAAACCGCCGGAGAGAGGATGTTGATGTAGGTCGCCTTGATGAGGTTGTCTGTGTTGCCTGCGGTATCGCTGAGCTCGCAGCGTACGCTTACGTCTCCCGCGCTGTCGGCGGCGGGGAGCATGTCGATGTTGATGAAGGTGTATTCGCTGAGTTGGGCTGCTGTAAGCGTTTGACAGGGTACGGCCACGCCTAGCGATTCTGCCTGGTTGTAGGTGCCGGCATTGAGCGACACGCTCAGACAGAGCTGATCGCCTGCTTCGACCGTGTCCGGTTCGAATTGGCAGGTGACTGCGTGCTGGAAGCCTGGTACGGCGGCGGCGGAGTCTCCGGAAGCGCCCAACATACTGGCCGGGCTTGGGATGGCGAACATTTCGGGTACTAGCAAATCCACCAGGACCGAGATGGGGCCGACGGTGCCGCAGTTGCCGGCGCAGTCGCAGATTTCTGCGTCGAGGGTTTTTTGGCCTTCGTCTAAGGTGACTTGCTGCAGGATGATGTGGCCGTTGGCGAAGGTGGGGATTGGATCGTCTAAGATGCCGTCGGTGCCGTTTAAGGTGATGGTGCCCCGGCCTTCGCGTACGTCGGCGGCTAAGTCTATGGCCACCTGCAAACCCAAAGTACCCGGATCGGTGTCGATCGTGGCGGCGTTGAAAGAACCGCCGTCAACCGGCGTGACGAAGCTTGGTACCGGGGCTGTAATGTCGTTGATGACTACGATTGCTGCGCTGGTGGTGGTGCTGATGGTGTTGCCCACGCTGGCCCAGATTTGATAGTCGCCTTCGGCCGGGAAGTCGGCGGCGGACTGGGATGTGCAGACGCCGGAGGCGTCTACCTGGCCGATGGACCAGAAACCCATTGTCGTCATCGTGCATTCAGGCAAAACCGTCGCCGATTCGGCCCGGATGCAGAAGGCGCAGAATTCGCCGGCGGCGTTGGTGGTGTTGGCGCTGGCCGAAATTGTGGTGGCGCTGGTGCACGAGTCGTTGAGCGGGTCCGTTAAGACGATGCTGGGCGCGTTGGGATCGCCGACGAAAACTTCCAGATCCTCGACGGTCGTGCCGCAAGAGTTGATCGCGGTCAAACGCAGGGTCATGGCGCCGTTGACGAAGTTGACGTCGCTGAAGACGTAGTTGCCGTTGGTGGGTTGTGGGTTGTTCAAAGACTGAGTTAATACCGTGCCGGCGTAGACATCCAGAGTCAACGCGGCAGATGAGGCCACTTCGGTTGCGCTGACTTCGACATAGGCCAGTCCGGCGGTCGGGACGGATACGGGCTGTGTGAGACTGCCGTCCGGATCGATGAAGGCAACAGTCGGTGCCGCGATGCAGGCCGTGACCGTGACATTGATCGTCGAGCTGGTGGCCAGGTTGCCGGCCAAATCCGTGACCGAGGCCACGAGCGCATTGGCGCCATCGCCCAGGGTCACGTCGATACAAATGGACGCGCCGTTGAGGCTGGCCGAGAAATCGGTGGAACCGACGGCGTTGGTCACCGTGACGGTGACCAACTGACCGACCTCGGCCCCGTCCACGTCCATGCAAACCTCTTGGTCATAACCATCGAATGGCTCGCCTTCGCCTGGACTGGTGATGTCGATGGTCGGCGGATGGGCGTCGACCCAGATGGTGTTGACCGGGGAGACCGTGCCGTCTTGAAGTACGCACTGGACTTGCTTATCCAGGCCGTCGGTGAAAGTCACCTCGGCCGTCCAGGCATTGTCGCTGAGGATCAAGTCGCGCAAGGGCAATTGCTCCCCGCCCAGATAGAGATCGAAGGTCCAGCCATCAGGCACGTTGGCTGTTTGCACCAGTGCGTTGTACTGCAGGTCCGTATCGGGATCGCTATCTAAGTCATCGAGAGCCCGCAAGATGCTCTCGTTCGCCGGGGCGATAACCTCACAAGTAACCTGCTCGGTGAAGGCGCATACCTGGTGAATCGCTTCAAGCTCTTCACCTGTGCAAAGGTCCATCCCCTTCACCGCGATATCGTAGCTGCGCGATTGCAGGAAGGTCACCCACTGAAACTCAAAATCTCCGCCCGCTTCAAACAAAACCGGACGCAAGTTCTCACCGAAAGCGTCGGTGACCACCTGCCCATCGACCTCCAACCAGAGATCCGATGCCTGGGCAAAGCCCGCCGAAGAACCGCTGACGGCGATCTGAATGCCGGCCGTGTCGCCGTCCCGATCGGCCGCGTCCGTGATGGCGCTTGCGCATTCCGGATCCGCGCGAGGGGCGGTGATGGCAATGGAGGACTCACCACAAACCGTGTAGTTGTTGGGCAAGGACTGGCCGATTCGGGCATCGGCGCCGGATTCTTCTATCAAGACATAGGCTTCGGTCGCCCCTTCGGGTAGCGTGACCAGGAAACCAATGCTCCCCGAAGTCAACACATCCTGATGATAGAGACTGCCGTTGAGATAGAGGCTGACCGAAGATCCATCCGCACAAGCCAGCAAGCCGCTGGCATTCGTCTCGGCCGTCAACACGGTTTGGAGGCCTTCGACGGCCGGGTCTTGATCGTCAGCCGGCTGAAACTGAGTGCCGTCTGCGGGCAACAAGCGGGCTACACAGGCGCCCGTGTCCACGGTAACGCCGATCTCGGCCACCACGGGATGCCCTGCCGTATCTTCCGTTTCGGCTCTGAGCAAGTTACTGCCCTCGCCCAAGTCCACGTCTTCGAAAGAAACCGACTCAAAAGCCAAGACGCCCTCGATGGGCTGCCTTCCGTTGAGTATGAGTTGCACGACCTCGCCGTCATTGATGCCTTTGCAGACCACCACCACGTCCGACTGAAAGCCGTCGTTGGCTGAGCTGTCGTCGGCCGAAGTGAGGGTGACCCCATCCGTCGGCCGGTCAAAGCGACACGCCGGAACGCCCAATTCCACGACTACGTCCTTGCAGACCTCAAGATCCAAAACGGCCCGGGTCGTGCAGTCCTGGCTGCCGTCTTCGTTCATCACAATCTCGGCACCACCGCGAACACAAATGCGATTGATTCCTTCGATGAAGGTTTGGTCGTCAAACTCAATGTGGCCCATCCCGGTGGCCACATCGTCGATGACAACCTGATTCAGCACCATTTCTTCTGGGCTTTTGTCGTTGTTGAATGCCAGTTGTGTGCCTTCCGGAATGCATCGAGTCTGCACTCGTACGGGATACTGAATACCCAATTCAGCGGCATTGGTGTCATTGAATTCACTCAAGGCACCACCGGTCGGGCTCAGAAAGGTGATGCTGGGTTCGCAATCGCATCGATCGGACACGCCATCATCACAATCGCAGGCGGAAGAAGCCAAAATCGCCAACAAGAGCAGAGCCAATAAACGGAATGATCTCATGGGTACCAACCTCCCCAAATTTAGAGCCAAGGACATACCACGGCGCCCCCATACTACCCCGCTTGTCTTCAAAAAATCAATGAGTCGGCCCGCGGAGCGGGAGGAGGGGTCAATGGTCTTCGATTAAGCCTTTTTTCGCCAAGCACTCGGCAAACCAGATGGTGTCTTCTTTGGCCCGCTCGCCATCCACCTCAAACTCGGCCTGCAGTGCAGCGGCCACCTCGTTCAGAGTCCGCGCCCCGTCGATCAATTCCCAAATGCGGGTGCCGGTCTCGTTGAGGGTGTGCATGGTGCTGTCGGCGGGCGTGATGATAACCGCCTCACCTTCAATCAAGCGCCAGGCTACATCCTTTTGCCTGGCCAGCTTGCTATTCATTGAGAAATCGCTGGCTGGCAATTTCTTCTTGCCCGCAGCTTTTTTGGCGGGTTTCTTCGCCTCTTTCTTGGTGACCTTCTTTGCGGGTTTCTTCGTGACTTTTTTCACCGCTTTTTTCAAAGGCCTCTTCTTGGCGACCTTTTTGGCGGATTTTTTCACCGCTTTCTTGGTGACCTTCTTGGCCGCCTTCTTCTTGGCTGCCTTCTTGGCGGATTTTTTCACCGCTTTCTTGGTGGCCTTCTTCTTGGTGGCCTTCTTGGCCGCCTTCTTCTTGGTGGCCTTCTTGGCCGCCTTCTTCTTGGTGGCCTTTTTCTTGGCAACCTTCTTGGCGGATTTCTTCACCGTTTTCTTGGTGACCTTCTTGGCTGCCTTTTTCTTCGCAACCTTCTTAGCCACCTTCTTCTTGGTGATCTTCTTGGCCGTCTTTTTCTTTGTCGCCATCACAACCCCTTGTACCAGAAAAGGTTTTCACCAGGGCCGAAGCATAGGCTCCCTCTCAGTCCTTGTCAATGTTTAAGCCATAGCGCAAGGCCGCTTCAGCCGTGGTCAAAACCTCCTGTGTAGACCCCGCCCGAGCCAGTGCTTCTTGCAATTGAATAAGGCAACCAGAGCATTCGGTGGCCACCACCTGAGCCCCGGTGTCCATAATACGGCGCGCCTTGTCATCAGCCATACGCAAAGACAAGTCATAATGGGCCAAATTAAAAAAGCCCCCATGCCCGCAGCAGCGACAAGGGTGACTCATGTCCACAAATTGGACATCCGAAAGGTGCGTCAACAAAAAGCGCGGTGCGTCTTTTTCACCAAAGCCCCGTGAAAGATGGCAGGGGTCATGATAGGTCACGCGGCAGGCCTCGGGGTCAGCCTCCCTGGCCGGCCCTTCCGCCTCCACCCCCGTGAGTCGGGTCCACAGGATGGAAAAGGGTATCACCCGGGCAGCCAATTCCTTGGCGCGCAGCGCTCGCTCCGTATCCTCGACCAGAAGTTCGGCCATGTGCTGATTGAGCATGGCCGCGCAGGAAGCGCAAGGACTGGTCACGAAATCCGGTGCCGACTCGCCGGCGGGCCAGAGTGCATCGACGTTGCGTCGCGCCAAGGCCCGTGCGCCCTCTTCATGCCCCGCGCCCCAGGCGGGCAGACCGCAACAAGCCTGTTCTCGCGGGACCACCACCTGGGCGCCCGCTCGACGCAGTACCTCCACCGCCGCCTCTGCACCCTCGGGTCGCATCATGTTGTGCACGCATCCGACAAACAGAGCCACCCGAGGCGCGCCTTCGGCTGCCCGCTTATCCTCCTGGTCCCTGTCAAGATAGAACCGAGGCGCCAATTCGGGCAACTGCCTTTGTTCTCCACCGGGACCACGCATGAAACGAACACGCAGTCCGCTGGATTTGGGCACCCGGGCCGCCCAAAAAGGCCGCCCGATCCGCGCCATCTGAGCCAGCCGCTTAATCAAAGCGGGCTTGGGCAGAATCCAATTGAGCACAAAGGCCTTCAGCCGTCCCAATCGTCCACGACGGGCCATCCGCGCGCGGGCTGCCTGCACGATGGCCGGCGTATCCACCTCGTTGGGACAGGCGCTCTTGCAACGACCGCAGAGCAAGCAGGAGGTCAAGATTTCCCGGTAGGCGGGATCATCATCGTCGAGCAAGCCATCCAAATGCGCCCTGAAGAGCGACACCTTGCCGCGGGCCACGCCCCCTTCGCGACCCATGACTTCATAGACCGGACAAACCGACATGCAATTGCCGCAGCGAACACAGCGCTCAAGCTCTTTCCGAATGAAATCGTCTTTCAAAATATCTTACCCGGGTTCATGATGCCCTTGGGATCGAAGACCTGCTTGACAGCCCGCATCAAGTCGACAACCGCCGGCTCCAGCTCAAGGCCGACAAAGGCCTGCTTGGCCGTTCCAATCCCGTGCTCACCGCTGATGCTGCCACCCAGGTCCACCACGACCTCGAAGGTTTCCGCCACGGCGTCCTGCACACGCAAAAGGCCTTCTTGATCTCCCTGGTCCAGCAAGAAGTTCACGTGCAAGTTGCCGTCTCCGGCGTGGCCAAAGATGGCGCAGCGAATGCTGTAGCTATCCGCGATGGCGCGGATTCGCCGAACCGCATCCGGCAAACGAGAGATGGGCACCACCACGTCTTCGTTGATCTTCAACGGGGCAATCTTGGCCAAGGCGGGTCCCACGGCCCGGCGGGCTTGCCAGAGACGATCTGCCTCGCCCGCGTCTTCGGTCAAGTCGACACGCAGAGCCCCTGATTCCTTGAGGCATGCCGCCACCCGCGCGCCGGAGGCCGCAACCTCGGTCTTCGATCCGTCCACCTCCAGCACCAGCAGGGCAGCGGCCTCGGCGGGCAAACCCAAGTCCGGCGGCAAGACTTGCAGAGCCGTTTGATCCACAAACTCGAGGGCCGCCGGCAAGTTCCCGGCCTGAAGAATAGAAGCCACCGCGGCCGCGGCCTGCTCCACCTCACTGAATACCGCCAACAAAGTACCCCGTGCTTCCGGCTGGGGGATCAGACGCAAGGTGGCTTCGGTGATGAAGGCCAGCGTTCCCTCCGAACCCACCAACAGAGAAGTCATGTCGTAACCCACGACGCTCTTGAGGGTGCGAGCGCCGAAGCGCAGCAGGCGCCCATCGGCCATGGCCGCCTGCAGAGCCAACACGTAATGGCGGGTCACGCCATACTTGACCGCCCTGGGACCCCCTGCATTCTCGGCCAGATTGCCCCCAACAGTGCAGGTCTCGGCGCTTTGGGGATCCGGCGGATAAAACAAGCCCACCTCCTCCGCGGCCTCTTGAAGGTCCTCGGTCACCACACCCGGCTGTACCACGGCCTGCAGGTTGTTCACGTCCAAATTAAGAATCTTGTTCATGCGCTGGGTGCTGATCACAAGCCCACCCTGAACAGGTCGCGCGCCACCGGTCACGTTGGTGCCGGCCCCGCGAGGCACCACCGGCATGCCCAACTCGTTGGCCAGGCCAAGCAATGCCGCCACCTCCTCGGCCGAAGCGGGCAGGACCACGGCATCGGGCATGACAAGATCCGCCATGGGCGTCGCGTCGTATGCGTAAAGCGCGCGCTCGGCCGGGGCCATGCGCACATGGGCTGCGCCAACGATGGACTTCAATTTTTCGTCAAAGGTCAACGAAGCAAGCCTCCTGCGCCCCATGTTGCAACCAGCCCGGACGCCAAACAACAAAAAACGGCCCACCTCTGCAGGCGGGCCGTGAAAATTTGCCTGCTCAAAACACTCAGCCAGCTTTCACCTTCTTGATCTCTTCAATCAACTCGGGCATGGCCTTGAACATGTCAGCCACCAGCCCATAGTCCGCAACCTGGAAAATCGGGGCTTCTTCGTCCTTGTTGATGGCCACGATGGTCTTGGAGCCCTTCATGCCGGCCAGGTGCTGGATCGCGCCGGACAGGGCCACCGCAAAATACAAATCCGGGGCCACGACCTTGCCGGTCTGTCCAACCTGAAGATCGTTGGGTGCCCAACCGGCATCCACGACGGCACGAGTCGCGCCGACGGCCGCGCCCATCAAGTCCGCCAGCTGGTTCACCATCCCAAAACCCTCTTCGCCCTTGGTGCCGCGACCGCCGGAGACGATCACGGAGGCCTCGGTCAACTCGGGGCGATCAGACTTGGTCACTTCGAACTCGATGAAGCGCTTCTTCAAGGCACCCAGATCCACGCTGACGTTTACCGCCACCTTCTCGCCGGAAGCGTCGCCCTTTTCCGTCGGCTCGAACTCAGTACCGCGCACAGCGGCTACTTTGATCGGCGTCTTGATCTCCACGAAGACCATGGCGTTGCCGGCCCAGACAGGCCGCTCAAAATGGCCTTCGTCGTTGATGGAGCAGACATCAGAGGCCATGCCGGCCTCCAGCCTTGCGGCCACGCGAGGCAGCAGGTCCTTGGTCATGGCCGAGGCGGTGCCCGCCACAACTTCAGCGCCCATGTCCTTGGCCACCTGCACCATCACCGGCGCATAGCTTTCGCAAAGGTAGTTGGCCAGATCGGCATGATCGGCCACATGCACCTTGGCTGCACCGTAACCCATGCACTCGTCGGCCACCACGCCGAGATCCGAGCCCATGACCAAAATATGAAATTCGCCGCCCTGCTTGGCCACATACTCTTTGGCGAAAGCGAAGGCGGCCCGACTGACTTTTTTAACGACGCCGTTTTTGTGTTCGGCGATGACCAGTACGTTACCCATGACGCATCTCCTTTCGCAGCCGCGCTACAGCGCTTTGGCCTCGTCGCGCAACTTGGCGACCAGGGTGGGGACATCCGGCACCATCTCACCGGACTTGCGCTGGGGGGGCTCGGCCATCTGGTGCCAAACCACGCGGGGCTCCAAATTGACGCCCATGCCGGAAAGCTCCATCTCTTTGATCGGCTTGCGCTTGGCCTTCATGATGCCCGGCAAGGAAGCATAACGGGGCTCGTTCAGGCGCAGATCCGCGGTGATGACCGCCGGCAGATCCACTTCCACGTGATCAAAACCACCGTCGACTTCCCTGGTGACCTTGGCCTTGCCTTCCTCCAGCTCCACCTTGGAGGCAAAACAAGCCTGTGGCCAGTCCAAAAGGTCGGCCAAGATTTGACCCGACTGATTGTTGTCGCCGTCGACCGCCTGCTTGCCCATGAGGATCAGGTCAGGCTTTTCTTCTTCCACAATTTTCTGCAAAACCGCCGCCACCGTGGGCGGCTCCACCATACCGTCGGCCTTAACCAGGATGCCCCGGTCGGCGCCCATGGCCAATCCGGAACGAATTTCCTTGGTGGATTCGGCCGGCCCGATGGAGACCACCACCACTTCACCGCCCGCTTTTTCCTTGATGCGGATGGCCTCTTCGATGGCGATCTCATCGAAAGGATTAACTTTATAGTCGATGCCCTCGGTCACGATTCCGCTGCCGTCCGGTTTTACCTTGATCTTGACGTCGGGATCGGTGACTCGCTTCGCGGTTACCAGGATCTTCACAACCGCCCTCCTTAAAGAAAGAAAAGGTTAGCCCTTCGGAATCTTCTTATGATCCGCCAAAAACTGCTCAATGCCGCTGTTCGTCAAGGGATGCTTGGCCAAATTGGCCAAAACCTTGAAGGGAATGGTGGCGATGTCCACGCCCACCAAAGCCGCCTGCTGTATATGCAAGGGGCCACGAATCGAGGCCACGATCACCTCGGTAGCATAGTTATAGTTGCGCAAGATCTGTTTTAGATCAGCCACCATATCCATGCCGTCATGGGCGATGTCATCCAATCGCCCGACGAAGGGACTCACATAGGAGGCACCGGCCTTGGCCGCCATCAAACCCTGCAAGGGCTGAAAAATCAGGGTGACGTTGGTGCGAATGTTGGCCTTGCTGGCCGCGGCCACCGCCTTGAGACCCTCCATGGTCATGGGGATCTTCACGTTAACCTGAGGAGAAATCGCCGCCAACTCGCGGGCTTCGGCCATCATGCCTTCGGCGTCTTCACTGTTTGTCTCAGCCGAGACTGGGCCGGATACGATCGAGCAAATCTCTTCGATGACCTTGGCGTAGGGTTTGCCGGTCTTTGCCACCAAAGAGGGATTGGTGGTCACGCCGTCGACCATGCCCATGGCCATGCCTTCGCGGATTTCCCCTACGTCCGCAGTGTCCAAAAAGAATTTCATCGTTAAAACCTCCGCTTGACTGCGGCCCATTCTATGGCCTCGAATTGGGCTGTCAAGGAGAATTGACTCCGTCGTCAGTTTTCGACTTAGTCATTTGATTTTTCAGGCGAATTTTCTCCAATGCCCCATGAACCATGGCTGCCTGAGGAAAATCCGGGTACTGCTTGAGCAGTCTTGTCCAAAGCTGTTCCGCCTCATTAAGGGATGCCGGCTCATCGCCATGTCGAGCTGCCAGCATGCCCCCCAGGGAAAAGAGGGTCTCGGCATCATTGGGCTGGACCTCGAGACAACGACGCAGGGCGTCAAAAGCAGCGCCTTCGTCCTCCAGGCTCAAAAAAGCCTGGGCCCGAAGTCGCCAGGCCGCGCAGTCCTTGGGTCTGGCCTGCACCAACTTGAGACTGACCGCCAGGGCTTCAGGGGCCCGTTCCTCGGACAAAAGCAAACGCAAAGCCGCCATCTGCAACTTGGGATCCGCGGGCAGCTCGTCGACACGCTCAGCCAGCCTGCCCGCCATCATGCCGTCGTCCTGGCCGATCAGCAAAGGCTCAGGGGCCTTCGGATCACAAGCCCAAGCAGAAAAAAGACAGAAAAAAAACAAACAGCGGAAAAAGATCGAAATGCGGCTCTTCACCTTACCCCTCCGCTTTCCAGATCGTTTAGGACTTCGACCCGACCCCCACCGACCCCCAGGCCGTGCAGGAGTTCGGAGATGGTTTTGTCGGCAAGAGGATGTCGCAAGTCCGGGGCAATCTCGGCCAGAGGGGCCAGCACAAAACGTCGTTCGCACATGCGCGCGTGGGGCAAGGTCAACTCGGGCTCGTCCATCACCCAATCATCCACCAGCAAAAGATCCAAATCGATGACCCTCGGGCCCCAACGAGACCCGTCTTTTCGCCCCAGCTCGAGTTCGATGGCCTGACACAAAGCCAGAAGCTCAATCGGCTCCATGGCGCATTCCAATTCCACCGCCAAATTGATGAAGTCCGGTTGATCCACCTTACCCAGGGGTTCTGTCCGATACAGTCGGGAACGCTTGAGAACCCGGCAAGCCACGTGCCGGTCGAGCACATCCGTGGCCCGCAGGCAATTCTCGATAGCGGCACCCAGGTTGGCGCCGATGGACAGATGGGCTCGTGACACGTTCAGGCCTTATGCGCTCAAGCTCTCGATGCGCTTGACTGCTTCTTCGAGGCGCGCTTCATCCACAGTCAAACTGAAACGCACGTAGCCGGCACCCGCCGAGCCGAATCCCGAACCGGGGGTGACGATGACCCCCAACTCGTCGACGAGGCGACCGGCGAAGGCCTGGTCGTCTCCGCCCGGCACCGGCATCCAGACGTAGAAGGTGGCCTGGGGTACAAAGGGCTCGAAGCCGGCCCGGCGCAAGCCGGCCACCAGGACATCTCTGCGTCCTTTGTAAATCTCGCACAAATCGGGCACCAACGCCTCTCCGCGCGCCATGGCCTCCATGGCCGCGACCTGCACCGCCGAAAAAGGCCCTGAGTCCAAGTTGCTCTTGAGATCCCGAAAAGGCTCGACCACATCGGCCCGGCCCGCCAGGAAACCGACTCGCCAACCGGTCATGTTGTAGGTCTTGGACATGGAGTGGAACTCGATGGCCACCTCCCGCGCACCCGGTACGTCGAAAACCGAGGGTGCCCGGTAGTCGTCGAAGCACATCTCCGAATAGGCGTTGTCCGAACAGAGCACGATGTCATGCGCGCGACAAAAATCCACAACGCGCTCGAAAAAGTCCAGACCCGCCACCGCCCCGGTGGGGTTATTCGGGTAGTTGATCCACAGAAGCTTGGCCTTGTCGGCCACTTCGGTCGGGATGGCGTCCAAGTCCGGCAAGAAACCATTCTTCGCCAAAAGAGGCATCTCGAAAACCTCACCGCCCACCAGGCGGGTGGCGATGGCGTAAACCGGATAACCGGGCTGTGGGCAAAGCACCACATCCCCCGGGTCCACCAGAGCCAAGGGCAAATGGGCGATGCCCTCCTTGGAGCCGATGAGCCCTAAGACTTCCTTGTCGGCATCAAAGCGATGACCGAAGCGACGCTCCATCCACTTGGCGCAGGCCTCTCGAAAGGCCTTGCTGCCCGCGTAGGCGGGATAGCTGTGGTTGGCCGGATCGGCCACGGCTTTTTCCGCGGCCCGCACAATTAGCTCAGGCGTGGGCAGATCCGGATCCCCGATGCTCAAAGAAATCACGTCCATGCCCCGAGCGATGGCCGCTTGTTTCTTCTTGTCCAAATCGGCAAAAAGATACGCCGGTAATTGCGCTATGCGTTTTGCTAATTTCATGTCCGTCCTCCAGTTGCCCCGGCGGAAAAAACCTGGGCCATGGTGTAAAGACCCGCGGGTTTTTGTTGAACGAAACGAACCGCCTGCAAAGCACCGCTGGCAAAATGCTCACGGGTGGTGGCCCGGTGGGTCAACAACAACTGCTCTCCCGGGCCAAGAAACATGACCTCATGAGCGCCGCACACGTCACCACCGCGAATGGCCGCAATGCCTACCTCGCCAGGCTTTCTGGCACCCTGGCGATGGCTCATCACTTGGCCGCCCCGCGTTTCCACCACGGCTTGGGCCAACTGCAAAGCCGTGCCCGAGGGCGCGTCCTGCTTATGCTTGTGATGGGCCTCAACGATCTCCACGTCCACGCCCAAATCCGGCAATGCCGCCGCCGCTTTGCGCACCAGCTCGGTCAACAAGTAAACACCGTGGCTCATGTTGGAGCCCAGCACCACCGCCACCTTTTCGGCCGCATCAGCAAAAACCGCCTTTTGTGCATCGGTGAAGCCGGTGGTTCCGCATACCAAAGGCCGTCCACAGTCGGCGGCCAGGGCCGCGTGTTTCGTGGCCGCTTCCGGCAGGCTGAAGTCCAGCCAAACATCGCAGGCCTCGATGGCCACCCGGGCATCCGCCGTGAGCTCAACACCCGGTGCCAGCTCCAGGCCCAGTTCCGGATGTTCCGGATGCTCCAGCCCCGAGGCCAACTCCAGATCGACGTCGGAGACTATCAAGTCGACGAGCATGCGCCCCATGCGTCCCCGGGCACCGGCCAGGCCAATGCGGTTCACGCTCGTCCCCCCAGCCAACCGCCCTCGACCAAAACAGCCCGCAAGCGCTCAGCCTTGGCATCACCCATGCGAGTCAGCGGTGTGCGAACCATCGGCCCACAATGGCCCAACATGGCCATGGCCGCCTTGACCGGAATGGGGTTGGACTCGCAAAACAAAACAGCAGCCAGGGGAAGCAAGCTCAATTGCAAACGCCGGGCTTCATCCAGGCGACCGGCTTCGAAAGCTTCGAACAAGGCCACCATTTCCTTCGGCGCCACGTTGGAGACCACGCTGATGGCCCCTTTCCCGCCGATGGACAAGAAAGGCAGGAAGGTAAAATCGTCGCCCGACAACATGCTCAATCCATCGCCCACCGCCCGCATCATGAAGGCGCCAAGGTTCAAATCCCCGGAGGCCTCCTTCAAGGCCACCACCGACGGCATCTCCGCGAGCACCCGGGTTGTTTCGGGCTGCAAACTCACGCCCGTTCGGCCCGGTACGTTGTATGCCACGATGGGCAATCCCACCTCAGACGCCGCTCGGTAATGCTCGAGCATGCCGGCCTGGCTGGGCTTGACGTAGTAGGGCGTAACCACCAAGGCCGCATCGGCGCCCCAGCCCTGGACCGCCAGAACCGCCTCGACGGTCGCCTCGGTGTTGTTGCCACCCGCGCCGGCCAGCACCGGCACCCGCCCCGCGACTCGCTCAACCACGCAGCGCACGGCACGTTCCCGCTCGGCTGCCGTCATGGCCGCCGATTCGCCGGTGGTGCCGCAAACCAAGAGACCATGCAAGCCGGCGGCGATTTGGGACTCGACCAAATCCCCCAATGCAGCCTCGTCCACGCCCTGCTCGTCAAAGGGGGTCACCAAGGCCGTGATAACGCCATGCCATCCATTCATGAAAACTACCTCTCGTCGGACAATAGACCCGCGTCAAGACCCCCGTCCGCGGTCTCTGCCTGGTTTTCAATTTGTGAGAGCGGTGGGCGCGGCGGCGCCTTGACGCCGCAAGCCATCCCCAGAGCCAGAAGGCCCAACAACACAAACCACCAGCGCCAGGCAGGTCTGCGGATGGGAGGGTTCATACGCGTCTCGATAGACTAGAAATACAGAACCAATCGACCCAGGAAGCGGTGAGCGATTTCAGCGTCCCTGTCCTGATCGTTGTCGGGGATGCCACCTGGCAGTTCGTCGTCGCCTAAGTCCATCATGCCGTCAAAGGGAATCAGGATGCCGTAGGACAGGCCGGCGTGGAAATTGTCATCAGAAAAGTAGAAGAAGTCGGCGTTGAATTCCAGACCCAAGGGCGTGGACTTGCCACGAGTAGAACTCGCATTCAGAGACTGGGAGTAAATGGCCGACAGCTTGGCACCGAAACCTTCGGCGATGTCGTAACGCACCGAGGGCTTCAAGTAGAAAGCATCGGTGACCGTGCCGATGATCTGACGCCACAGGATCATGTCCACGTGGTAATCCGGATGGAAACGGAAGTTATTAATGCTGTGATCGCCCAGGCTGTGCTCAAACTGCTTCTCTTCAAAAGGCCTCACGCCGAAGCCGGGTGAGTCGTCGCCGCTCGCGATACCAAATTCGGCACCCAGGGTCAGCTGGTCGTTGAGCATCTTGTAATCCGCCTGGACAACACCGCCCCACTGGAGCAGGTCAATTGACTCACCGGCCAGCTGGCTGACCAATTCGCCGTCGGCATTGATGGAACTACCCTGGGCGTCGTAACCCACCTTGCCGATGATCATGATCAGCTCGGCCTCGATGCGCAATTTGCCCATCATGAAGCGCACCCACATGTCGGGGATGTAAGCTTGCATGTTGCGCACGGCGAAGTCATCAATGCTCTGCCGGGCACCGTCGGCCGGATCTTGACCGTTGTTGAAATCAATGGCGTCCCAGGCCTGGTTGCGGAACACGAAGTACAATCCATAGTTCAGGATGTAGTCATCCTGGGCCAGGGCGGCCTTGATGTCCTCCGGCTTGTCTCGCTTGGCCACGGCCAGAATCCACGAGGTCACGTCGTCGAGTTGCTCGAAGTCATAAGGCTGACCATTGAGTTCATTGATCGGGGAGTAGGTGGGGCCTTCCGAGGTGAAGTCCACCATGGGCACGATGTAATGGCCGAAAACCTTGGTGATGAACATGATGCGGTCGGCCGTGGAGCCATAGTCGCAGTCAAAGCAATGCCCGGTGGGCGAAAATGGATCTTTCTGCGTCACCAGGGGACCTCTGTCTACATGGGCCGAACCGCCGTCGTTGGCCAGCAAGCCCAGACCCCATTCAGAGCCCATGCGACCGAAGCGAAGCAGACCCACGGGCGTCATGACCTCACCCCAAACCCGCTTGACCAGGATGGAGTCCTTAACAGAATTGAAACCACTGATGGGGGGATTCTGGCCCTGGCTGAAAGCCACGAGGGGATAGTACATGCTTTTGGGATAACCGTCCGGCGTGGAGCCCAGCACCAGATTATCCAACATATCGATCTGCGTCATGATGCGCAGGTCTTCAGAAATGTTGATGGTGGGCTCAAGCCGGAATCGCATGTTCGCACCCGCCACCGTCTCCTTGCGGCCCGTGGCCGAGCCCGGAAACTGGGGATAAGCGGCACCGCGGGTCGAGTCGGTACGCGGCTGGAGACCCAGGGTCAAGTTGTCCATCAAATCGCCGCGCAGGCGCATATACCCATGCAGGTCCAGCAAATTCAAAGGCGGCATGATCGGGCTGGCGTCCTCCATGGAGACCTCGGAAAAACCAGGAGGCGGCGGTTGTAGACCGGCAGCGGGCGGAGCATCCGGCGTGGCGGTCGGCGGCATCAAGCCGGTCGACTCGACGGGTGCCTTGGGCTGACCCACGGGCGGCAAAGCCGGCGCTTCGGGCGGGGCTTCCGCTGGATCGCTCTTGGCTTTCTCAGCTGGATCGCTCTTGGCTTTCTCGGCCGGATCGCTCTTGGCTTTCTCGGTGGGCTGCTCAGGCTGCTTTTTTTCCCCGTCGCCGTCTGTCTTGCTTCCGGATTCGGAGGCTTTGTCCTTGGATGTGGTGGCCTCCTCGGATTCTGTCTGCGCGTAAGCGCTGGAAAAACAGAACGAGAGGGCGAATGCGACGACCAACAATCGCAAATGCATGACGCCTCCTTGGCGGCTTTCAACGGGTCGTAACCCATTGAATTGAATGAAGGTGCCTTCTACCACAGGCTTTCTGGAGGTGTCAAGCTAGCCTGCCTTGACGAATCCATTGTGGGCATGATAGTTTTTATGTGAAAAATGCTGCATTTTCCGGGTCTTTTGACGTGACCATCAGGAGATGGACCATGAAACATTCCCTCCTTCGAGCAGTGCTGACGATTGTCTTGGGTTTGTCTTTCGCCTTCGTTGGCTGCGGCGACGACGGTGAAACCGCCATCTGGTTGCGCATCGTCAGTCCGGACATCGAAATCGACCAGATCAACCTGAGCTTTTTTGACAGCACCGCCAGTGGACCGGCCTTGGCAACAGAAGAGATCCCCTTGGGCCTCAGCAAAGAATACCCCCTGGGCGCCACCAACACGGAAAACCAACTTTGGATCCTCATCTACGCGGGCGAGGACACGGAACAACGCCTGACCATCGAGGCGATGGGCTTACGCGATGGTCGAGAAGTGGGCAACGGCCAGGCGGCGGGTCTGCAATTCGAACCCGGAAAAATCATCGAGGCCCCCCATGTGCTCACACTCAGCCACGCCGGAGAAGACGAAGACAAGGACGGTTTCTACACGCCACCCTTGAGCGTCTATCCATTAGAAGACGAAGAACTGAGCCTCTACGACTGCGACGATAACAACGAAGACATCAACCCCGAGGCCCAAGAGCTCTGCGATACCATCGACAACGACTGCGACAAGTCCATCGACGAAGGCTGTGGCTGCGATGAGGCAGAATCCCCCCGGGCATGCTATCCCCAATGGGCCGATGAGCCCAGGGGTGGTACCTGCACGGCAGGCACACAAGAATGCATTGACGGTACCTGGGCCGACTGCGTCGGCGTAGTCATCCCCGCTCCCGAGCGATGTGCGGACACGGACGCGGACTTTCAATGTTCGGTCTGCGGCGACGGACTCGACAACGACTGCGACGGCTTCGTCGACATTCGAGATCCGGGCAGAAACCCGGACGTGCCCAACGATCCGGCCAATGCACTCGACCTGGGCTGTGGCGGCTGTTTCGTCGGCACCTATAGCGCCTGCTACACCGGCCCCGAGGACACCCAGAACACGGGCCTGTGCCGAGACGGCCAGGCCGAATGCATCGACGGCACCTACGGAGAATGCATCGGTGAAGTCCTGCCCCTCCTCGGCGAAGATGGACTGCCCAGTGAAGGCGACCTCTGCGACGGCTTCGACAACGACTGCGACGGCAACGTCGACGATATGGACATCCGCCCGGCCTGTGCCGACGAAGGCCTCAGGGGCGTCTGCAACGGCACGCGCCAAATCTGCGAATACGCCATCTGGGCCGGTTGCACCGCGGAAGACTACCAGGCCAACGCCCTGCTGATCATCTGCGGCAGCGAGACCCCACCGCCTTGCTGCAACGACAACCCGCCATCCTGTCTTGGCTACACCACGGACGAAAACGATCCCATTTACTGTGACGGCTTCGACAACGACTGTAGCGGCGGAGAGATCGAGGTGGACGTTAACAACGACGGAATAGAAGACTGCGTTTGCGACAACGGCGAGACCAGGCCCTGTTATACAGGCGTAGAGCCACCGGACGAGGGAGAATGCGTGCCCGGCGTGGAAACCTGCGTAGGCGGCGCTTACGCCACCAATTACCTTTGCGTCGGACCCGTGGACGAAAGATGCGACGCCCTGGACAACGACTGCGACGGCAACACCGACGGAACCGGCGCAAAAATTGACTGTCCAGCTAGCCAAGAGCATGCCAATTGGCAGACCTGCGACATGGGCCAATGCATCTTCATCTGTCATGAGAACCACTGGGACATCAATCAGGATCTGGGCACCTTGGGTGGCAATGGTTGTGAATACCCCTGCACGCTCACTGAGTTCATCCAAGAGCGCTGCGACGGCCTGGACAACGACTGCGATCTGCTCACCGACGCCGACGAACTCGCCGGCGTGACCGATCCCGCCCAACGACGCAGCATCATCGACAACCTTTGTCCTCCACGGATGAACGCCACGGTGGACCCTGACGGCGTCTGCTTCTCGCCCTACCGCTGCACCTACATCTGCGACAGTGAGCGCGGGGATTGCATCACCCCGGATCTGGACAACCTCGTGCCCGCGCTTGGAGAGGACGACAGCAGCAACGGCTGCGAAACCGACCTTCGGGGCAACCCAAGCCACTGCGGTGCCTGCGGCAACACCTGCGACCCCAACGAAATCTGCAACGGCCTCTCCTGCCGCTGTGGCTCCACCGGTCCGGACTGCGCCGGCAACAACACCGATTACTGCTGCGGCACAACCTGCACCGACCTTCGATCCGACGAAAGCAACTGCGGCGGCTGCGGCACCATCTGCCAGACGATCCACGGAACCAACACTTGCATCAACGCCACCTGCACCCCAAGCTGCGATGCAGGCTGGGGCAACTGCGACCTCAACAACAACAATGGTTGCGAAACCTACCTGTGGGAAGACGACGCCTGCGGGTCCTCCTGCGAAAGCAGGCCAAACTGCAACAGCCGCATCCAAAACGCCAGCGGGGCCTTCTGTAATGAAGGCAGCTGCGACTATGCACAATGCAGCAACGACCACGGCAACTGCGACGGCAATCGTGACAACGGCTGTGAGACCTATCTCTGGAGCACCAGCGCCTGCGGCACCACTTGCGATTCCCGAAGAGACTGCAACACCGACATCCTGAATGCCAACATAGCCTCTTGCAACGGGGGTTCCTGCGCCTTCGCCGGTTGTCACGACGGCTTCGCCAACTGCGATGACAACCCCAGCAACGGTTGCGAGAGAGACATCTGGGAGCCCGACTCCTGCTCCGCGGGTTGTTTCGGAGCCGTGGACTGCACGGTACTTGTCGAGCACGCCTCAAATCCCAGTTGCCCCAACGGCTCCTGTGCTTTCGGCAGTTGCCACGCAGGCTGGGATGACTGCGACCCCTCCATTTCCAACGGATGTGAGGAGGCCATCTGGTTGGTGAACAACTGTGGCTCTGACTGCAACGACACGCTCGATTGCAACACGACGGTGGTCCACGCCAGCGGCATCGACTGCCTATCAGGCACCTGCACTTACACTTCTTCTTGCATCGACAACCATGCCGACTGCACCGGCGGTCGTGCTAACGGCTGCGAGACCCCTCTGGGCACCAACGCCAACTGCGGCTCCTGCGGCGACAACTGCCAGGCCGACTCTACCTGTACCGGCAACGTCTGCACTTGCGACCACCTGGCCTGTGTCAGCGACTGCTGCGCATGGGGTGAGGTCTGCTATAACAGCAGCTGCTGTATGCCCAATTGCACGAGTCGCGAATGCGGCAGCGATGGCTGCGGCGACTCCTGCGGCACCTGTTCGCTCACTGGCGAAACCTGCAACGGCTCAGGCCTTTGCGTCTGCGACTCCAGTCACACGGACTGCGATGGCAATCAGCTCAACGGTTGTGAATGCGACACCAGCGACACCAACGTCTGCTACAATAACGCATGCTGCACCCCCAACTGCTCCGGTCGCGAATGCGGGACGGACGGCTGCGGCGGGTCTTGCGGCAACTGCGGAACCAACGAAGAATGCAACGCGGGCACCTGTGAATGCGACGCCAACCACGAAGATTGTGACAACAACGAAAGCTGCGAATGCGACGTCAGCGGCAGCAGCTTCTGTTACAACAACTTCTGCTGTACCCCCAACTGCTCCGGTCGTGAATGCGGAACGGATGGCTGCGGCGGTTCCTGTGGCAACTGCGACGCGAACGAAGTTTGCAATGCTGGCACCTGCGAATGTGACACCAACTACCAGGACTGCGACAGCCTGCCGGCCAACGGCTGTGAATGCGATGTCAGCGGCACCAACGTCTGCTTCAGCAATGCCTGCTGTGCGCCGATCGCCCCCTGTGGTGCCAACAATTGCGGATTCATGTCCGACAACTGCGGCGGCAGCGTAAACTGCGGCAGCTGCACGGACTCGGATGAGGACTGCGAGTCGAACAACTGCACATGCAACAACACGACCTGCGGCAGCGATTGCTGCGCCGCCGGCCAAATCTGCGACGGCGGCGATTCTTGCTGCACGCCGGTCGACCCCTGCGGCCCCAACAACTGCGGCATCATGTCAAACGGCTGCGGCGGCACGGTCAACTGCGGCAGTTGCGCGGACTCGGACAAGGACTGCGAGTCGAACAACTGTGTCTGCAACAACACGACCTGCAACACCGACTGCTGCGCCGCCGGCCAAATCTGCGACGGCGGGAATTCTTGCTGCACGCCGGTCAACCCCTGCGGCTTCAACAACTGCGGTTCCATGTCAGACGGCTGCGGCGGCACAGTCAACTGCGGCAGTTGCGCGGACTCGGATGAGGACTGCGAGTCGAACTCCTGCACATGCAACAACACGACCTGCGGCAGCGATTGCTGCGCCGCCGGCCAAATCTGCGACGGCGGCGATTCTTGCTGCACGCCGGTCGACCCATGCGGCCCCAGCAACTGCGGCTTCATATCAAACGGCTGCGGCGGCATGGCCAACTGCGGCAGTTGCGCGGACTCGGACAAGGACTGCGAGTCGAACAACTGTGTCTGCAACAACACGACCTGCGACACCGACTGCTGTGCCGCCGGCCAGGTCTGTGACACCGGCGATTCTTGCTGCACCATCGACTGTTCCGGCAAGGAATGCGGTGACGACGGCTGCGGTGGGACCTGCGGCTCTTGTGTGCCGGTCAACGAAGTGTGCAACGCCTCGGATCAATGCGTCTGCGCCCCCAACATGGCCGACTGTGACGGAGAAGAGGCCAACGGCTGCGAAACCAACATCACCAGCAACGCCGACCACTGTGGCGACTGCAATTGGCCCTGCGGATCCGCACAAACCTGCACAAACAGCATCTGCTCATGCGCCAACGAGGGCCAGTGCACAGACTGGCTCGGTGGCGGCGTGGGCTGGACCTGCGTCAGCAACGTTTGCACTCCTCCCTGATCGAAACGCGATCTGGGCTCCCCCTGGAAACGCCGAGACCATCATGACCTACGACCCCAAAAGTTACTGGGACAAACGTGCTTTTTCCTATCTACGCTTCGAACAAGCTGGCGATCGCCTAACACTCGTTCGCCAGGTGCCCTTCCGGACTCAAGAACTGCTCTTGTTCTCTCGCTGACGGGAGGCCTTTCGAGTACGACCGGCCTTTGTGCTCCGTTTGGGCACGGGCGCAGTCCGTGTGGACCGTGTGGGCACGGGCGCAGTCCGTGTGGACCGTGTGGGCACGGGCGCAGTCCGTGTGGACCGTGTGGGCACGGGCACCGTGGTGCCTCCTTCGATCATCACCGGAGTATTGGTGGGCGAGTCCTCGGGGATGCTTCGCAGGATGCTGTCCGGGTTCTTGACCAGCACCGTGCCGTTGGGCACGGCCCGGCCGGACTGAATGGTCACGTCCAGGCCTGCGAAAACCTCGTGCCCGAAACAGGCACCCAGGAAATTGGTACCCACCGACTGAAGCTCGCCTTCGTGCAGGACCTGGATCTCGCCCTTGGCCTTGATGTCCACCACGCGCACGAGGCTGGTCATGGCCACCTTGCGACCGAAGAGTGTACATTGAATGCCGTTGATACAGAGATCGCCTTCCGGATAGCCGGCGCAAAAAACCAGGGTTGAGTTCTTGCTGATGAAACAATCGTGACCGATGACCGAAAAAATCACGTTGGCCCGATCTTCGATCTGCACGTTGTCGTCAAGCAGGCTGCCACGCACCAGGGCGTAGGCCCCCACCCGCACGTTGTCGCCCAGTTGGCAAAACTCGAGCCGGGCCGTGGGGTGGATGTCGCAGTTGCGCCCGATGCGATTGAATCTTTTGGCGGCCGACCACTTAAAGCCGGGCACACGGGCGCCCGAGAGAAGACCCCCAAAGCCTGTGGCCAATAGCTTGCCGGCGGTCCAAAACTTGCGCCCCAAAATGGTCTCGACCCAATGGATCTGAATGGAAAGCTGATTGGCCCAAAGCAGATGCACCCAATGGCCGATCTCCATGACCACGCTGGAGGTCACCGGATGTTCGTAATGACTGTAACCGACGATGTTGGGCGGCGTGGGCACGCCGATGACTTTTTCCTTGAACCGCGCCCGCACCGGCCGGGCCGCGACCATCAGCTGCTTCAGCTCGGCCTCGGAGCCCGGTACCGAATCGCCCTCTAAGACGTAAAGTCGATACAGCGCCAACTTCTCACCATCCACCTCCGCCTCATCGAGTTCCTGCAAAGGACGAGTGCGCTTGACCAACAAGCTCTCGGCCGGCAAACCACAACGCAAACCACCGCCACCCTTGGCTTGACGCATCAAATCATCAAAAACCCGCTTGGTGAAAAATACATCGTCATAGGTCAACACAAAGCGACGATCCATGATCTCGGCCACCGACTCGACAAAGACCACATCCAAACCAGCCGCACCCATGACCCGCCGCTGAATATCAACCAGTCGCTCATTGCCGATCATGGACTCAGACACGGGATCGCCGAAAGGCGCGATGCGCTTGCCGCTTGGAAGTACGTAAGCTTTCATGTTGTCAGGCTATCCGCGCCGCGACCAATTTGTCAACGAAGGAGCCTGGCTTCTTGCCGCGCGATGCGCCTCTTGTTAGCATGCGCCCATGAAGCTTGGCTGCAATATCACCTCGTGGCTCATCCTGGTCGTGTTCTCACTGGCTCCGCCTGCAGCCCAGGCTCGCCGACTGGACCTGAAGCCGGTCACCATCGAAGCGGATCATGTGATGGGCAAGACCGAGAAACCCAAGCCCAAGCCACAAATCGATCCCGAAGTTCTAGCCCAAGCAGAAAGTTTGCTCGACGAGGCCCTGGGCATGCTTTCCCTGGGCCGCTATGAAAACGCACGTACTCTTTTGACCCAGGCCAAAAAGATTCATCCGGATCATTCAGGCGTACTCAGAGCCAGCGCTCGCACCCTCTTGACCCTGGGATACCTGAAATGGAACGAGGACATGGCACTAGAAGCCCAAGACGATCTGATCCGAGCCCGAAAACTCCGCCCCAGAGACATGGCCCTTGTCGAACTGGAGCGCCTCGTCCAAAATCTGGTCGGCCGCATCCAACGACTGAAACGCCCCAGCAAAAAAACCAAGGCACCTGCCGCCAAGCTCGATTAATGAGAATAACGCAACAACGTCCCCCTCAATCTTGGCAAAGGACTAGCCCTGTGGTAGACCGGTTCCAGTTATGGATCCGGAAAAACTTGCCAAGGCTTACGAAGACACCATCTTCCCCCACTGGGACGAGCCCTTCACCCGGATGCTGCTGGAGAACTTTCCGGAGACCCTGCCGGCAAAACCCATGCTCCTTGACTTGGCCTGCAGCACGGGCCATCTGACTGAAGCACTCTTGGGTCGGCTTGTTGATGGCGGCCGTGTTGTCGCCATTGATGACATCCGTGAATTGATGGAAATCGGCAGACGCAAGGTCTTGGACTTTGACCGCAAGCAGGTTTTTTTCAAAAAAGAACCTCCGGATCATCTGTCTTTTGCCGACGAAACCTTCGATGCGGTTTTGGCCGCGGGTCTACCGCCCAAATACGAAATATTGAAGGTACTTGGCGAGGCCAGACGCCTGATGCTGCCCGGCGCTTTCCTGCGCCTGGGCGTGGCCATGGAGGGCAGCTTCCAGGAAGTTTTTGACGTCTTCCGCGAAGTCTTAGAAAAAGAAGATCTGACCCAAACCCAAGACGCCCTGGATCAACTCATCAGCCGCATGCCCAGCAAGGCCACATGCAAGGCGATGCTTGAGGAAGCACAGCTCGAAGACATCGACGTGCACACAGAAAACTTCAACATTCCCTTCCCCAGCGCCCTGCCCCTGCTGCAGTCGCCTCTGGTGCGAGAATACTGCTTGGATGCCTGCATCAAGCTCATCCCGGATCGCTCCTGGCGCGAGGGTGTCTTGGCCGGCATGATTCGATCCTTGGATACCTATTTTCCCGATGGCTTTGAGCTGAGCTTGAATCTGGGCGTCATGGAAGCCACCCGCGCCTAGAATTCCTTAACCAGGCTTGATCCTCTGAAATTCCCCATCACCGATTTTTTCTGCGGTCCAAATCGAAGGCCTGCACTTTGCGGATCAGGTTGCGCCTGGAAATACCCAAGCTGTCCGCCGCCTTGGTCTTGTTCCAACGCGAACGCTTCAGGTGGTCGAGAATCATGGTGCGCTCTAAGCGCTCCACCGCCTCGGGCAAAGAAGGTGCCTGCTCTCTGGGCCCACCAGGAGCCGCGCCGCCCGGGTAGATTTCATAACGAATGCGCGAAGACAGAAACTCTTCGCCGATGACCTCGCTGTCGCCCTGAAGCACCAGCAAACGCTCGATTTCGTTCTCCAACTCCCGCACGTTGCCCGGCCAGTTGAAATCCATCATGCGATCCAGGCAACCGCTGGACAGACGAATCTTGCTCTCGGGGCCATGACGCGCCAGAAAGTGATCGACCAGCATCGGCAGATCTTCTAAGCGATCGCGCAGGGGGGGCAGGGACAATGTGACCACATTAATACGATAATACAGATCCTCGCGGTACAAACCCTGCTCCACCATACTCTTCAGGTCCCGATTCGTGGCGGCGATGATTCGCACGTCCACCTTTCTGGTTTGGGTGGAGCCCACCGGGATGAAGGTTCCCTCCTGCAGGACGCGCAGAAGCTTCACCTGCAAGGTGGGACTCATGTCGCCGATCTCGTCCAGAAAGAAGGTTCCGCCGTCCGCCACTTCGAACAAGCCCTTCTTTGTGCCCACGGCACCCGTGAAGGCACCCCGGGCGTGGCCAAAGAGCTCACTATCCAGAAGATTGTCGTTGAAGGCTGAGCAGTTCTGCACAATGAATGGCTTGTCTTTGCGATCCGAGTGAAAGTGAAGGGCCCGAGCCACCAACTCTTTGCCCGTGCCATTCTCGCCCAGGATAAGCACACTGGAAGCACTGGCCGCCACCTTCTCCAGGGTGCGGTAGAGGGAGCGCATGGCCGGACTCTTGCCGATGAGCTGCCCGTACTCGGAGCGTTCCGCCAATTCCCGGGTCAGACGATCCAAGCGCCGTTCTTTGCGGGTCACCTCTTCGCGAAAAATCAATATCTCATTGACCACCAGCTCCAAGAGATCCTGGAGCATGCGTTCGCCTTCGGCGCTAAGCACTGGCGTGCGCTCCAAGGCCCGACGCAGATCGCCTTTGGGGATGGACAAATCCGCACAGCGCGCAAGCACTTCTTCGCTCTGGGCCTCGCGATCTTCTTCTCGCAGGAATCCACCCGCCAAAAGCAGACCTTCAAACTGTCCGTCCATGCGCACGGGCACATAAGGCTCGAACAAGCCTGCGTGGCAAGTCATGCAGGCCGAACCCGTTTTCTCGCCCCCGGCTCGGTGGTGTTCGATCATCTGCTGAGCCACGGCGTCGCAGCGCCTTCGCCCTTCGGGTGTACGCCGCAAGAGCACACAAAGCGGCCGATCAGTGGCGTATCGCTGGATGGTGGGCGTGTCGATCAGCTGGCCCCGCTCGTCGGCGAAGCCCACGCCCAGATTCCAGCGTTGGTTAATCATCTCGGCCATGCGCCCAATAACACGCAGACCCGCCAATTCGCTCCAATCCAACATGATGAAGCTTGGATAACACGAAGCCCGAACCCGAGGCAAATTCACAACCCAGATCATTGACCCGGATAAACAAATGGTGCACATTGAGCGCCATGAAGGCGCTTGGCCCCAAGTTGATTTTCGTGTTCCTGGCATCCGGCTTGTTCGCTTGTAGCGACAAAATGGAGGCCCACTTAGAAAAATACGCCGACCCCAAGACCGACCAGCCCAAAGAGCTCCCACCACCGGCGGATGTTTATTCCTTGAGTGATTCGAAGGAAGTAGCCGACCGCATTCACGCCATGACCTTCGACGAGGTGGCCCAGCGCTTAGGTGCCCACCGCTACCAGGGCAAGGTAGACTTCACCTTCATCAGAGACAAAGAGCGGGTCCAACTAAAGGAAAGCGCCCTTATCGTCTTGGCCCACAACGGCGACTTCCGGGTCAAGGTGGACAACAAGGGCGACCAGGGCTACGAGATGGTCTATTCGGGCGGTGAATTGTTCGTCCGCAACCGCTACAGCCCCTACCACAAGCGCAGCCAATTGGATGGACTGCACACGAAATGGCGGAACAAGGCATACGACGCATGGGGATCCATCTACCGCCTCTTCCGCGGCGGCCTGCACTTTGCGAAGCAAGGTCTGACCCGGCACCACGGACGCGACGGATTGGCTTTTCGCATCGGACTGGCCGCCGAAGGGCCTCATCTTTCGGGCATTCCTGAGCCCGTCAAGGTGCCCAAGGGCGTGACAGAGTTTGTCTACCCCATCCAGCCAACCCCAGCCGCGCAAGATCACTGGCGGGACAAAGCGGTGGCCCAATCGGCCGAAGGCCGGCTGGTGGTGGACGCGGACAATGGCTGCATCCTCTTTGTGGAATTTTCAGGCAAGCTGGCCTGGCAAGATGAGCAGGGTGAAACACTGCGATTGACGGTCCGGGCGAACATCAACGCCGACGGATTCGGCAACCCGCCTTCCATCCCTGCCCCCGAGGCAGATCAGATCGAGCCCCTGCCCGAGCGTATCGCCGTGGACACCCGCCCCCTGGATCCATTCTACGGCAAGGGCTACACGGCCCGGCTGGGTGCGCCAGCCGGCGTTGCCGCCACTCGCGCCAACGACAAAAAAGACAAAAAAAGCGGAGGTTCCCCATCAAAGCCCTGAGTTTGGCCCGAGCACTGCTCGAACTGGCCGAAGAAAAAAAAGCACGAAGACCTCGCCTGCTGGACTTGCAAGGCATGAACTCCTACACGGACTATATCCTTTTGCTAAGCGCAACCAGCGATCGACACGCCCGCGCATTGGCAGACCACCTGCAGCGGGAGATGCGCGAACAAAAAGAACACGCATTGGGCAAAGAGGGCTACGAGACCGGACAGTGGATATTGGTGGATTTCGGTGACGTGATCGTACACATTCTCCAGGAAGTCGCCCGCGACTACTACGATCTGGACGGCCTGTGGATCGATGCCAAAAAAGTAGCGAAAGAAAAAAAATCAGCGGAATGACTGCCCCCCTTGCGGGCCTGCGGCACTTGGCCGGCTCCCTCTTGGACCTCCTCTTGCCTCCACGCTGCCCTGTTTGCGAAGACTTGCTCACGGATCCGGGACAAATCATCTGCTCGGCCTGTCGCTTCGGCTTTGAGGCCATTGATGCCCCTCTTTGTCAGCGTTGTGCTTTACCCCTGAATCAAGAAAAAGCCCACTGCGCCCATTGCAGCATACATCCCACGGGCCTAGACGCCCTGCGCTGCGGCTTCGCCTATGGTGGCAGCCTGCAAGAAGCCATCATGGCGCTGAAATTCGGCAGGCGACGAGAATTGGCCCGACCCCTTGCGCAGTTGAGCCTCGAGGCCGCTTCAGGCTTGCCCGATGAAGTGGAGTTCTTATTGCCCGTGCCTTTGCACAAAACGCGCTTTACGCAACGCGGCTTTGACCAGGCCGCCCTGATTGCTCTTGAACTGGGCCGCATCAATGGCCTGCCCGTCTTGTTGGGGGGCCTTCAGCGCATTCGGGCCACAGACCCACAAGGCCAATCCCGAGACCAGCGTGCCCGTTTCTCAAACGTCGCCGGTGCCTTCGTCGCGGGAAAACCCAGGCTGATCAAAGACAAAGCAATCTGCCTGGTGGACGATGTGGTCACCACGGGTGCCACCATGGCCAGTTGCGCAGGTGTCCTGCGCGAGGCTGGCGCGTCCCGAATCACGGGATTCGCGGTGGGTCGCACACTTCCAGACCTTTGATCACATTGGTGCGGAAATCCATACGACGGGCGCTTTTCCGCTTGGCGGACTTGACGAGATCGACCCTGAACCCCTAGTATCGAAGCACAAATTGAATTACTCGCAGGAGATGAACGATGAAAAATAGTTCGATGCTGATTCCCATGATGATGGCCCTTGCTCTTTTTGTGCTGCCGACCGCTTGCTCCTCCGATGAAAACCCACCCGATGGGGGCACAATCGTCGACAGCGGAGACGAGGACGGCGGCGAATGCGCAGTGGTCTGCCAAAAAACCGAAGATTGCTGCGATGGGGAAGAATGCATCGGCGGCATCTGCACGGCCGGCGACACATGCCCCTCGGGCTGCAACTACGAATGCGACAAGGCAAGCAATCAGCACTGCAACGCCGCCAGCAAAAAATGCGAAGACGGTCTGGACACCGATCCCTGTGTCACCGACTGCGATTGTTACACCGGCGAAAATTGCATCAGCGGCACTTGCCAAGCCAGCGGCGGCGACGAGACCCACTGCACCATCGACGAGGAATGCCCGGAAGGCGAAATTTGCCGCGAGGGCAGCTGTCGACCGGAGACCTGCGTGACCCGGGAAGATTGCGCCGGGGCCACCTGCCTGATCTGCCGCAACGGTCAATGCACCGCGCCCCCGGCCATCTGCCAGGGCGATGACGACTGCTGCTGGGGCTTCTCCTGCAACTTCGGTTCCTGCATTCCAGACAGCGAAGGTTGCCGTTCGGACAGCGATTGCCCGGATCCCGAGTTCCCCCTCTGCGGCCCCGATGGCCTGTGCATCTACGAATGCGTCCAGGATATCGACTGCCCGATGGAAGGTTACGTCTGCGTGGAGCACCATTGCCAGTCCTCCGGCTGTACGCCCCAGTCCTGCCCTGCCCAGACCTGGTGTAATACCGCCACCGGCGAATGCCTGCCCGGCTGCGACTCCAACGACGACTGCATCTCGCCGGAGACCTGCAATTACACAACCCACGCCTGCGGCCTGACCGACTGCTGCGGCGGCATCTGCGATCCCGCGGATCAGTACTGCGATCAGCTCACCTGTCAATGCGTCGATCTCTGCGGAAGCAACGCGGACTGCCCACCCAACTTCATCTGCGACACGGGCACGGGCAAGTGCATGTGCACCGCGGCCGCCTGCCCCACCGGCACCCACTGCGACGATGGCTCGGGCTCCTGCGTGCCGGACAGCGCCGGCACCTGCGAGACCGACGATGACTGCCCGGCAGGCTACACCTGCGATCTTTTCTCCCAAACCTGCCGGATGTACGGCGGCGACACAGGCGCACCTTGCTTCACTGACGAAGAATGCGATCCGGACAACGAGATCTTGTGCGATGGCTCTTTGTTCTGCCTCGGCTGCATGCTTGTGGATGAGATGTTCATGCCCACCTTCACTTGTCGGCGCCAATGCTCCATGCTCATGGGTGGCTGCAACACGGATGAAGAATGTCTGTATCGACACACGGGTTTGATCTTCCTCTGCATCCCCACCAGCCTTTTGTAGCTTGATCGAATCAGCGGCCCACGGGCCGTATTCGGAGGTTCTCATGAGAAAGATCCCAAACCATATCTTTTCTCTCTTGGCGCTTTTGCTCGCCTTCGGTCTGGCCACACTGCCTTTGGCCTGTTCCGACGGAAATGGCGAGACCGTCGACGCGGGCACGGATGCCGACGCCGGCGGCGGCGGTGACGAGGGTCCTCAAAGCTGCACTTCGACAGCCGAATGCCCACTGAACAACCTCTGCATCGGTGGCCTTTGCCAGCCCGGCGAGATTTGCTCCAACGCCGCGCCCGACTGCCCCAGCGGCTATGAATGCAACTTCTTGAAAGAAGTCTGCGTGCCCGAGTTCACTTGCGCGGGAGACGGGGATTGCACTGAAGCCCCCATGACCCACTGCCTGGTAAGCGACGGTGTTTGTGTCGAATGCACGGATGCCGCCCACTGCGGAAATGTGGACGACTACTTTTGCAACGACGCCTATCAATGTGAAGGCGTGGGCCCGGACTGCAGCGTCGACGCTGACTGCTCGGCCGTCGATCCCAACAAGCCTTACTGCGGCGCCGACGGCAAATGCTATGCCTGCGTCAACGACAACCACTGCACAGGCGGCCAACAAGTTTGTGAACTCAACCGCCACGTCTGCGTGGACTGCTACTTGAACGGTCACTGCAACATACCGAGTGAACCCATGTGTTATGTCCAGGCCAACATCTGCGTTGAATGCCTGGCCGACAACCACTGCGCGGGCGATCTGCACTGCAACCTCTCCATTCACGAATGCACCGACGTCATCTGCGAGACCACTGAAGACTGCGCCCTGGGCCTGTACTGCAAAGAAGAGACGGGTGACTGCGTCCAATGCCTGGAACACGCCCAATGCGGTGCCAACCAGTGGTGCCGGGACTACTCTTGTCAAACAGGCTGCCTGGACGATCTGGAATGCCAGATCAAAGAAGGCGAAAAGCACTACTGCGACGATGAGACCCAACGCTGCTACTACGCCGAATGCATATCCAACGACGAATGTGCAAGCGATCCGGACGGCGTGTGGTGCTCTTTGGCCGATTCGCCGGTCGCCTTACAATTCAACTGTGTCGGATGCCTGGAAGACAGTCATTGCAACGAATACTTTGAATGCGATCCGGTCCAGAAAACCTGCCGCCCTCAGCCCTGCTACAGCCGGCCGGAAGGGGATCAATGCCCCGACCTGGATCCATGCTTTTTCTGCGACTACGACGGCGAGTGCAAACCCCAAGAAGATTGCTACGACGCAAACCACAACCCGGACGACAGCCTCTGCTGCCGAGGATACACCTGCAACACTGCGGGCCATTGCGCCATGGTGGACTACTGCGACACCGACACCGATTGCCCGGTGGGTTGGAACTGCGCTGACTACCACCAATGCACCATGGAGCCCTGCTGCGATCCGGCCTGCGGCTCCGGCGAGTTTTGCAACGGCGATTGCGTCTGCGAGTCGGGTTGTCACGATGTGGGCGAAGGTTGCGACCCCTTCAGCCAAAACTGCTGCGAGGGGCTCTACTGCTCCTTCTTCCCGCCTGTATGCAAAGCCAATTAAGTATCCACCTCACCGTAGGGGCGGGGTTTATCCCCGCCCGGTTGCGTTCTGTGGGATTTGCGGGCGGGCATAAAGCCCGCCCCTACATTACGAAACAACGATACGACCATAAGGGCCTTGCGCCCACATGAACCTGTCCGCCCTTGAGCTGACCGATGTCGTAGCCGAGCTCTCCGCCGTCCTGCCTGGTGCCTCCTTCGACAAAATCAACGAACCTTTGCCCAACTGCTGTCAGCTGAAACTCAGAAAACACCTCTTGTGGATCGACCTGCGCCCCGGGCTTGCCCGTATTCACCTGAGCGACAAAAAAAAACCAGGGCCCGAGCGGCCCTCGGCCTGGGTCATGAAACTGCGCAAGGAGCTTTCGGGCATGCGCCTGACGAGGCTTGAGCAGATGGACGGCGATCGCGTCCTGCGCTTCGACTTCGTACACTCCCACAAGCAAGCCCAAAGTCTGCTCATCGAACTCTTCGGCAGACCGGGACGCATGCTCTTGCTCGATGACGCTGGTCGGATTGCCTCCGTCCTCCTCGGCACGGCAGAAGTAGGAGAACGCTACACGCCGCCGAAATCGGGCCTGGCACCGCAAAAGCCCTCTCGTTTTCCTGCACCTGACGCAGAGACCCTTTGCACCAACCACGCGGTGGCCGTCCATTACGAGGAAGCAAGCGAACAACTTGAGACTGAAGAAATTCGGCGCCGCATCCTGAGCCAACTCAAACCACGGCATAAGCGCGTAACAAGACGACTTGGCAAGCTGGCAGCCGACCGCGACCGCACCCTGGTGGCCGAAGACCTGCGACGGCAGGCCGAGGTGCTCAAAATGCACCTGGGCATCATACGCCGCGGACAGACCCGTCTGAGCCTCGTCGATCCCATGAGTCCCGATGGGGCCGAAATCGTGGTCGAGCTGGAGCCGGCCTTGAACCCGGTGGAAAACATGAACCGCATGTTCTCCCGGGCCCGGCGACTGACCGCGGCCAGGGGAGGTATCAGCCACCGCCTGCATGCCACCCGCCGGGAAGTCGCCGAAATCGAGACCCAACAAGAGCAGGCAGCAAAGGAGAATGATCTCGAGGCGATGAAGGCTTTGGCGGAAAAACTCACTGCCGGCAAATCCGTCTTGCTTCTCCGCAAGGGTCGGGCACAGGGTCCTCGGCTGCCTTACCGCTCCTATGTTTCCGCCAAAGGCAAGCGAATCATGGTGGGGCGCAGCGGAAAAGACAACCACCAACTCACCTTCCGGCTGGCGCGAGGCTCGGATATGTGGCTGCATGCCCGGGACGCCGCCGGAGCCCATGTGATCGTGCGCCTCGCCCGAAAAGAAGAAATAGATCAAGAAACGCTTGTCGATGCCGCCACCCTGGCAGCCTTGGGCAGCCCCTTTAAAAACGACTCCAAAATCGAAATCAGCTACACCCACGTGAAAAACGTACACCCAATCAAAGGTGCCGCCCCCGGACTGGTCAGCGTGGGTCGAGCCCGCAGCATCCTGGTTCGCATGGAACCAGCTCGTATCAAGCGCCTGGAAAACTCAAAGAATTCATAGTCCAGACCACAAGAACCACATGTAGTACATTGTGGTCAATTTCTTGACATGTAGCCTAATTCCCCCTACCATGGGTACAGGAGGAAGTACCCATGGCCCGCAAAAATCGCAAGAAAAGCAACACGAAAAAGAAGGAAAAATCCAAGGTGCCGGGGGGCTTTTTGCAAAAGGAACGTCATAGCGAAGTCTTCGGTGTCATCTTTAGCCTGGCTGCCGCCGTGCTCTTTCTTTCCTTGGCGTCCTTCGATCGCTCAGATCCCATCCTCACGAACTCGGGTGCCACGGCCATCAACTGGGTTGGATTGGTTGGCGCTTACCTTGCCGATGGCCTCTTCGGCCTGCTGGGTCTGGCCGCTTTTCTCTTGGTGGCCTCCATGATCTACGCTGCCGTTATGGCCTTCACCCGTGGTGCCGTTCGCCTGAGCGCGGGCAAGGCCTCCGGTTACGGAGGTCTGGTACTCCTTGGCACCGCCCTGGCCCATGTGGCCTTGGCGGGTCACCACCCCATGGGTCACGCCCCTGGTGGACTCATGGGTGAGTTGCTGGGCGGTCTTTTCGTGGCGGGCCTGAGCGTAACAGGCGCCCTGGTGGTCCTTTCAGCCAGCATGCTCATGGCACTCATCGCCACCACGGGTTTCTCCATCGTCAAAACCGGCAAGCTTGCATACCGGGGCCTGGTCTGGCTGGCCCGCCGAGCGGCCCGTGGCATGCAATGGACGGGTGCCCAAACAGGTCGCGGTCTGCTGAATGGCTTCCAGGCTGTTAGCGCTTGGCTGCTGGCCCAGGCCAAAGAATTCGTCGAAGTCTTCAAACACGATCCGGCAACCAGTTCCGGAGCGATAAGTCAACTCTCCGGCCCAAGCCTGGACTCCTTCGAACCGGCCATGGCCATCGCGGGCGTCGGACACAGCAACCTTTTGGCCCCGCCCATCTCCATGCCGCCTCCGATTGGCCGTCGTGAACCCGTGGTGGTCACCACCGAACCACCCCCGAACCCGGAGCGGGTCGAGCCCGAGATCCACATCCCAAAAATCGAGCCCGAAATCGTCATCCCCAAGGCCGAGCCGGAAAATGAAAACATCGACGAAATGGCCGAGGCCGCACCGCAAGCCCAGCCCTCTCCGGACTACAAAAATTTCAAACTGCCCAGTTTGGACTTTTTGCAAGACGTGCCCCAAAAAACCGATGAGGTCGACAAAGATCGACTAACCGAAATGGCCGGACGCCTCCAGAAAAAACTGGCCGACTACGGCATCGACGGCCAAGTCACGAAGATCATGCCCGGCCCCGTTGTCACCATGTACGAATACGCCCCGGGTCCCGGCATCAAGGTGGCCAAAATCGCGGGACTTAGTCAGGATCTGGCTTTGGCTCTGGAGGCCATGAGCGTTCGCATCATCGCCCCCATCCCGGGTCGGGCCGTGGTGGGCATCGAAGTCAGCAACAAGAAAACCGAGTTCGTCTATGCCAAAGAAATCATCAGCAACAAAGTCTTCACCAAGCCCGCGAGCAAGCTGACCATCGCCTTGGGCAAAAACATCGAGGGCACGCCCTTCACCACTGACCTGAACAAAATGCCCCACCTGCTGGTGGCCGGCGCCACCGGCACCGGCAAGAGCGTCGCGCTCAACACCATGATCGCCAGCATCCTTTACAAGGCCACGCCGGAAGACGTGCGCTTCATCATGATCGACCCCAAGGTCCTGGAGCTGAGCCTCTACGAGGGCATCCCCCACCTGCTGCTGCCCGTGGTCACGGATCCGCGCAAGGCCCAGGCCGCCCTGCAGTGGGCGGTCAACGAGATGGAACGACGCATCCGAATTCTTTACTCGGCCGGCGTGCGCAATTTGGACAGCTACAATCACAAGGTCGAGTTGCACAACTCGGGCGAAGCCACGATGAAGACCAAGGAAAAATACAAGAAGGTCCAGGTCATCGACAGGACCGCAAAGAGGGAAGAAGACCAGGTAAAAGAAACCGAAATCGTGATTGACGCAGCCAATGGGGACGAACCCGCGCGGGCCTTCGAGCTCAAGGAGAAACTGCCCCACATCGTCATTGTCATCGACGAATTGGCGGATCTCATGATGACCGCCCCCCGCGAAGTGGAGACGAACATCGCCCGCATCGCCCAAAAAGCCCGTGCGGCCGGTATCCACCTGATCGTCGCCACCCAACGCCCTTCGGTCAACGTCATCACCGGCTTGATCAAGGCCAACCTGCCCGCCCGCATATCCTTCCGCGTGGCCAGCAAGGTAGACTCGCGCACGATCCTGGACGCCAACGGCGCCGAGAGCCTGTTGGGCAACGGCGACATGCTCTTCTCGCCGCCCACCACCTCCCAGCTCATACGCCTGCATGGTGCCTTTATCACGGAAGACGAAATTGAAGACATCGTCGAACACCTCAAGGCCCAGGCCGAGCCCGTCTACGACGAAAGCATCTTGGCCAGCGCCGAAGAAGACGCGGACGGCGAAAACGGCGAAGAAGAAGAAGACCATGACGCCCTCTACGATGAAGCCGTGGCCGTCGTGGCCGAGGCCCGCCAGGCCTCCACCTCCATGGTTCAACGCAAACTCCGCATCGGCTACAACCGGGCAGCACGCATGATCGAACGAATGGAACGCGAAGGCATCGTAGGCCCACCCGACGGCTCAAAACCCCGCAAAGTCCTCATCGAACACCATGAGAATTAGGGTCTTGATGCTTGGTCGTGAAATGCGGTCAAATGAGGTTCGAGCAAATGCTCGCTGGAGGTAAAAAATGCAGCAATACATCCGGCACCTAATCGCAAAAAACTACGGTTGCCTCAAAGACGTCGAGGTCGACCTGACCCCCCTACACGCCTTCATCGGCCCCAACGACAGCGGCAAGAGCACGCTACTTCGCGCAGCCAGAACAATCGTGCATCTTGCCTCAGATCGATTTTTGTCTACAACCAAACCAGAGAGCCTCCGACCGTTTGAACCTGACCTATACCTAGCGCAAAGCGATCTGCGGCTCACTGCGGAAACAACCGGAGGACTTCGGCTTTCCATCATAGGCCTGGGAAAAGAAGCTCAAATAAACGAGGTTCTACAAACAGAAGACAGAACACACAACGAATCCAAACGGCGCACGCTTACCAAAGATTCCGAAAGCCCGCACTGGCCATACCTAAAAGGAGCCCGGCTTGTTCGATTTGATCCGGATGCGCTAAGAAAATCCAGCCACCTGCTGACCGATGAAGAGATTCGTGATTTTCATAATGATCGCGGTTTCGGTCTCCCCGGCATCTATGACGCAATCCTCAACCAAGGAGATGACGCTTTTCAGAAAATCGTCATCGAGGTCCGCAAACTGTTCCCCTCTGTCAAAAATATCCGCCTGCGAGTAGCATCCTCCAGTGAGAAGGAAATTGAGATTGAGCTAACGAGTGGCGAGAGGGTGCCTGCTACATTTATCAGCGAAGGCTTGTTGTTCTACTTGGGTTTTGCCGCTCTGCAATCCTTGTCCCCACCGTCATTGATCCTGGTAGAAGAACCGGAGAATGGCCTACACCCGGCCCGCATCATGCAGATAATGGATATTCTCAAACACGTTGCAAAAGAGACTCAGGTGCTCATTGCAACTCACAGTCCGCTGGTCATCAACGAAATGCAACCTGAAGAAGTCACGGTCGTCACACGCGATCCCCTTAGAGGAACGAGCGTGCGTCCCATCAAGGACACCCTTAACTTTGAGGGACGTGCGAAGATTTATGCACTCGGCGAGTTGTGGCTGAGCTACGCCGACGGAAACATGGAAGAGGCACTATTGAAGAGGAAAAGTGATTGAAATGAAAATTCTTTTGGTGGGGGAAGGGCCGGGCGAGCTAGGTGGCCGCTCAGGGGAAAAAGCCTACCAAACTGACAGTCCTGGTGTGCTAGAAGCACTGCTAAAGAAAGTTCAATCCTCCGGCTGGGAAATCGCAGATTCGATTCAGTGGATGTATATCCGAAAGTATAAAGCCGGTGGGTTCCGGAGCGCAGAGCAGCGCAATGTCAAAGGGTTGTACAATCTCGCCAAGGAGAAGGGCTACGATGCTCTTGCCTTTGCTCGTGATCGGGACGGCGACAAACAACGTCAAGAGCTCATCGAAGGAGCCATCGCCGAACTTCTAAAGGAGCACCCGCAAGGCCCTGGGATCATCGGCGGAATGGTGGTAGAGAAACTTGAAGCCTGGATCCTGGCACTGGCAGGTAAGAACAAATCAGAAAACACCAAACACCCCGAAAAACGCCTAGGCGAGATCACCTTGGAACCAATGACCCTGAGTCAAATGCTTGCAGTGGTCGCAGAAACTGATCTGAGCAAAATACCAAAGGATGCCCAATCCCTAAACACCTGGCTGGAACGCGCTCGCGCGGTGCTTGGTTCATCCGAACCAAGTTCCGGGCGGGGATAAACCCCGCCCCTACTACTTAGTGGGCGCTTTTGGGGCTCTGGGGGCTTCTACTACTTCCATGCCTTTGGGAATTTCGAATTTGAAGGCTGCGGCCTTGAGACCTACGTTGGTGGCCATTTTGGAGAAGTGGATGCGGTTTTCGTTG
>JAFCZJ010000363.1 GCA_019314375.1 Deltaproteobacteria bacterium | reverse complement strand
CGAAAAGATTTTACGGATCTGCTCGCTTACGCCGATGGTTTGGGTTTTGAGTCCAGCGAGGTGGTGACCAATGGTTTGTTGCTTGGTGATCATCTGGAGCGACTGGCCGAGTTGCGGTCCGTTCGTCTGCACTTCTCTATTGATGGACCCGAGTCGATCCACGACAGCTTGAGAGGCACCGGCGTTTATACCAAGGCCATGCAGGCCGTAAAGGAAGCTCTGAAACTGGGCATCTCGACCGGCCTTTCCGGCGTGCTCATGAAGCCTACTTTGGATACGGCCACTCATATTCTTGAGTTGGCGGCGGATTTGGGCATGGAAGAGGTGAGCTATCAGCCCTTCCAGGTCGAGATCCAGGGAATGGACAGAGATCCGGGGCCCTGGCTCTTTGCGGATTCAGATCGCCTCTGGTTGGAAGATGGGCTGGCCGCCATCCGGAGCCGCGCTCGAGAACTCGGGGTGCGCATTTTCACGGAAAGCCTCTTGGATTTGGTGCCCGCGTATTATTTTGAAGGTCTCAGGCCAATTCCCCCCGGTGGTTGTTTCGTGCCCTCACGATTTATGTTGGTGGATATTTCCGGAGATGTTTTTCCCTGTTTTTTTATGCGAGACGACGTGATGGGCAATGTGATGAAGGGGGACAAGCTGGCCGAAATTTGGCATTCGGAGATCCATGATGCGCTACAGCTAATGGCCATCGATTCCAGATGCCCAGGTTGTTTGGCTGCTTGTTCCGACATTGCCTCCTTCGACGATCAGGTGAAACGGTGAGCCTCGTTCGCAGGGTCTGCCAATGTGGTGCCGAGCTTTTGCGCTGTGAAAAGTGCGGTGCCGAACACTTGTTTTCCCTGTATGAAAAGATGGACATCGCCCTGAGCGAAGACTGCAACCTCAAGTGCATCATGTGTCGGCGCCAGGAGGATGCCGCGCGTCTCGACAAGGAAGAAGTCTTGGCGGTTTTTCGGGAGGCTTCAGCCATCGGCATGAAGGTTGTTTCTTTTTGCGGTGGCGAGCCGTTCATGCATCCGGCGATGTTGGATTTGGTCGAGGGCGCGGTCGAATTGGGGCTGAAGGTGCAGTTGACGACCAACGGCACCCTGGTCACGCCGGAGCGCATCAAGAGATTGCGTGGCTTGGATTGCATGACCGTTTCCATCGACGCGCCGGGCGAACTCCACGATCAAATCCGCGGTCTGCCCGGCACCTATGAAAAGGCCTGTCGAGCGCTTGTTTTGGCAGCCGATGAGGGGATTACGCGAGGAACGAATACGGTGATTCAGCGGGACAATGCCGAGTCGCTCTGGGATCTCTTCGAAGAGTTGATGGACGTGACGGACGGTCGTCTCCAGTATGTACGCCATGCCCCGGTGGAAGTCGTGCCCGAGACGGCCGACCTCATGGTCACGGATGAGCAAGTGCCCTTGGTGCAAGAACAGTTGCGGCGCATCGCCGCGGCCTGCGATGAGCGAGATGTCTACTTCAGCCATCGCAAGCAATTGCTTGAGCATCTGCCCTTGTATTTGGACAAATGGACTCGTCACCGTCCCCTCGGCGGATGCGCCATCCCGCGAAAGTTCGTCGGATACAGTCATCTCGGTTTCTATCTTTGCTGGCACCAGGGACGGAGTATTCGGGCGAATGGTCTTGTTGAGGCGCTCGAAAGTGAAGTGGCCCTGGAAACCTTGCGAGAGGCTGCGGCAAGCGAATGCGTGGGCTGCAATGCGCTGACGTATTCGTGGGATGAGGAGTGGAACGAGGGGATTCTGAGAGGCAAGTTGGTTCGTGACGAACACTTGCCCGACCCGCAGACTCAGATTCATGGTCAGTGGGATGCTGACTAAATCATCCATGCTGCTGGGCGCCAACCTGCCCTACCTCATGGGGGCCTACGACCACGATTTGGCGCCCAATCCAAAGAAGCCTGACTGGGGTTATTCCTTCACGGATTGGATCGGCGCACGCTATCTGGCGTCTTGTCGAAAAATGGGCCTGGACGCAGTTCGTATTTGGCTCTGTGAGAACGCGGAAGGTTTGCTGCTTGATGAGGCGGGGATGCCGGTGGGCGTGTCCCCTCAGTTGTTGAGGTCTGTTCGAGCACTTCAGGGAATGGCCGGCCTTGCTGGGTTGAAAATTTATTGGAGCTTGTTTGACGGCAACGCCTGGCAGCGAAATGGGGATGAGCTTGGTGTTCGTATTTTTTCCGACGAAGGTTTCGCGGAAAGCATCATCTCTCATGTCTTGCCGGAGCTCGCGCGTGTTTTGGACCCGAGGGTGAGTTTGGGCCTGGAAATTCTCAACGAACCCGAGAGCATGAGCACGGAAGTGGTGGGGACGGATGGCTTGAGCTGGGAAACCTTGGCGGTCGGGATAAGAAGGCTGGGCGAGGCCTGGAAGAAGCTCCGTCCCCAGATCCCCACGACGGCGGGTTGCCAGGCTGTTTTCTTGCCGGGTTTGTGGTGCGATGCCGCCAAGTTTGGAAAGCCCCCTGTGGATGCCGTCGATATACACGTGTATCACCAGGAGGGTGGACTGCCGCCAAGGGAAGACCTGCCCGTGGACATCGGCGACCTTCCGCTTCTCGTCGGCGAATGTGGTGAGCGCGAAGGAAACGACCGACCCGGCAATGACCACTTGCTGCATTATTTCC
>JAFCZJ010000031.1 GCA_019314375.1 Deltaproteobacteria bacterium | reverse complement strand
TGAATCGTGAAGATGTAGACGGTGGCGGCGGTGTGGATTGGGACATGTTATGGCGCATCATTCGTGGGCCCTGGCCAGGAAACATACCATCAGAAAGACAAAAACGGCGAGAACGCGAGCGAAAACGCCAGGAAGAAGACCAAGATGATGTGTGCTATTATTGTACTTACAAAACAGACACCCATGAGTTGGTGTGCATCCCGAACGAGACGACCGACGATGGCAAACCCAAGTCTAGCTTACGTACTGATAAGGCAGTGTCGGGCAACAACAAACAGAAGGAAATCTACGGCAAAGGAAAAAATAACCCACAAAAATCATGGCTGAAAGACTCAGGACCACCAGAAAAAGGGACCTACAATGTCGGTCGGCCACATCGAAAAACAAATGAATCCACAGACAGACGAAGCATGAAATGGGATAAGAAGCAAAGGCCTCAAAAGTATAGTCGTACCGGCATCCAACTTCACTTCTGCAGAAGCGGCGAAGACACTTGTTCGGATGGCTGTATTGCCATCACAGACATTGATGTATGGAATGAGCTTAACGATATGCTCAAAACCGAAGAGGGCAATAACACAATTACTGTACATTGAGGTTTCGAGATGAGCATTCAGGCCTTGTTGGTGATTCTGCTTGGGTCATCCCTTGTTGGAAAAGTGAATTTGCCTTGTTGCTCCTATGTCGGATTCTGGGAGGATCCGAAGCTTGTCGAAATCTCGGAAGAGGGAAAGGGTTATCAGCCGGCCAAAGTCCTCCGAGTTTCTTTCTGTAGAGATCTCAATGGACACTGGAACCCGGTGGACTTGGCATGGACCGGCGAAAGAAATGAGCTGGAAAACAAGAAAGTTTCGGAAATCGAAAATACAGAATTTTGGATGGTAAATTCACAAGAGACAGAAACCTCTTCAATTGCCCTCCGTCGAAAATCCTCATGGGACAGTTCAGTTGAAGAAAATATTTTTTTTGTATCCAGCAAAGACAGGCGACCAATTTCGAAAACAGGCACCCAAAATCTATATGCAGATTGCGGCTGGGTGACCCACCCTAAAATCTACGCAAGCCACCTTGGAAGCAAACTGGAAACAAAATTATCTCGCAGTAGGTGCAAAATTTCTCCTTGCCCTGCAAGACGTCTACTCCCCGAATTCCCTAATGTTCGAAAGGCCAATACGGTCGGGTTGGTGAGGAAAAATGACTATGAACTAACAAGGTGCTGGACCACAAAAAGTGGCGCTCAACTGGCTGTATTCAAGCTTCCCCGCATAACAAAAGCACTCACAAAGAGTGGTGAGGAACATATGTTTGTCGGTGAACACTGGGTGGTTCTCGGAACCAAAAAGAATCTCTATCTTGGAAATGAAGTGAAATTTTTGGGCGAGTTAACCCTCAACGAAGATGCGAACCCTGTTCTTCTCTTTTGGAGAAGTGTCCACCAAGATGAAGCGGGATACCTTCTGGCAGATCCCAAAAATGCTTCTTTAATCAAAAAAGTATGGCATGGCCATTGAGAAGCCGGGAAAGGGGTCACCCATTAGCCGACCCCGTCAAGTAAAAAAACGTATCCATTGAAGGCTTTTCTCCTCCACCTTTTTATCCGCAAGTTTCGACCGCTACGCACCCTGGCCGGCCAAGGCGGGGTCGGCCAAAGCGGGGTCAGGCCAAAGCGGGGTCAGACCCCGACACTTGACACTTGGCGGGTGGCTTGACATGCTTGGCCGAGCCCTTCACTTATGACCAGTTGGCCGACGCGGTTCGAAAGCAGTTGGGTGTAGCTCTTTTGAAACGACGTAATCATGCCGCCTCCGCAACCGAAAATGATCGTGTGGTGAATCGCGACGTGTAGTTGCGCTGGCGTTCCTGCTCGCGATGGAATCGGAGGTAGTCCTGAAAATCGCCGCTGGCCCTCAGAGCGCGCAGTCGAAGAACGGCTTCGGCTCCCGCCAAGCGCCATCGTGCGCCGGTCAGATCCATTCGATCTTTGACCAAATGGCGACATGCGCCCTCGATGACTCCGGTCCCGATCGGGAAGCCGACATCCAGATACAGGTCATATTGCAGGTAATCCCGATTCTTCAACAGGTAGCCGGCGCATTTGTCCACGGCTTCTCGTTTGGATCCACGCAGAGCCCGCAAAGTGGCGCTACGGCGCATGCCGGCCGCCACGTCGCTCGATTTGCCATGCAGGACTCGAAGACCACGCTGCTGCACCCATTGCTGTGCTTCAGTAGTCCCGGGTTCATGGAAAGCGTAAGATGCCTGCCACAGGTACTCAAGCACATGGATGAAGTCCATCACGACGTGAGCAGGGGGTCAGACCCCGACACTTGACACTTAGCGGGTGGCTTGACATGCTTGCTTTATGCCGAGAAAAAGACGAATTGATTATGAGGGTGCCTGGCATCATGTGATGCATCGGGGTGCGCGACGTGCGCCTATTTTTAAGGTTAAGAGTGATTGCCAGGGTTTTTTGGACCTTCTTGGGAATACGGTTGAGCAGTTTGGTCTTGAGTTGCATGCGTTTTCTTTGATGCCGAACCATTATCACCTTCTTGTTCGCAGCGCTTTGGGGAATCTTTCCGAGGCCATGCAGGACCTTAACGGCAATTATGCGCAGTGGATCAATCGCCGGCATCGCTGGGACGGGCCGGTGTTTCGGGGACGGTTTACGAGTCAGCTCGTTGAGGACGAGGAGTATCTTCGCGTACTGATCGCTTACATCCACCTCAACCCGGTGGAGGCTAGTTTGATCCAGAAATCCACGGCGGATGAGGGCTGGACTAGCTATCGGGCCTATATGAACCTGGAGAAAGCACCGGAATGGTTGCGGACGGGTTTCTTTGTCGACTTGTTCGGAGGCAAGAAGAAACTCCATTCTTTTGTGGAGTCCTACCGATTGGGGCGCAAAGAGTACCCCGAGGACTTCAACCCGGAGACGGGTCTCTTTGCGCGAAAGGCCATCGAGCCGCGAGAGATGACAAGCTCGGAAAAGAAAGAACCCAAAACAAAGCACCCGCGCAACCGGCTGCCCGAGGATGTGCTCGAAGATATTCAGAAAATGACAGGTGCCAAGCTCCGAGAACTCCGCAAAACACAGATGGGGCCCGGCGCAAATCCCGCCAGAAGATTCGCCGTCTGGGCATTGAATCGCAGCACGACCTTGCGGCAAAGAGAGATAGGCAAATTGTTGAAGGTATCCTACTACCAGGTGGGGCGTGTGCTGGGATACATCAGGAATCAAGAAGTAAAAGAGCCGGTCAAGGGATGGATTGCAAAGTGGATCGCCAAGGAGCATTAAGTGTCAAGTGTCGGGGTCTGTCCCCCTTGAATTGGACATGGACCTATTTTTTGCATTCCTTTTGAAGCCAATCCTCAAAATCCGGATTTGCGGCTTTCGATATCATGTCGTTCAACGTTACTTGGGTCATGAAATATCGCAAAGCTGCTGCATATCTTTTATAGGCTCCTGGACCTTTTGATTGTATAGCCAAAAACGCTTCATTGTGGTCGAGGGGATCAGATAGCAGATCTTTGGATGCAACACTGGCGAATCCTTCGTAAAACCAGACGGGTCTCATGGCTTGTTCGTCGCCTCGAAGAATTTCCACATGAAGCCGATGGGCCATTTCGCGAGCAAGTAGGCGCATCCAGGAACCTTGTTCTTTTGCATATTCTGGGTTGATTGTTTGGTAAGCCTTAGATTGAACAGCCATCAAGATGTTTTTTTTCAAGGCAGCCGCCAAACCGGAAGAAGGCATGGAAACAGTTCCTGGCAATTCAAAAAGATTGCGAAGACGGGACAACAATTGGTTTTGATTTGTATATATCTCGATGCCGCCATCAAAAAACAACCGTAAGTGCTCAGTCCAACCGTATGTCCTGGCGAAATCTTCCAGCATACGGAAGGCCAATATTACTTGCTTGGCCAAATCAGCTCGCTGGTTCTCCAAAGTGGATGGCAATGTCATCTTACGGACAAGCTGTTCAGCTTCGCTTCTCAGAGCGCAACATTTCAAGCATTGTTTACTAGGTTCACATGGGATCCGGACTTTTCGTTCCCCCACCTTTTCGATAACCGAAAGAAACTTGCGCCGAGATGTTGCAACCGTCAGCAGGTCGCTTTTCCATGCCGGATCAATTTCAACCTTGGCGTTTTGTTCTTCCTGATAGACTCTTTGGGCAATGGCGTGTTTCATTCCAGGTGGATAAGACAAAAGGCTGTCGCCAATATCAAAAAGGAAATCTCGCCGACTGCTTGATATCTCGGCTTCTACATACCTGTCGTTCATCATCCGTTCTATCAATTCAGGCACGTGAGAGTACCCACACAATACCAACACCGTCCCCTTCGCGGGAATACGCTCCTGGAGATTCCGGTACATCCGATCATCTCTGTTGGCATCGGTTCTTCTGATCGAACTGCCCTTTTTCCACCAGTCAATCCCATCTACTGGAATACTCATTTCCAAGGCGGTCAAATGAGCAAAAGGCATTTCAATTGGTCCATCACCTGCATAGCCCTCAGCCACCATTTGGGGCCTCTGTTCCAACAAAAGAAGGTCAGGGTGTAGATTTTCAATAACTGCCTTCAGGTGCAATAACGAATACTCGCCAGATGTAAGGTGGTCTTCGTGTATGGTCCCCAATAAATACACTGATGCCCGATCGAATCGAACCATCTTTTTGAAATTCAAATTTCGAGCATAGCTGGGTGCCAGCTTGAACGCGACAAAGGTCCTCAATTCTGGCAACGTTAGTATCGCAATTGCCAATAATAACGTTCCACCAGCCAGTAACCAAATAGCCAATTTCAGAATTTTCTTCATAACTCGGTTCACTATGGTTGCTCCTGTGTGGCGATTACAAAGCTGGATGGTTGCTCAAAGGAGGCATTGTATCCAAGCCACATTCGACAGCCAAGCGTTCAAAAACCGGCCACCATCTATGCCGTAGGGTAGGTATGCTTAGCTGTCATGTTGCCAATTCCAACGTAAAATTGTCAAGGAGTGACAAGGGTCAGGCTTGACTTGAGTCACCAAAGTCACCATATTGCGCCCATGGACGAAACCAACAAATCCCAGTCCCCACGCGCCTTGGCCTTGCTGAACATGGATTCGAAAGAGGGGCTTCGACAACTCGATGCCCTGCCACAGGCAAAGCAACTTGCCCTTTTGCTGGAGTTGCCGGCCGGTCGGCGGCGTCAGGATCTGGTGCTGCTGTCTTCCAAACCTGAAGCATTGACCCGGGTGATTTCGCCGGAAGACTTGATGCTGACCATCAAGGAAATCGGCGATGTGGACGCCCTGCCCTTGATTGAACTCAGCTCCAATAGCCAGTTGACCCACCTCTTGGATTTGGAGATCTGGCTTCAGAATGGACTGGATCTGGACCGTTGGGGCTACTGGCTGAACTTGCTCTTCGAATGTGGACCCGCGCGAGTGAGACGCTGGGTTCGCAACGTGGATTTCGAAATGCTGGTCTTGTGGTTCGAACGGGTGCTCATCAAGGTCGAGCGCGACTCGCTCGACGATCTGCCCGAGGTCCTGCAAGACAGAGTCCTGAGCCCGGATCATGTTCATTACCTGGCCGTCAAAGTGGGCGCCGACCTGGGTCTGATAAAAAAACTGCTCGATCTGGCCTTTGCCGAAGAGCGCGATCTGTTCTTCGCCTTGATGGGCAACCTGGGCACCACTCCCCTGGCGGAACTGGAAGAACTGGCCATGCGTTGGCGCCAAGGCCGACTGGCGGATCGGGGTTGGCCCGAGTTGAACGAAGCCTTGGCGTTTTATGCGCCGCTTGAACAGGAAAAACTGGCCACTCCCCTGCCCCTGCCGCGGGGCCTGCCCGACGCGCCAAGCTACCCTCTGGTGCAGCGTTCCGCGGGGGGCTTGTTCGCACAAGCCATGTCCGACCCACGCCTTGGCGAGGCAGAGCACGCGCAAAGCCTGGCTTCCCAACTGGCCAATCTCATCAACCGTGTCCTGGTCGCCGATGGCCTGCCGGCAGGAGAAATCGAATCCATGCAGACGGCCGGCGAGCGCGTGCGAGGCCGCATTGAAATCGGCCTGGCCCAGGCGGGCGTGCTGGATTTGGACAGCGCGACAAAAGCCCTGATTCAGATCCCCTTGTTGCAACTGGTACAAGTGGCCCAAAACGCAATCGCCAAGCGCGTCAGACGGGCTCACGAATTGCTCGAATCACCCTGGCTGAGCATGTTGCCCGCCCCCCTGCCCGACCGTCTGGCCTATGTCGGCCGACGCCGGCCACTCTATCTCGCGGCAGACAAAGACCTGCCCCGAGACTTTGTTGGGCCCGAGGATCTGGCCTGTCTGGACAGAGATCTGGATCGGGTGGAGGCCTCTTTGCTCCTGACGGATGCCCTTGGATTGAAGCGAGACGATCTGCCGCAGCCTTTCCCTTTGGGCAGTCAACCCGAGAGCGAAGAGGCCTTGGATTTGGACGCCATCTTGATGACCTGTTTTTTGCAGGCACAGTCAAATGGACAAGCCGAACTCCTCCCCATACCCGCAGACTTGCTCATCGAAGCGATGCGAAAGCTCCCAAGCGAAATCACCAAACTGGCCGATCAGATAAGCTCCTGGGCCACGGCCCAAGACGAAGCCTTGGCCCAGGCCGCCGGCCTGTCAAAGCTCAGCTCAGGCATGGCTGGACGTCTGCTCGAACAATTTGTCGGGCACAGCCCGGAGCGAATGGACTATCGATTCGTGGAAGGAGTCTGGGTCAGCGTCAAGGAATGAGGTGACGCACCCGATAATTGCCGTGGTCGATGATCCAAAGCGAGCCATCTTTGGCCACGTCGATGGCCAGGGGCTGATTAAACAAAGCATCTTTCACGGGACCATCGAAATAACCCTGCTGTAAACAACGCCCGGCAGCCGTAGTGACTTTGCCGCCGCCGATCTTGCGAATGCAGTGGTTGCCCGTGTCGGCCACGTAGATTGTGCCATCAGGAGCCACGGCAACCCCATTGGGCATCTTGAACTTGGCCTTGGCCGCCTTGCCGTCGGCGAAGTTCTCTTTTTCCACATCCACCTTGGCGCACTGGCCTGCCAATGTGCTGACCTTTCCGCCCTTGAGAAGGCGGATGCAATTGTTCTTCATGTCCGCGATGACAAAGGCACCATCCGCGGTCTTGGCGATGGAAACCGGCTGGTCGAACTCGGCCTTGAGCGCGGGACCATTGGCGCTGCCGAAAACCACGCCCTCATCCGTATCCTTGCCGCCGACGCCTGCCACAAGCTCGACCTTGCGAGCCTTGGTGATGCGCTTGATCTTGGCGTTGAATCGATCCACCACCAACAAACTGCCATCGGCGTCAAAGGTCAAATCAATCGGGCACCAAAAACGTGCCTCATTCCAGTTGCCCAGCTTGTCCAAGCCCGCGTTGTCCGCCTCGTTGGAGCAGAGTCCCGCATAGGTGCTCACCTGGCCATCGGTCGCCAACTTGCGCACGCAGTTGTTCTTGCACTCAGCGACATAGACCGAGCCATCCGGACCCACCGCCAAGCCCACCGGCTCGTCAAATCGCGCGAATTTGCCCTTCTTGTTTTCATGCCCCGGCTTGTTGCTGCCCGCGAAGCGCGTCGGGATGCCCTTGGCGTCGATGCGGTAGATTTGGTGTTGATCGCTGACCCAAACATCCCCGTTGGGAGCTACCGCCACACCGGAGGTCATGGTGATCATGAAGTGACAAATGGGGTCCCGCTTGCCACCCAAGACCGTGCCCACGCAGGACTTCAGGCCCTCGTTGATGACCTGGTCGCAGTCGTTGTCCTTGGTGTCACAAACTTCCGTGCCGCCGGGCTTGACGTCCTTGTCCTTGTCGTTGCAATCCACCGGCCCTTCGCAAGCATCCCCCACGCCCACGCCGTCGCCGTCGCCGTCATCGCACTTGCCATCTTTCTTTTTCTTGTATTTCGCCAAAGCCACCCTGGCGTCTTTGGCCAATAGACACTTCCCGATTTCAGACTCAGGCGGCTCTTTGTAGCAAACCCAAAGCTCGCCCAGCTTGGTGGCTTTGTCATCGCAGTGCCGGTCCCGCTTGCACTCACCCTCTTTGAGGTTTGAACAACCCAGCGCCAGGAACGCAAAACCCGAAAAAAGAACCAAACCCAACATCAAGCGTTTCATCGAAAACCTCCTCACCACTTTATGGAACGATTTTACGCAATCGATTAACACCGGCATCCAGCACATAAAGACTTCCATCTGGTCCCGGGGCCACATCGATAGGCATCCCGAACTGCACGTCCTTCCAGGAGCCTTCCTTGGCCTTGGGCTTATCCGGTCGACCCACCACCGTGCTGACCCGACCACGGGGCGTCACCCGCCGGATGACCGCGTTACCTGTATCGACCACCAACAAATTGCCCTTGGCATCGAATGCCATACCATGAGGGAAATTGAACTTGGCCTTGGCACCACGACCATCCTTATGACCACCAACGCCCAGCAAGGTATCCGACTCTCCGGCCAAGGTGCTCACTTCGCCATGTTCGCCCTTCTTGGGATCAATGCGACGGATGCGGCAGTTGAAAGATTCCGATACATAGATGATTCCCTTGGAATCAACCAAGACACTTTGCGGATCATTGAAGCGAGCCTCATTGGCCGGGCCGTCCAAATAGCCCATTTGCCCCTCACCGTCCTCCACATGCACCGGCCCCACACCGGCGATGGTGCTGACCTGGCCGTCAAGACCGATGCGACGGATGCGGGCGTTGCCCTGGTCCAGCACCACAATCGAACCGTCGACGTCGAGCGCTAAGTCTGTCGGGCAATAGAACCGAGCCTGATCTTTGCCGCCATCGGCAAACTGACCTGTGTCCTTGGTCTTGCTGCTGCACATGCCCGCCACATGACTCACATGACCTTCACGAGTCACCCGGCGCACACAGTTGTTTTTGCAATCAGCCAAAAGGACATCTCCGTTGCGATCCTTGATGATGCCATGGGGGTGCGAGAATCGAACCGCCTCGCCTTGGCCATCGGCAAAGTTGGGTAAGTGACTGCCTGCCACCAATTGAACCTGGCCATCCTTGGACACCCGCCAGAGGTGATGACTGTCGGTGACGAGCAAGCTGCCATCGTCATCCACGATGACCGAATGAGGGCTATTCAATTTGTACTCGCCCTGCTTGCCACCTGTCTTCCCCGTAAACAAAGCCTGGGAGCACTTCGCCAAACCCTCGTTGACCAGGCCATCGCAGTTGTTGTCGAAATCATCGCAAATCTCAACCTTGCCGGGAGCCATCTTGTCGTTCTTGTCGTCGCAGTCGATGGGCGCACCCTTTTTACAGCCATTTCCAGCTTTCACGCCGTCGCCATCGTTGTCTTTGCAGATTTTGGGCTTGGCGTCTTCCTCCCGCTGCGTGCGAATGGCCTTAACTTCTTTCATGCTCAGGCACTTCTTCTCGAAACAAACCGTCAAACCATCACAGTGAGAGTCCCTTTCACAGGTACCCTCTTTGCGTGACGAACAGGCCAGGCTGGCCAAGCCCAGCAAAAAGATCAGCGTGATGGCGAATCCCTTGTAATTCGTATGCATGGGCAAGCCCTCATGGGTCAGACCGGAGGGGAAAGAAAGAAACGATTCCGTTCTCTGGTCAAAGGTCAAAGGTCAAAGGTGAAAGGTGAAAATCAAATATGACGCCAACATAATCCACCCCCAGCAAATCTGTCAACAGCTGATTCTCGAAAGGTTTTTTATAGACCAAAGACCAGGCCGGTGGACAGCTGAATTCGCCACATGTTCAGCCCTTCGGGGTGATTGCAGGTATAGGCTTCGACATCATTGGTGTTGCCCGAATGACCGTAGGTACCGGCCATGGCCGAAAGATCCGCCTCCAGGGCCAGCCAAGAATTCAGCTTATAACGCATACCGAAAGCCAGCTCAGCATAGACGCCGCCATAGCCTTGCACATCTTCACAGAAGAAGTTGTTTTCTCGCATGGTCCAGAAGCTCAGACCCGCGGAGCCGATCAGAAGCAAGGCGATCTTGGGGGTCAAAGGGAACAAGCCCCCGAGGCGGGGGCCCGTCTCGAAAAGGACGTTCCGCTCATTGGCGAGCAGTCGGACCTGACCGCCGATGAGCATCTTGCCGAACCAGCGCCACTCAAAGGCCGATCGCAGGCCAAGCTGGTCGTAAAGTTTGGCTTGAAATTCGTTTTCCGAGGTGAAGGAGACTTGCGAGTAGTGCACCAGGGGTGCCGGGGCGTATACCAGGCTCAGGGTGAGATCGAAGTTGGGCCAACCGTCCTTCTGTCTCACGCGCTTCGGTGCCGGAGGTGCTGCGGGTTCCGGCTTGGCCCGAGGCTCGGGCCCGAGTTCGGCCAGGGGTTCTGGCTCGGCGCGGGGCTTGGGCTCGACGCGGGGCTTGGGTTCAACGCGGGCCTTGGCGACTACCGGGGCAGCCAAAGGTCCCAGATCGCCCGACTCAAACAGGCTGGCCACCAGCCGATCAAGGCTCTCGGACAGGGACTCCAACTCGCAAGCTCCCTGGGCCGAAGCGGTTCGAAGCGTGGCCGAACCCGCCCGAGGATACAAGGAACCGGTCAGCACGCATTTCTTACCGATGGCCAAAATTCTCACCACAAGCCCATAGTCCGCACCCAGCGCCAATTCCGTGCGCATTTGACAATTGCGCTCGACGCAGGTCGGATCACCTTCCTCCGCGTGTTTGGCATAATGCGTCTTCACCAGGCTCGCATTCAACACGCTGAAGCCCTGGATCTCGCCCAACTTGGCGCCCAGGTATGCCGACAGCCCCTCCAGCTGATCCGAACTCAGCTCCAAGCCACTCCTCAATTGCATACTGTGCAGAGCGATCTTGACCCGACCCGAATCATCGGCCCAAACTTGACCCGCCATGAGCAGGCCAGACAAAAGCACCAAAATCATGCCCAAACGATGTCGATCCAGATTCATGCGTTCCTCCAACTTGCTGAAATCAAATCACAACCTGAGTTGTAGCTGCAACATCACCCTTGTGTCTACCTTGCGCGGCGCACTTTCCACGGCATCCGGCTGATCCCAATTGCTGTACTCGGGCTGAATCCAAACCAACTCACCCATGCCCCCCTCCGCGGAAAGGACCACTCGCGTATACTTGCCGATGTCGAAGTTCAAGGCACCAACCAAACGCACAGCATGCTTCCCTTCCACATCGTCGTCCGGGTCCAAAACCTCGCCCATGAAGGCAGGGGTCAAGACAAAGAGATCGAGGATGGGGATATGATAGGCTAGAATGGCGTGACCGCCCATCATGGCATGCCCGGCCGCCGCGTTGGGGTTGGTCCCCCAGATGCCTTCCAGCTGCAAAGTCAAACCGGCCAGCACAAAAGCCACATCCGCACTGATTGCATTAAAGCTACGAACCTGCTCGACGCCCGGGGCGTATGCGATGCGGGCCACCTTGTGGTTGTAACTGACACCCACGGTCACCATCTTGAGAAAGTCCACCTGCAACCTGCCCACATAATCCCGATGCGAAGCGTTTTCATCGTTGGGATCACCCGGATCGCGGAAGAAGGCATCTGATAATTCCCAACCATCGAAAAGCCCCAGGGCATACGAAAAACGAACATTCTTACGCTTGCCCAATCGTCCAAACACCTGCAGTCCTGCGTCGCGTCCGCCAAATCCGCCAAAGTCGCTGCCCCCGATTACGTGGTCGTCAATCAGACCCCGTCGTGGCACCAGGAGATCCCAGCGGGAGCTCATGCGCAGCGCGGAAAAGGGCTTCTTGAAGTGCCCCAACTGGACGCGGAATGCTCGATGCAGGTCGTAGCGGGCGTAGGCATCCTTGAGCTCAACGCCCGAGGTCAGCTCCATCTCCAACATAAGCCTGAGGTCGTCGGTGGGCTTGAATCGCAGATCGAAACGAGCCCGATCCAACTCAAACTCATCGCTGAAGCCGTCGAACTTCTCCCGCTCGCGCAGCTCATAACGAAAAATCGCGCGTCCACGAAGGCGGATTGTATCCCAGATGCTTGCGTCCGTCTCATTGTCCTTGGCCGAAGATACGCCCGGCAAAAAAACCAGCAAGCAGAGGAAGCAGATAAACGTTCTACAAAGATGCATGATTTACCATCCCGAATCTGTAATGGTCGCTTGCACGACGCCGCTGATGGGCTCTCCTGGCACCATGGCCGCCTGGGAAAACAGGATAGAGCCGTCCATCAGCAGGAAGACTTCGAAGTTGGCCGGGTTGAGTGGATCCTGTCGAAAAATATAGCCCGCCGCCTCGCCCATATTGATGGGTACGCTCTTGTTTGCTTCCACCAGGTTCGGATCGTTGATGACCAGGATCGCCGCAATGAGCAGGTCCCCGCTCTCGCCGGGCGTGGTGGCCAGGATCTGGATCGTGGGCTTTGGGTCCGGCACCTCGGGGTTGGGGTCCAAGCCTGCCACGGACGCCACAAAATTAATGGGCACGGGCAAGTCATCCATGACGACGTTAAAAACCCCGGTCCCCTCCCCAAAGGGATCAACCGACTCAATGCTGCCCCAGGTGGTGCTGAAGCTGCCCGAGAAACTACCCCGCTCCCTGAGACAGGGCGGCCCCGAAAGAGGCGTGGTCCAGGGCACCGGCTCGCCTTCCAGCTCGGCTCGGATCTCAATCGGGTTGTTGACCACAAAATCACGCACATGCTGGATCAGCCAGGCCAACTCGCCCGTCCGATAAGAGTCGGCGATGGGTGTGATGAGTTCTTCCATGCGATCGATCTCTGCCAGAATGATCTCTTCGTCCCAAACCGTGTCGATCAATTCCTCCAAGAGATCCAAATAGCGAGCCTGGCTCTCGGGGTTCTTGTAAAGCCTGTGGGGAATGATGGCGTCGGCGAAAACCGATTTCGTGGCCCCCGGCTGGGAAAAAAGAATGCCGTCGATGCCCCAGGGGATGAAGTGGAATTTCTCGCTCTTCGGATCTCCATAGATGTAAAAATTGTTGTGATTAAAAGATGCGTATCCATCCCAATGACCGATGAGCACTTCCATGACCCAAAACCGATAGTAGGAATCCAGATCGATGAGGGAAGACAGGCTTTCTTCGAAGACATCGTCGGGCGCCGCGCAGGCGTTAACCATGGCATCCAGGTCACTGCGATCCGGGTTTTCCTCGTTGGTCTTCTTCTGAAAAGTATTGACCCAGTTGGGCTGGAAATCCGACAGCGCGCCTTCGTAAATATTGCCTCGGGTGTCATCAAAATAGCGACTCATCATCTCGGTCTTGATGCTCTCCACGTGAACGTAGAGTCCTTTATCCACCCCATTGACCGTCACATGAGCAAAACTGCAACGAGGCGAGATGACCCCGGCCCGATCAAAGAGCCAGTACCCCAGGCACTGCTTGATCTTCGCCGGATCCGACTTGGCGTTGTTCAGGGTGAATCGCCTGAGTCCCATGAAGCGCTGCCCCCGCACATACTCATTAAAACTTACCTTGAAAGAAGGTCGGTCGGAATCACAGGAACCAAAAAAACACTTTTTGCGCACGCCCACCGACTCCACCCGTATGCCGTCGATGACGATGTCTCCCTCGAAATAAGTAAAGGGGTTGGGCGGGGGCTCCACGGCGCAGAGCACATCTTGGAAATTGCGCGCCTGGTAGCGGAGTACTTCCCAATCCTCTTCGGCCACCTCGATGTCCACCTCGATGATCCAATCCGGATCGAACATCATCTCTTCGCCGTCGAACCAGGCAGGCTGAGGCCCGCAGGCGACAGTCAAAAACAGGAGAGCCAAAGCGGGTATTGCCGACAAAGCGCGCATGGTCATTCCGGAGGAAGGCAAGTGTGCACGTTGGGTTCGCAAAAATAGTCCTCGCGGCAGTCCGGATCACTTTGGCAACTGGACGTACAAGAGGTTTGGATGCCCAGATTCAGGCAGTAGGCCCCGCCTTCGCATTGGGGATCCGCCAGATGACAAGGCCCGGTGCAGTAACCGTCCGGCCAAAAGGTCAAACAAATCCCCTTGCATTCTTCGTTGGTGACACAAGCCGCGCCGTGCTCAGCTCCGGCCACCGGATCGCCGCAAAGCCCTGAATACAGGTTGCAGTCTGCGTTGGCGCAGTCCCCTGCCCGACAAGCCGGCTGGCAGACTCCAATGGCCTGGGGATCCACACCCACCAGATACTCGATGGCCACCATGGTGGCATACTCAGGTCGGCAGCCGTCGGCAGGCACGAAAACCGGCTGACATATATTTATCGCTCCCAAAAAAGGACTAATCAGCCAGGAGCAAGCTTCGTCCTCGCCCGGGCAAGCGACCCTGGAGGGCGAACAAATGGAGAAGCAGAGGCCGCCAGGCGCGCCACTCGAAGACTCCGTGGCGCAGTAACCCTTACAATCCGCGTCGTTCTCGCAAGGCGCGCCATTCTCGGCACCCGGCACAGAACCTGTGCAAAGGCCCAACCACGGATTGCAAGTCCCCACCACCGGGCAATCCGGCGCCTTGGTGCAATGTGGAAAACATGCACCGCGGTCCGCGCCCACGCCCAAGCACATATAAGCCGGCCGGCATTCGGCGTCGCTGAAGCAGACCGGCAGGCAGGATTTCTCGCCCCCGGCAACCTCCACACAAGCCAGGGACTCGCAATCCTCAGGCGATTGACAAGCTTTTCCGCAAAATCCATGAGGATAGCCCGTGCTGGCCTCCTGCAAGCACCAGCCACTATCGCATTCGGCATCCGAAGTGCAAGCCGCCCCGGCCTTGGGCGTAATGCATCGAAAGCTCGCCTCGTCGCAAGTGCCCTCAAGGCAGTCCGCGTCCTCGATGCAAGCCACGCAACGCTCAGAAGCCTTCTCGCAGCGAGGCCCAAAAGACGGGCCGCAGTCGGCATCGTCGTGGCAGCAGCCCGGGATCAACAAGGCCGAGCAACGCCCCAAACGACATCGGTCTTCGCTACAGGTATCCCCGTCATTGCAGTCCGCGTCCACTTCGCATTCATCATCAGTGGCGCAGGCGGCAAGGAGCGACAGGCAGAGAATAATCAAGATCGAATTTAGGGTCTTCACCCTTGAGTTTTTAACACATCTCTTCCAGGTGAGTCAAAGCCGCAAGCAAATCCGGAAATCCACCCATCAATACTTGCGACCCTGTCGATCGGGACATTTGATGCCAAGGTGGGCGCAAACATCAGGACAAAAAGAACAAGGACCTCCTTTTTCATACGCCCCCCTAGCCCCTTTTCAGATGGAGTTCTTTGAGTTGGGCCTCGGTGATATCGGAGGGAGCGCCGCTCATGAGGCATTGGCCGGAGGTTGTTTTGGGGAAGGCGATGACGTCGCGGATGGAGGGCGCGCCGGTCAGGAGCATGCAGAGGCGATCCAGGCCCAGGGCGACCCCGCCATGGGGTGGTGCGCCGTACTTTAATGCGTCGAGCAAGAAGCCGAACTTGGCCCGCTGTTCAGAAGGATCGATGCCCAGAGCCGCGAAAACCTTGTTTTGCATTTCTGAGTCGTGGATACGGATGGAGCCGCCGCCGACTTCCACACCGTTGAGCACCAGATCGTAGGCCTTGGCTCTGCAGGCCAAAGGATCGCTTTCAAGCAAGTTCACGTCTTCGTCCAAAGGGCTGGTGAAGGGATGGTGACAGGCGACGACCGCGCCGCTTTCCTCGCTGGTCTCGAACATGGGAAAATCGGTGATCCAAAGAAGCTTCCACTCGTCACCCTTGACCATCTCGAATTTCTGAGCCAGATGGGTGCGCAAGCCGCCCAAAATGGTGTGTACGCGGTTGGCCGGACCGAACTGCATGAGCAAAATGGAACCGGGCACGGCACCGGCTGCCTCATTGATGGCGGTTCGCATTTCGTCCGAGATACGCTTGGCCAAAGGCGTCTGCGTCCAGGAGCCGTCATCGCCGATTTTGGCCCTGGCGAGTCCCGCCCCGCCCATTTCCTTGACCTTGCCTTCCAACTTATCCAGGCCACTGCGGCTCATCGTATGTTCCGGCGGCAAGCAGATGCCCTTGACCACACCGCCGGCCTTGACCGCGTCCATCATCATGCCGATACCGCCACCATCATGCGAGCGGACCACTTCGGTCAGGTCTTGCAGCTCCAGGCCATAGCGCAGGTCGGGCTTGTCCGAGCCGAATCGACCCATGGCTTCGGCATAGGTCATCCGCGCAAAAGGCGCCTCAAGTTTCACATCCAAGATCTTGTCGAAAATTCGCCGCATCATGTCTTCGACCACTGCAAATATATGTCGCGGGGCGACGAAACTCATCTCCATGTCGATCTGCGTGAACTCGGGCTGCCTGTCACCTCGCAGATCCTCGTCGCGAAAACAGCGCACCACTTGAAAATACTTATCGTAGCCCGCCACCATGAAAAGCTGTTTGTAGATTTGCGGCGACTCGGCCAGGGCGTAAAAACTGCCTGCGTTCAGCCGGCTTGGCACCAGAAAATTGCGTGCCCCACCCGGCGTGTTTTTGATCATCATCGGGCTTTCAAGCTCCCAAAACCCCTGGTCCACCAAGGCCCCACGCACCAGCTGCGTGAGTTCATGCCGCGCTTTGAGCCGGCGGGCCATCTCAGGTCGCCGCAAATCCAGGTAGCGAGATTGCAAACGGAGTTCTTCCCGGGCGTCCACGTCGTCGATGAGCTGAAAAGGCGGCACCAACGAAGCATTGAAAACGTGCAGCTCGTCGGCCAAAACCTCCACGGCACCCGTGGGCAAGTCGTCGTTTGCGTTGGCACCCCGGGAGCGCACCGTACCGCTGACGGCCACGACCCACTCGGGCCGAATGCGGCCTGCTTCACTGAAGGCCTCGCCGGAAGTTGCCGGATCGAAAACCAGCTGAGTCACACCCTCGCGGTCCCTCAGGTCCACGAAAACAAAACCGCCCAGGTCCCGCCGCGAAGCCACCCAGCCGAAAAGCACGACACGCTGGTCCTGATCTCCCGCCCGCAATTCACCACAATGATGCGTCCGGTCCACTTGCTCGATGAAATTCGACACCGATGCACTCCTTTCCAAGTCCGAGACCCCAAAACACAGCTTCAGGCAAGCCTCAAACGATCTCGACCATTTCGAGTTCTTCTAAGAGGTAAAGCGCTTGGTAAACCGAGGTTTCAAAGGTCTGCCTGTCCGATCCGCCCAGGACCAAGAGATCACGCACGCTGCGCTCGCCGTCCACCAGGTCCACGGCCCGTTGCTCTCGGGCCGACAGGCCCAGCTTGTCCGCTTTCAGGTAGGGATTCTCCAAGCGCCTCAATTTGCGATCGAGTTTGGGCAAATAGCGATTTCGCAAAGAATCCAGAGTGACATTCTGCCGCACGCCCTCCGCCAACAGGGCATAACCGCCCAGCTTCAGCGGCACGATCTCAGCCTCATATGTTTGCCCGGAATAATAACGGTAGTTGCCCGCCGTCCAACCGAAAACCTCGAAAAACTTATCCAAAACCTGCTGGCTGAGCAATTCGAAGAGCTCGTGGGGTTTAAGCAAACCCATGCCGATGAGGGTGTCACCCAATCGCCCGGAAAAACCCTTCATGATCTTGATGGCCTCGTCCCGCTGTTCCTCCGTGATGGCGTTTTTTTCAACCAGGTAATCACCCAAGCGTTCGCTGACCAGGTTGGACTTGACGAACTCGGGGAAGCCCTTGCGCATGTAAATCTCTTTTTTGACTCCGGGTCGAGTCAAGACCAGGCGCCCTTCCGCTTTGACGATGGCCAGGCGATAGAGAAGCTTGGTGAAGCTGGCCTCCATCAACAGGCCTTGATAATCGGCCACCGCGTCCGGATCCGACTCTTCCGGCGTGGGCAGCTTGCTCAATTGCACGGCCAGTTCAGGCACGGAGGCGATGTTGTGCCAAGTACCGCCCTCACGCAGGACTTCGCTTGAATGGTTGGCCCGACCGGAGGCGATGAATTCCGAGACCTCCTGTATTTCCAAGGGGCCCATCGCGGTCTGTCCCGGGCTGCGCATCCAATAGCGGGGCGGAGCCACACGGGTCACCTCGCCTGCGAGCTCTTTCTTGCGCACCTGCTCGGCCTTGATCCTGTCGGCGAAGAGCTGCTTCAGGTATCCCTCTAAGTGGGAAGAGTCGATCTTCACGGCCCGATCAAAGAGAAAGTCATCCACCGCATCACGAAATTCACCAGCCGTTTGGAAACGCTGGTCCGGATCCTTGGCCAGGGCCTTGCCCAATATATGCACGAGTGCCTGGTCTACCTCCGGGGCAAACTTGTTCAGGTCGGGCACTTCGGCCTCTCGAATGGCCATCAGAATATCCAACTCGGTGCCCGAGCCATACATGCGCTGGCAGGCCAAGATTTCCCACATGGTGATGCCGGCGGTGAAAATATCCGAGCGAGCGTCGATCTCAACACCCGACACTTGCTCCGGGGACAAATAACCCATCTTGCCCTTGAGAGCGTGGCCCACCGTCTCCGTATCTCGCCGCTCGGCTTTGGCGATACCGAAATCGCCCACCTTCACCTCGCCCTGATAAGAAAGCAGGATGTTGGCCGGGTTCACGTCCCGATGGATGATCCGCAAGGCTTCGCCATCCGGGCCCACGGCCCGATGAGCAAAATCCAAGCCCTTGAGCACTTCGCTCATGATGAAACAAGCCAACTCCACCGGCAGACGGGCCTTGGCCTTGCGCAGCCGCGTCAGCACCTGCACGAGATCCACGCCGCGCACGTACTCCATGGCGATGAAATACCGGCCTTCCAAACGCCCCAGATCGAAAATCTGCACAACATTGGCATGCTGCAGACAGGCGGAAATCTTGGCCTCGTCGATGAGCATGTCGATGAACTCTTGATCATCGCAAAAAGAAGGAAGGATGCGCTTGATAACGATGGTTTTTTCGAAACCACTGACGCCGTAGCTCTTGGCCTTAAAAATCTCGGCCATGCCGCCCTTGGCGATGCGTTCGGACAGAAGATACTTGCCGAAACGCTTCGGAAGCTCGCCATCCTGCTCTGGGGCACCTTGCTCAGGGGCCGGGCCCTGTGGCTCAGGCATCTTGTGCTTCCTTTCGAGGGTCCCCTTTGACCCCCCTGACTGATACCGCACCGGTTAAGAGACTGCAAGCATCCAATTGTTGTTCTTGGCAAAAAGCGCGCAAACCGGACAAGACTTCGCTTGCCGCATCAGGCCGTCGAAAAGTGGCCGAGCCGACCTGCACGGCGCTGGCGCCTGCCCGCAAGAACTCCACTGCATCCAGGGCCGTCATGAGGCCACCGCAGCCCACGATGGGCAAGTCCACTTCCTGGTGCACCTCGTAAATTGCCCGCACGGCGACCGGCCGGATGGCCGGTCCAGAAAGTCCACCGATGCCATTGCCCAGTCGGGCCTCGCCCGTGTGGGGATCGATCGCCATCCCCCTCAGGGTGTTGATCAAAGTCAAACCGTCCACCCGCTGGGCTGCCACCGCCTTGGCGATGGCGACCAGATCGGTCACGTTGGGAGAAAGTTTAACCAAAACCGGTCGCGTCGTATTCTCGACCACGGCGGCACTGATCTCCGCCGCTGCCGATGGATCAGAACCAAAGGCGATACCGCCTGCCGCCACGTTGGGGCAGGAAATATTCACCTCCAATGCGTCCACACCGTCCAAAGCATCCAGTTGCCTTGCCAGGCTAGCGTAATCTTCAACCCGGTCACCTAGAATATTGACCACCACCGCCGGCCCTGCTCGGCGCAACCAGGGGAGCTTGTCTTCGACGAAGCCTTCCAGCCCCGGGTTTTGCAGACCCACCGCGTTGAGCAAACCAGCCGGGGTTTCGGCGATCCGCGGTGCCGGGTTGCCAAGCCTCGGCTCCAAGCTGATTCCCTTGGTCACGATAGCGCCCAAGGCCCCAACGTCCATCAGCCCTTCGTACTCCACCCCGAAGCCGAAGGTGCCGGAGGCTGTCATGACCGGGTTCTTCAATACCAGCCTGCCGATGCGCACCCCCATGTCCACCACTTGGCTCACAAAACCACCTCTTCAAGGTCGAAAACCGGCCCCTCGACACAAACCCGCTTGGCATCCTTGCCCATGATTAAGCTGCAACCCATGCAGGCACCGGTCCCACAGGCCATGTGATTCTCCAAAGACAACTGGGCGGACAGGCCTTGCCGCTCAGCCCAAGCGGCAAAGGCGCGCAGCATGGGAGTCGGTCCGCAAGATGCCATGTAAAGCAGCTTCGGATCGAGCTTTCGCTCATCAAAACAACGCTCGATTCCTTCGGTGGCCAAACCCCTGAGGCCAGCGCTGCCGTCGTCGGTGTAAACGATGACCTCCACGCCCGATCGCGAGAGTTCCTCCGTCGACACCAGTCGCGCGGCCGTGGCGGCTCCCTGTACCAAACAAACCTTCACGCCCTGGCTCGCCAGGGTCTCGGCCAAAAAAAACAAGGGCGCGACCCCCACGCCTCCCCCCAGCAACAATGCCTGGGCGGGGGGCGCTGTCCAAGAAAAACCACGCCCCAAAGGCCCCAAGAGGGGCACCTGCGCACCCACCTCCAGTTCGGCCAAAGCTTGACTACCCCGCCCCACCCGGGCCACCAGGAGCTCGATTCGTCCAGACTGAGGCTGACGATGTATGGAATATGGACGATTCAAAAATGGATCAAGTGAGTCCTCCGCCAGCGGGCCGAGCATGACGAACTGCCCAGGTCTCGCCTTGGAGGCCACCTCGGGCGAATCAAAGCCCAATCTGATACAGTCCGCCGAAACGGCTGTGAGATCCACCAGCCTGGCATCTTCTCGACAAGCCTTCATGAGCCTGTCCTCACGATCACCTTCGCCTCGAATTCCTCGGCCGCGGATGAAGCCACCGGCAACATCATGATGATGGCGTCTTCTTTTTCGCGCCGATAATAGCCCTCGCGAATGGCCACCGCTTTGAATCCAAAACCGTGGTATAGCCCCTGTGCCGCCAGATTGGAGCGGCGCACCTCCAGATGAACCGTGCCCCCACCCCGACTTGCGAAAGCCTCCAGACCATCTTTGAGCAGCACACGGCCCAGGCCTTGACCTCGCAAAGCCGGTTTGACCGCCAGATTGAGAATATGCATTTCTCCATCCAGGAACCAAGCGATGTGGAAAGCCAATATCTTTGTCAGTTCAGACCCCTGAACCCGAGCGGGGCCCAAAACCCTGAAAAAACTCCAGGGATGCTCCATCTCGGCAAGAAAACTGGATGCAGCCCAGGGGTCTCTGAAGCAGGCCTTCTCCAGGCAAAGGATGTCGCCCAAATCAGCGGGGCTTGCATCGGCCAGCAGCATTTGATCGACATCACTCACGGGGCGTCCCCTTCCACATGAGCCATCTCCACCAAGACCTTCACTTCGGCACGCCGCCTAAGCGCCCAAACCCAGCGCGCCAATTCCTTATCCTTGCGCTCGCCTGCCAGGCGATGACGAATGGCCTCGGCCACCGTCTGGTAATCCGCCCCCCCAAAACGAGCCTGATTGGCCTCGTAGTAAGAACGAACAGCTGCCTCACTCAGCTTGGGGATCGAACGCACCTTGCTTTCCTTCAATCGCTCAACCCTGAGGTGCCTGACCAGAACCTCAATGATGCCATCCTCGGTCATGCTGTGAGTAAAAAGAAAGCGAGCAAATGTCTCGGCATCGAGAAATCGCGCCTTGAATCCGCTAAGCAAACGCCGAATCTCCTCATCGCTCACCTGGGGCAGTTTGACTCGACGTGCTTCATCCAACAAAACCTGCTGGTTAATCAGGAAGTCCAAAACCTGGCTCATGAAAGCCTTGGTGATCTGATGAGCCAAGCCTTCCTCTCCGCGACGTTCCACCAGGATCAGGGCCGACTCTTGGCGCACCTTGCTCAAGGTAATGACGTGCTTGTTAACCACGGCCACCACCTCGTCCACCAGGACTTCTTCCGGCTGCGACACTTCACCCGAAGGAGCAGCCAGACCCACGCCCGCAGTCGATGCAAGCACGAGACCCAACACCAAACAGGCCAAACAAGCATGTGGCCCAGTCAATCTCACAGTCGATCTCACGCAGGAGCCTCCGGGCCCAATCGCTCATCCACCCAAGACCAGATGGCATCACGACCCAATTTGGCCTTACTCGAAACCATCAGGCCGGGCTCTTCGGTCCCGAGCAGCTTGTCCAACTTGATTGCCCGATTTTTCCGCTGGGATGGTTTCAGCTTATCGGCCTTGGTCCAAACCGCGCGCCAGGCGATGCCCGCACTGCGCAGCATCTCGACCATGGCCATGTCCAACTCGTCCGGATCACGTCGCATGTCGAAAAGAACCAAGACCCCGACCAAAGGCCGGGCTTGTGGATCCAAATACGCCAGGAGCAAGCGCTCCCACTGTCCCTGCTCTTTCTGCGAAGTCTTGGCGAAGCCGTAGCCCGGCAGATCCACCAAATGGAAGCGCTCCTCCACATCGAAGAAGACGATGGCCCGGGTCTTACCCGGACGCTGAGAAACCCGCGCCAAATGCCGCTGGCCCACCACGAAATTGATTAGCGTGGACTTGCCTGAGTTGCTTCGGCCCACCATGGCGATTTCTTGCAAGGTCGGTTCGGGTAGAACCCCCACGTGGGGGGCCATGGTCACGAAATGGGCCCTGTAGGTCCGCATGTATTCACTCCTCTGGCGCTTTCCGCGCCGCTCGACGGCGTATCATACTATGCCCTCGACCGAAGCGAAACTACCCAAACTTCTCCTCTTTGGCTACAATGAAGGCCACCAGAAAATCCAAGGAGGTGGTCGTGAAAGCCAAACTCTTGTTTCTCTCCACTCTGACACTGGTTCTGGTTTCCTGGAGTTTGGGCGGCTGTAACGACGACACGGCCACCTCGGGTGATGGGGGCCCGGACGCATCGATTGAAGACGGCGGCGGAGATGGGGCTGATTTGCCGGCCAATCAAGATGAAGATTGCCTGGGTCTGGATGCCGCCTGCGAGTTTTCCACCGACTGCTGTTCTTTGCGATGCATTGACGGCTTCTGTGCGGTGCAGGTTTGCAGGCTCGACGGCGAGGAATGCAGTGCCTCATCCGAATGCTGCTCGGGTCGATGTGAAGAGAATGAGTTGGGGGATTTCTATTGCCAGCCCGGCTCAGGTTGCGCGGTGGAGGGCGATCTCTGCGATTTGGACGCCGACTGTTGCTCCGGCGTATGCGGCGATGACGGACGCTGCCCCATCCTCGCCGAATGCCAAACCGTGGGCGAGCTTTGCACCGGCTTCCACGAATGCTGTTCGGGAGTCTGCGCCGATCCGGGCACCGGCACGAGCGTCTGTCAGCATGCCCCGGGTTGTCGTTCCATCGGTGAGATCTGCCACGAAAACTCGGACTGCTGCGGCGACGACTGCGTCGAAGCGGATGTTTCGGGACTCATGCGCTGCCTGAAGCCCGCCGGATGCCTGGCGGCCGGTGAAGTTTGCGGTGGTTCAGCTTTCGGCAACTCTTACAACTGTTGTCCCTCCGGCCCCACCGGCGGCAGCCTGCTCTGCCTGGACACGGCCATCGGCATCACCCGCTGCTTTGGCGAGGGTACAAACGAGACATGCCTGCCCGACGGCGCTGAGTGCAGTTTCTCCGATGAATGCTGCGGCGGGTTCTGTCTGCCCATCGACGACACCGGTACGCTGGTCTGCGGAGCCCAATGCGTGGAACTGGGTGGAACCTGCACCGCCCACGCCGACTGCTGCGACAACATGGTTTGCGAAGACGAGGTCTGCCAGATCAACCCCTACGAATGCGCCCCCATCGGTGCCGCCTGCGAAGAGCCCGAAGACTGTTGTTCCGGGGATTGCCTCGGCGGCACCTGCACCGTCACTTGATCCCGTCACTTGATCCCGTCACTTGATCCCGTCACTTGATCAGGGCGTTTGCGCATCCCGCGCGCAGCGAATGCCTGAAGACGAGGCCGGCAGGTTGAACATGATGGCGTTGCGATAAGCCGACCTGAGCGTGTCAGCCCCGGTGTCGAAAGACCCGCCGCGCCGTACGCGCATATCGCCCGCGGGTTCCAGCCATGCAGAGCCGTCCGTGGGCGCATCGTCGTAACTGTCGTGAAAGACGTCGGCCACCCATTCGTAAACGTTGCCTCCGAGGTCGCAAAATCCCAACTCACTGTGCCCTGCCTCTTTGGAGCAAATCTGCGCCGTTGAGTTGTCTCCGCAGCCCTTGCCTCCTCCGTTTGGATCATCGAGCACGGCCAAGCCGCAGTCCGGAAACTGCTCGCCCCAGGGATAGCTTCGCCCTGCCACGCCTCTGGCTGCAAACTCCCACTCGGCTTCCGAGGGCAAGCGCCCTTCCGCCCAGGTGCAATACTGCTCCGCCTGCTGAAAATTAACGCAGTTGATCGGGTGGTCATCCCGCTCGGCCTCTCCATAATTGCAGCGACTGACCTCGGCGGGCAGGCTGCAAGCTCCGGCCTCGACGCATAGTCGATACTGAGCCACCGTCACCTCGGCCCGATAAAGCTCGAAGGCCGCGACGCTCACCCGATGCAAAGGATGCTCCGCCGGGATGCCGACCCCCTCGGGACTGCCCATGTCAAAGCTGCCGCCGGGCACGGACAACCAGGGCGAAACGCAAAGTCCATCGCCGAAGTCCAAGGTGCCCGAATCACAACGACAGACCGCCTGACCCGCCTCGTCGGGGCTGCACTGTGTCTTGTTGGCCTCCTGGCAGGGATTGGGTTCGCAAGGGTCCACGCAAGTCCCGTCGTTTTGCAGAAAATAACCCTCGTCGCAGGCACAGGCATGCTGCCCCTGTGCATCGACGCTGCAAAGACTCTTGTGGGGATCGCTACAGGGGTTGGGGTCGCAAGGATCGATGCAGCTGCCGTCGGCCTGGGAAAAATATCCCTCATCGCATGAGCAGGAGACCTGACCCTCGGCGTCTAAGGTACAAACGCTCTTGTGGGATTGAGTGCATGGGTTGGGTTGACAGGGATCGTTGTCTCCGCCTTCGCAGTCGCAGGCCACAATGGCCATGGAGATCAAAAAGACGAACAAAGTCATACGAGCCATGATTCGCAACCTCCCGCCGGACTCACATGCCCGGGCCGCCATAGGTATGCAAGCCGGTGCCGGTCAGTCCCATGTTCACACCCAGGAAGGTAAAAATCACCACCGCAAAACCCACGATGGCCACCAGTGCCGCCTTGCGCCCCCGCCAACCATGGATGTTCCGTACGTGCAGGTACAGGGCGTAAACGATCCAAGCCACCAACGACCAGGTTTCCTTGGGGTCCCAACCCCAATACCGACCCCAGGCATAATGGGCCCAAACCGCACCGGTGACGATGGTCAAGGTCATCAAAGGGAATCCAACCTGAACAGACTTCAGCACCAAAGCATCCAAAACCTTCACATCGGGCAAGACGCCTTCGACTTTTTTGCGCAAGCCGATGACCAAACTCAGACCGCCAACCACCAACAAACCCACCAAGGCCAGGGCAAAACGGTATGGCGCGGAGCGCAGGCTCAAATGGGTTGACCCCTCTACATCGGGTGGCCAGACACCGCCCGCGATCAGAGGCCCGAGATCGGCCCCGGCCGCCTCCCGCCAGCCCAAGCCCATAGCGGTCACCAAGAACAAGGCCCCGGCCGCCAAAAACACCAACCCAAAAAATCCCTTCGACTGAGGTCGCGCTAGCGAAAAAATCACCAAAGCCAAAAACCAAATCAAACCGGCCCCGGCCAGCAAAAAAGTGGCCCCAGGCAAAATCAGCCGCAAGGGGCGCCGCTGCATGTCGCTTACCTCCACCATGCGCTGATATACGCAGCGGCTTTCGTTGCGCCCTCCCCGCCCGTCATCCAAGACCCTGCAGGTGTGTCGTCCGGGACAGGGTGCCTCCGAGCCACAGGATTCCTTCGACACGCAATGTCCGGCCAGGCAGTCATAAGGAGGCAAGGGACCTCGACAGTCAGAACTGCTTCGACAGACACCCTCGTCCCCCAACAAGGCCACGCTGGCCAAATTACCTGAGACGTAAGGCACGCCACCGGCCAAAGCCATGACCACCAAAATCCCCAAAGCCGCGCCCGCCCTGCCAAAAAGTCCATTCGGCAAGCCGTCGCGCACCAGATAGAGCACGCCCCCCACGGCCGCCAAAAGGAAACAAGCGTATGCCAAAAACGCCGTAATAACGTGAATGAAGAGCCACCAGGACTGCAAAGCCGGCACCAGGGGCGCGATGGACTGATCCAAAGTCAGAGAAGCCAGACCCATGCATAGATCGGCGAAAACCATGCTGACCACACCCAAAACCCAAAAACGCTTGCCCTTCTGCAGGCGCGCAGCCACCAGGGTCACAGCCACCATGGACCAGGCGAAGAAAACCAAGGACTCATACATGTTGGTAAAGGGCGGATGCGAAAGCAGAATGGCCAGTCGCTCTGTGCCTTCCACCACATGACCGAGTGCTCGCTCAGCGGCCGCCAGTTCCACCAGGCCCGCCTCGAACCAACGCAGACCAAGGCCCAAGGTGTGGGCTGCAAGCCCCAGCCATCCAATGGCGACGGCCAGCTTGCGCCAAATATCGCGGGAACTGGCCACCAACAGCAAAGCGGCCAGAGTGGCCAAAAGATAGGCCACAAAGGCCAAGGCCAGCACGGAAGCACTCATGCCTGCTCCTCTACTTCGGCTGAAACCAACTTCTCGCGAATTTGGGCTGCGAAAACGCCTTGTCCCCGATGGGCCCAAACATAAAGGGTCGAGCCTTCCGGCCCGGACCTCAACCAAAGCGCTTTGTGGCGCAGGCCGAAGACCAAGACCAGACCCATCATCATCAGGGTGCTGCCCAACCAAATCCAGGACGTAGCCGGATCCCGCGCCACGCTGAGCACCGTCGCGTATCCCGGCTTATAACGAGTCATATCCAAGGACAAAGAACCTGGGCGATGGGCTGCCACCAATCCAGGATGTCTCTCGATCACCCAAAAACTACGCTTGCGCCCATCGGGATAATCCTCCGACACCTTGGCCGCGGGTCCGTATCCCTTGAAATTTTCCGAGAATCGCTCCAGCTCATAACGCACGCCCCGATCGTCTTCAGCCAGTGCGTCACCAGCCCCTGCCTCGACACGTCGGACCCCCTTGCTGTCTTCTACCTGGAACCAAGCCACATCCCGGGAGGGCACCCGCTGAAACGCAGTCTGATAGAAATGGTATCCACCGAAGGCCAGAGGCTGGTTGACCTCTACGCGTCGACTGGACACCAGGCGTCCGTGTTCTAAGATTTCCAATTCGCTGACGTAGTCGCGCACGCTGCCCGCCTGGGCGCCGTATTTCTCCAAGTAGAAATCCTTGCAGCGGACAGCGAAGGGCAAGCGCACCGACTCCATGCGGCCATCGGAACTGGAAGCCAAGAAGACCTCACCCTGCTGCCCAGGCTCAAGCACCAAACTGCCATCCCGGCCGGCGAGCTGGCTCCAGGCGCCCGCCACGAGAATCATGCTCAAGCCCAAATGCACCATCACGAAGCCTGGTCGACCCCAGCGGCCTCGATCAAAGCGCAATCCGACTCCGTCTTGATTGAACCACCGCGCAGGCAGACCCAAAAGCTCCGCAAGCCGAAGCCGCTGTGGCTCAAGCTCTGCCGGCAAGCCCGACAATTTCAACAATTTGGCGCTGGCCGGCGGCTCGCGCATGGGGCTACGCAGGTCCCGGATCAAATCCACCAGCCGGGGAAAAGAACAGGCCCAAAGGTTTAAGGTCAGGGCCACCATGGCCAAGGAGAACCACCAGGAATGGAAGAGGTCAAAAATCTGAAAGAACCCAAGCAGCCACCAGAGCCAGGGAGCGTAATGCCCCTGCAATTGCTCCAGATTCAGGCCTGGTTGTTGCGGCAACTGGGGAAAAAACGAGCCCACGGCAGAGCCCACGGCCAAGGTGATCAGCAAAAACACCGTCAGCTTCAGTGAACGGAATAGGCGCCAGTTGGCGTCTACAATGGACCAGATGCGCTCCATGGGAAATCACTCGAGCTGGGGTCAGTCGGCTTCTTGTTCCTTCGATTTCTCAAAGCCGTGACGAATGACCGCCCACTTGCCATCGAAATCGAAGGGTCGGATGCTGGGGTTGTTGTCCGTATGGCAACGATTACAAGAGACATTTGAAGGTTCTTTCAGGCCCACCAGTCGATTCAGAACCTTGTCCTTCATCACATGACGGCGGGCGTAAGTGCGACCCGCCCCATGACAATTCTCACATTGCACACCGCCCCGCCGCGCGTCGGCCACGCCATGACACTGGGTGCATCGCGGGTCTGAAGTCTGTTGTTTATCCAGTCCCTTATGCGCTCGGGCATGGGCCGAATCTTTCCAGACCTTGGCAGCGCTGGGGTGACAAGATGCGCAACGGTCAGCGCCCACGAACTCAGAAACCTCACCCGTGGCCAGCACGGCTCCAGTTACGGCCAACCCGAAAAGCAAAGCCAGAATGACGATGACACGTCGCATTTCACCTCCTCGTCCGGCACCTTAGGTCGCATTGGCTGGCTCTGTCAATGTCAATACAGGCATCCGAAAAAGCCGTCATCCCCAGATCGAAAAAGCCGTCATCCCCAGATGCTTCTGCTGGGGATCCAGTTTTCGTTGCCTAGGCTTGGCAGCCAATGCTATTCAGAAAGACATCGCGTGCCATAAAGACATGCAGAAAGACATCGCGTGCCATAAAGACATGCAGAAAGACATCGCGTGCCATAAGGAGGCATCCAGAAGCTTATGTGGAATATGGTTATCAATGGCGCACTGCTCATCAGCTCCATCCTGCTCTTGTGGAAGGGCTCGGGCTGGCTGGTGGCGAGCGCGGCCCGCATCGGTCGCAAGTACAAAATCTCCGACCTGACCATCGGGCTTACCATCGTGGCCTTCGGCACCTCGGCCCCTGAGTTCGCCGTGACCATCTCGGCGGCCATGGGTGCCAAGGCGGACATCTCGGTAGGCAACATCATCGGCTCCAACATCTTTAACCTGGGCTTCATCCTGGGCGGTGCCGCCCTGTTCCGCACCCTGAAAACCACACGCACTCTGGTTTACCGGGACGGCATGCTGCTCATCGCCACCAGCCTTTTGTTGCTGGTCTTGCTCTACGATCACCATCTGGCCCGATGGGAAGGCATTCTGCTCTTCTCGGGCCTGGTCGCTTACCTGCTGCTGCTCTTTTTCACGCAAAGCAAAGAGGAAGTGGCCGAGCTGGAAGAGGAGATGCCCGAAGGCGAGGCGACCTGGAAAGATTACCCAATCCTCCTCCTCAGCATCGCCGCCGTGGTGGCCGGCGGACACCTGCTGGTCGAAAGCGCTTCGGAGATCGCCCGGGCCATGGGGGTGAGCGAATGGGTTATCGCTGTGACCATCGTGGCTGCAGGCACCTCGGCTCCTGAATTCGCCACGGCCATCACCGCAGCCGCCAAGGGACACCACGGCATGTCCCTGGGAAACCTAATCGGCAGCGATCTATTCAACCTGCTGGGCGTTCTGGGCGTAGCCGGCATGATTCGTCCCATGGACATTATCCCAAAAAGTTTCAACAGCGTACTCATGCTGGTCGGCATGTGCGCTTTGGCCGTGATATTCATGCGCACGGGCTGGAAACTGACGCGTTGGAAAGGCGGGGTCCTGGTGGCCATCGGCTTGGCGCGCTGGATCCTCGATTTCATATAATGATCTTTGCCCTAAGGGGGTCATCTTGCAAACAAGACATCTCTTTCTGATCGCGTTGCTGGGACTGTCAAGCTTCATGTTGGCCGATGGTGCCCGAGCCCAAGGACGTGTTGAAATCCGAGGCTGGGTCATGGGCGTACCCATGAACAAACGGGTGGTCCTGCGCGTGGAAGGCCCAAGCAAACGCCAGGCCACCACCAAATCCGGGGGACGCTGGAGCATCCAGGTCAGCCCCGGCACCTACACCGTGATTCCCCAGGCACAGGGCATGCATTTCACACCCGCCCAGCGCCGCGTCCAGGCCAACAGTGGAGAAATCGATGCCATCAACTTCTCCGTCATCAAAGAGGCCAAACAAGCCACCGGTTCATCATCCAAGAAGAAAACGTCCCTGAGCATCAGTGGCTGGGTGCGCGGCATCGCGGGGGGCGACATGGTGCAGGTCAAGGCCGAGGGACCCACACCGGCCAGCACCAGCACCAAAGCGGGCGGCGGCTTCGAACTCTCCAACCTGAAACCAGGTCGATATCGGCTGCGCTTCGAGTCTGACAAGTACCAGATAAGTCCCCAACCCAAAATGGTGAAATTGGTCAAGAAAAACCGGAAAGGCTTGCGATTCAAAGCCAAACCGCGCAGCCATGCCGTGCCGACCCTGCTGACAAAAAAGAGGAAGGGCTTTACTGTCCGGGGTCGAATCAGGGCCATGTATGTCAAGGGAAGCTGCCAGCTGGCTTTAATCAAGGCCGTAGACGACCATCGGATTTTTGCCACCCTCAGCAAGGGCAATGCGGCCTCTTGCGGAGAATTCGAGCTCGAAATGCCTCCGGGCCGGTACACCTTCTCGACCGTGGTCCAAAACAGCCGGTATATTAAAACCATCCTCCCCGAGAGCCAAACCATCCAGATCGATCGCGATCTGAATGGGGTTAATTTCAAGGCCGTCCGTTGGTGAAACTTGGAGCCAATTGACAGGGCCAAGACCTTGGGTTTATAAAGAATTTGCGATTCTTACCCCAGAGGTACTGCGTATGCGAAACCTGATGCTGACCATCGTCCTCCTCACGCTGGCGGGTACGGTCCAGGCCAAGTCCTGGATGGGCACCACGCCCGGCATCACCACCCGCACCCAGGTCATCAACAATTTTGGCAAAGCCACCAAGGTCTTCTCCAAGGGCGGCAAGCTCTCCGATGGTTTGAACTATCAAGGAGACGAGGCCATCAAGGGAGCGCTGGGGACCAACTTCTACTTCGACAAGTATGAAGTCCTATCCCACATCGATGTGTTTCCGGCCAAGGAGATCAGCTTCAAGGAGATTTTGAACATCTTCGGCAAGGATTTCAAAAAGATGCAGACCAAGAAAGGCCACATTCTTCTGCATTACGCAGTGGACGGCATGGTGGTCTTCTTCGACAAATCCGGGAATAAGGTTCACTCCTTCAAATTCATGAAGGGCGTCGAAAAAAAGAAAACGATCGAAAAAGAGCCCAGCAAAAAAAAGAAAAAAAAGCGTAATGACCCCGAGGCCGATGACGAGGAAGCAACCGACGAAGAAGCCACGGAAGATTCGGCCGAAGATATCGAAACCGAAAGTATCATGGAGTAGCTGGGGAGGGTCCGGCATGTTGCGCATCGGTTTGACGGGGGGTATCGGTTCGGGCAAAAGCACGGTTGGCCGCATGCTGAAAACTCACGGACTGCAGGTCTTCGACGCCGATGCCATCGGACGCGCCTTGCTGGATGAAAACAGCCCCTTGACCCAAAATATCCAGTCACAATTTCCAGGCTGTGGCTCTGACGAGGGCGGCATAAATCGAAGCCAGTTGGCCGCCAAGGTCTTCGCCGATCCCAAAGCGCGCAGCTGGCTCGAAAATCAAATGCACCCAGCCATCCTCAATGAGATCAAGGCCCGCGAAGCCCGCTTGCCGTCGCAGACGCAGACAGTTGTCCTGGAGGGCGCGGTGCTTTTGGAAAGCCAGACGCCCTTTGACCTACAGGGTATGATCGTGGTCTGGGCGCCCGAAAAAACGCGCTTGGCCAGAGCCATGGCCCGGGATGAAGTTATTGAAGATCGAATCCGGGACCGCATGGTTGCCCAGTTACCAGAGGCCGACAAACTCCAGGCAGCAACCCACTTCATTGACAATGGCGGCCCATTACAAGCCACACGCGAGCAAGTGAGTCGCTTGGCGCACAGCCTCAAGATCGAAGCAGGAGGGGAAGATGAGTCCTGAGAAAACCAAGACAAAAAAAGTCAAACCCACAAAAAAAACAAGCAGGAAGAAACCAGCCAAGCGATCCAGGACAAAGGCACGCGAGGTCCTGGTGACCGGCTACCCGGGTTTCATCGGCAAGCGCCTTGTGCGCAAGCTCTTGCAGACTGAACCCGAGAGCAACTTTTACCTGCTGGTGCAAGAAAAGTTCGTCGAGGATGCCAAGCGCTATGTGCGCAGTTTTCGAAGCAAAAATCTGGAAAGAGTAAACATCCTGACCGGCGACATTGCGGACATGCACTTGGGCCTCTCGGCTTCCGAACTCAAACAGTTAACCCGAGGGGTCACGGACATCTACCACTTGGCCGCCGTCAGCTACCTTGGTGCCCCAGAGCGCATGATGAAGCGTGTCAACGTAGACGGCACCCAGAATCTGCTCGAAGTGGCCTTGGACACCAGAAAACTGAGACGCTTCAATCACGTCAGCACGTCCTATGTTTCCGGCGATCGAGAGGGCGTGATCACGGAAGACGAGTTGGATTGCGAACAGGGATTTCGCAACCCTTACGAGAAGACCAAATTCCTTGCCGAACAAAGGGTCCGGGCTGCCATGGACAAACTGCCCATCACCATCACAAGGCCCAGCATTGTGATCGGCGACTCCAAGACCGGCGAGATCGGGCGATTCGATGGCCCCTACTACTTGGCCATCTTGCTGGCATCCTCACCCGCGGCCATGAGTCTGGTTTTCCCTGGCGACGGAGGGGCACCACTCAACATGGTGCCGGTGGATTATGCGGTAGACGCCATCGTGCACTTGAGCGAGCATGCGGAAGCCGAAGGCATGACTTTCCAACTGGTGGATCCCAACGCCTTGTCGGTGAAGCGAGTCTACCAACTCATCGGCGAGCGAGCCGGCATCCCCACGGGCCGAATTCGCTTCGGCTCAGGCCTGACACGAACCCTGCTGGGCGGTTTGAGTTCTGCTTTGCAGCTTATCCCGGGCCTGGAGCAGGCTTCTCGTGCACCGCGCCAGGCCATCGACCTGGTCAACACCATGGCTATTTACAACGACACCAACACCCAGCGCCTTCTGAAAAATTCAGGCATCGAATGTCCGCCCTTCGAAGACTATGTGGATAATCTCTTCACCTATGTACGGAACAAGCTCGTGCAGAAACGAAAACGAGAGATGGACGAGGATCCCTTAGCCTGAAAAAAAGCTATTTGAAATGGATGACCTTCTCATCCAGCAACTGAACCAAAATTCGCAAGAGGTCGAGGTTGGGCAAACCGCAGATGCTCTTCAGATCATCCAAACTCGTGTTTCCATCGATGAGGGAGAGGATGAAACCTGCTCGATGATCAAGATTCAGCCAGATGACCTCATCGCCCGACATACGCACGGCCGGTATTCTGGAACCGCCACCCAGCTTAACCCGGAGATGACCCTCCAATTCTGCTTGGGCTTGTTCGAGGAGTTGTCTGACCTCAATGTTGTCCGGCTCCCGATCGATCGCTTTTTCCAAAAGCTCTACCGCGCCTGAGAAATCATCCAAGTCAAGCATGTCCTTGGCACCCTGCATCAAGGACTTGGCCGGCCGAGGCGTCTCCGTGGCCCAGACAGGAGCAGGACTCGATCCAACCAGATCCAAAGCCCCACTCGATTCCTTTTCTTTTTCTTCAAGACGACGAGCAAAAGGAGGTACAGGGCTGAGAACCTGCCTGGGCTCGCCCTGAGGGGGAGGCGAACCCCAACCATCAAGCGAAGACATGGCAGTCCCAAGGTGATCCAAATCTGACTTCGGCTGTATTGCAGCAGGCTCTGGTACAGGCTGAGGTACAGGCTGAGGTACAGGACCTGGTACAGGCTGAGGTACAGGACCTGGTACAGGCTGAGGTACAGGACCTGATACAGGCTGAGGTACAGGCTGAGGTACAGGCTGAGGTACAGGACCTGGTACAGGCTGAGGTACAGGCTGAGGTACAGGACCTGATACAGGCTGAGGTACAGGCTGAGGTACAGGACCTGATACAGGCTGAGGCACAGGCTGAGGTACAGGACCTGATACAGGCTGAGGCACAGGCTGAGGTACAGGACCTGGTACAGGCTGAGGGACAGGACCTGGTACAGGCTGAGGTACAGGACCTGATACAGGCTGAGGTACAGAACCTGATACAGGCTGAGGTACAGGCTGAGGTACAGGCTGAGGTACAGGACCTGATACAGGCTGAGGTACAGGCTGAGGTACAGGACCTGATACAGGCTGAGGTACAGGCTGAGGTGCAGACTCAGGTACAGATTCAGGTACAGGCTGAGGTACAGGCTCTGGTGCAGGCTCTGGTGCAGGCTCTGGTGCAGGCTCGGACACAGGCGCAGGAATCACCGGCCTGGGCGGCAGATTCGGCACGGTCTTGGACTTTTCGACTTGAGGCTCCTCTGACCCTGCCTTCGACAATTCCTGGGATGGAGAGTTTGGCGATTCCTCATTCGGAATTGCTTGAGGCAACACGCTGGGGGCCGGGGTCCATACCGACCATTCGCCATTGTCGTTCACCGGCACCGCGGCCACAGTCTGCGCACTCGCCTCTTGCTTGCCCTTTTTGTTGAAATCGTAGAGATCTCCCCAGGAACTGGGTGCCACCGTCGGCTTGAATGGCTCGACAAATCGCCCGTTTTCCGCCGAGGGCTTGGGATCGGAGGGCTTGGGTTCCGGAGTCGGCACCTCAACCTTCGCCTCAGCTTTCGCTTCATCGGGTACAGGAACATCCTGGAGGTTGATCTTGTCGGAGGCCTTATCTGGTCGGTAAGGCAAAGTCTCGCGTGGTTGAGACGGTGTCCAGTTGCTTTTAACGAACTGAATGTACTCAAGCGCCCGCGCGTTGTCCGGCTCCTCGGCGAGCACCTTCTGCCAGAGTTCCAGAGCCTCGTCCACCTGACCCAAACCATAACAAGTCAAGCCCTGATCCAGCATGTTTTTGATGTGGTCCAACTCACTCATGTAGGCCTACTCATTTCACCGTGTCGCCCCGATTGGCCAGGGATTTAAATGTGGAAGCGGTCAAACGCAGGCTATCCAGCGCGCCTCGCAAGACCTCCTCGTTCCGCTCCGAGACCGCCTCTCGAACACAGGCCAGTGTACGCTCTGCCTTGCGGATCACGTCACCGCCGTATTGAGAACCGGCCACCACTTGGCGCACCGGATCGATAAGACGCTGAACCTCACCGCACAGAGCATCGGCCTCGGATCGCATCTTGTCGAACTTCTCGCCTGCGGCCGCTGCCACCAGATAATCCTCGTTCTGGTCGGCCATGTTCTTAATCTCTTCCTCCGTCAAACCGCTGGACGCCGTGACAACAATAGATTGTCGACGATCGGTTTCTAAATCCTTTGCCGAAACACTGACGATGCCGTCGGCCGAGATTTCAAACTGAACTTCCACTTCCACCTGCCCCCTGGGGGCCTCGCGCAGGCCTGTCAGAATAAACTCTCCCAAGAGTTCGTTCTCGGCCGCCACCTTGCTTTCACCCTGAAAAACCATGATCTTAACCGAGGTCTGGCCGTCCTTGACGGTGGTGAAAACATGGGCAGCGCTTGTGGGTACGGTCGTGTTCTTCTCGATCAGCATCTGGAAGTACCCACCCACGATCATGATGCCCAAAGAATGAGGTGTCACGTCCAACAAGAGGGTTTCGCTCTTGGCGTCTTCTGCCTCGTTGAGCAGAGTATAGCCCTGAATGCTGGCACCGAGGGCCACCACTTCGTCGGGATGCACATTTTTGGAGGGTTCCATGCCGAAAAACTCACGGACTTTCTGCTGCACCATGGGCATCCGGCTCATACCGCCCACCAAAATCACATCACCCAATTCGGATTGATCCAACCCAGCGTCGCTCAAGGTGCGCTCACAGATTTTAATGGTCCGGTCCACCAAATCGATGGTCAACTCCTCGAGCTTGCTCCTCTGTATGACTTTCTGAAAATGCAAGGTCTTATTCTTGCCGGCGCTGAACAGAAACGGCAGGTTGATCTCGACCTCATTTTGGAAACTGAGTTCGCACTTGGCTTTCTCGGCGGCATCCTTAAGCCGCTGCAGCGCCATAAAATCTTCCCTGGGGTCCTCCCCGTGCTCGTCGACGAAAGACTGGACCAGCCAGTCTACGATCCTGTTGTCGAAATCCTCACCACCAAGGAATGTATCGCCCGCCGTAGCGATGACCTCAAATACCGAGTTGCCCAACTCAAGCAGTGAGATATCAAAGGTTCCACCACCCAGGTCGTAGACGGCCACCTTCTTTTCCAAGTTCTTGCCAAATCCATAGGCCAGGGCTGCAGCCGTGGGCTCATTGATGATGCGCAGCACCTCAATGCCGGCGATTTGGCCTGCATCCTTGGTGGCTTGCCGCTGCCCATCATTGAAGTATGCCGGGACGGTAATCACTGCCTGGTTGCATGCCCCGCCGAGAAACTCCTCGGCTACGCGCTTCATTTCAGTCAGGACCATCGCCGAAATTTCCGGGATCGAATAGTCCTTGTCCCGCACATGGATGCGGACATCGTTATGTGGCCCCTCCACAAGTGTGTAAGGCAGTTTTTTGCGGCTGGCCTGAATGAGTTCGCTGTCCCACTTGCGACCGATGAATCGCTTGGCTGCAAAGACCGTGTTGGTCGGGTTGGTGACCGCCTGCCGCTTGGCCAGATGGCCCACCAAGCGCCGACCTCCGGCCGTCATGGCCACCATGGAGGGCGTGGTACGATAACCACCCTTGTTGGCAATCACCATGGGGGCACCGTCCTCGACAACGGTCACGCAAGAGTAGGTGGTTCCAAGGTCGATTCCCAATACCAATTTTTTGCCGTCCGCCATGTCCCACCCGTCACTTGGTTTTCTTCCTCAAGTCGTCGATCTTCTTTTGCATATGCTCGTCCAAAGGACTCAATTGCACGTAGCGGTTGTATTCTCGCAAAGCATTCTTGTGCATACCCATGGCCAGATAAACGTCGCCCAGGGTCTCCAAGGCATCCGCGTTATCCGGATCCATCACCATGGCCTGACGGCACAAGGACAAAGCCCGGCGCAGATCCCGGTCCAGCTTCAACATCAGCTTTGCGGCCCGGTGCAACGCACGACCATCACTGGAGCTGCATTCCACTGCCGTCAGAAAGGCCTTCAGGGCCGCTTCGTCGTTGCCCATCTCCTCTTCGTAGCGCAAGTCGCCGGCTTGAGGGGCGACCTCATCTTTTAACTTTTTGTAGGCTGCATTGTTCGGGTCCAGGGTCAAAGCAAGCCGAACGGCGTTTGCAGCCTGGGTGAACTTCTTGGCCTGCTTGGCCTCTAAGGCCGCCTCATAGTGTTTTTTTGCTTTGGTTTTTTGATTCAACGCGGGCATGCGACGCATCAGACGTCGACGCCGCTCATTCTTCAGTCGATCGTCTTGTTTCTTGAATTTCTTTTTTTCCGCCTCCTTGGCCAATTCTTCAGCGGTGGCCTCATAGGGCAGAGTCTTGTCGTAGGCTTCGCGTTTCTGTGGCTCGCTCAGAATCTCGTACGCCACGCTGATGCGCTTAAAGATGCTTTCGATCTTGGATTTGAAGGTGCCCAAATTCTTGCGGAAATATGTATCGGGATGGAAATCCTTGGAAACCCTGAAATAGGCGCGCTTGACCTCCTTGGCCTCTGCTTTCCGGTCCAAATTCAGCATTTGGTAATGACTGAGTTTTTCTTTCTCGACAAAAAGATACAGGATGCGTTTGCGCTGCAGGGACGACAAATCGACTTCTGCGTTCAGATCAAAAGGATTGAACTTCATGCCGGCCCAGGGCTGGCCCCTGTCTTCCTCGGGCAGGTCATCTTGACACTCACCTTGGGGCCCTTTGACCTCGCAACCATCGAGCAAAATCAAGCCCCGCTCCGCCAAAGTCCCAAGCAATTGACCGGTTTTGTCTTTCCCGAAACCACTGATCGTGAACAAGTCACCCACCTTAACCTGCCCATCGATCCGCGATAACAAAAAACCCTCTTCTCCGCTCAAAGAGGCGTCCTGAAGCTTGAGCCCCTGTTTGAGCTTGGGTACCGCCTCGGGATCGAGTTTCGTCGCGCTCATGAACCCCACACCATGCAGCCCGCGTACCCGGACAGCCCCCGGCACGGGATGGAAAAGGTCAAAGGTCGGTCTATTATCCCGTAATTTCGACAGTTGTCAAGCTGTCAACCGAGAGTGAAAGCTACAGAATGTAGCGACTCAGGTCCAAATCCTCGGCGATATCCTTCAGGGTTCGCGATACTTCTGCCTCGTCGATCTTAATCGTCTTCTGCCCCATTTCAGGGGCCTTGAAAGACAAGTCCTCCAAGAGCTTCTCCATGACCGTGTGCAGTCGACGAGCACCGATGTTCTCGGTCCGGGCGTTAACCTCGGCGGCAATGCCGGCAATTCGGTCCAAGGCCGCCTCGTCGAACTCCAGGGTCAAGCCCTCGGTGGCCATCAAGGCAGTATACTGCTTAATCAATGAGTTACGCGGCTCGGTGAGAATGCGAACGAACTCCTCACAGCCCAGGGAATGCAGCTCGACTCGGATGGGAAACCGGCCTTGCAACTCTGGGATCAGATCTGAAGGCTTGGCTACGCTGAAGGCCCCCGAGGCAATGAAAAGGATGTGCTGGGTGTTGACCATGCCATACTTGGTGGCCACGGTGGAGCCCTCAACGATGGGCAACAAATCCCGTTGCACGCCCTCACGTGAGACATTGGGACCTTGGCCCGATTCCTTTCCGGCTACCTTGTCGATCTCATCAACGAAAATGATCCCCCCCTGCTCAGCTCTTTCGAGGGCCAACTTCGTGACCTTGTCGTTGTCCACCAGCTTCTGGGCCTCTTCGGCCACCAGGATCTTCAGGGCATCAGAGACCTTCAACTGACGCTGCTTGGTCTTTTTAGGAAAAAGGTTGCCCATCATGTCCTGCAGATTCATGTTCATCTCCTCCACCCCGGAGGTAGAGAAAACCTGCATCAGTGGAAAGCCGCCACCCTGGGTTGAAACGCTTAGTTCCACCTCCCTGTCCTCCAGCTTATCCTCACGCAGCATCTTGCGAAATTTCTCTCGGGTCGCCGAGCCCTCTTCCCTGGGCTTGCCGACTTCTTGAGCGGACTCCTCAACAGAATCCCCAGGTCGGTCCTCAAAGGAGGTCGGTCGGGGGGGGACGAGCAGATCCAAGAGGCGCTCTTCCGCCTTCTGCTGGGCCATCAGTTGCACCCTGGCCATTTCCTCATCGCGGACCAGGCGCACCGAGACCTCAACCAGGTCTCGAATCATGCTCTCTACGTCACGGCCCACATAGCCCACCTCGGTGTATTTGCTTGCCTCCACCTTGAGGAAGGGGGCCTGTGATAATTTGGCCAAGCGCCTGGCGATCTCGGTTTTGCCCACACCGGTGGGGCCTATCATGATGATGTTCTTGGGGGAAATTTCCTCCCGCAAGTCTTCGGGCACACGCTGACGACGCCAGCGATTTCGCAAGGCGATGGCCACTGCCCGCTTGGCTTGATCCTGGCCGATGATGTAGCGATCCAACTCTGAGACCGTCTCTCTGGGCGTATAGGCGTTCATGCTTTTTTCTCCAGGCGTTCCATGCTGACAACCTCGTTGGTAAATACACAAATGTCTGCCGCGATGGCCATGGAGGCCCGGGCCACTTGCTCTGCATCCAACTCGCTGTGGATCAGAAGCGCTCGGGCCGCGGCCAAGGCGTAAGCGCCACCCGAGCCGATGGCCATGACCGCGTCGCCCTCGGGCAAGCCATTTATGTCCGGCTCAATGACATCTCCATTGCCAGACAAAAGCAGAATCTGACTCTCATCGGCCACCATGAGCAAGGCCTCCAGCCGCCTCAGGATACGATCCGTTCGCCAATCCTTGGCAAGCTCTACCGCAGCTCGAACCAGGGCACCGCTGTACTCCTTGAGTTTTCCCTCGAACTTTTCAAACAGGGTCATGGCGTCGGCTGTCGAGCCTGCAAAACCGGCCAAAACCTTGCCGTCGACCAGGGTGCGAACTTTGCGGGCATTGTGCTTGAGCACCTGCGTGTCCAGCGACACCTGCCCGTCGCCGGCGATGACCGACAGACCCTTGCGGCGCACCGCCAAGATGGTGGTCCCTCGTATTTTCTGCATGACTCAATCCTCCTCTGGCGTCGACGCAGTACGCCGCCGCGCGGCCCGGGGGTGGGCCTTGTCGTAAACTTGGATCAATCGCTCCAGATCCACGTGGGTATATATTTGGGTTGTGGACAAGCTGACATGGCCTAATAATTCTTGGATAACCCTCAGGTCCGCACCTTCTTGCAAGAGGTGGGTGGCGAAAGCATGTCGCAGGGCGTGAGGGCTGTAATGCCCCAGCACATCGGCCTGCAGCAAGAGCTTATCCAAAATACGTCGCACCGATCGTGCGCTCAATCGACCGCCCAAGCGGTTGAGGAAAAGCGCCTCGGGCGAAGGGGCCCGAGAGCCGGCCAACAAACGCGGGCGCAAGGCCAGCCAGGCCTCCAGAGCCGCCACGGCCTTGCGCCCGACAGGCAGCAGTCGCTCCTTCGAGCCCTTGCCCATGACACGGACCGTGGCCTGAGCCAGGTCCAAATTCTGAAGGTCAAGGCCCTCCAACTCCCCCACCCGCAGACCCGCCCCATAGAGCAACTCGAAGAGAGCCAGGTTCCGCTTGTCCAAGGGAGCCTCTCCGCCAACGGCTTGCCGCAACAAGGCCTCCACATCGTCCCGGTCAAGCACCTGGGGTAGCCGTTTTTCAGTCTTCGGTGCGCGTAGACGCAAGGATGGGTCCTCTTCCAGCATCCCGCGCTTTAGGGCAAATCGATAAAACCCCTTGATGGACGATAGTTTACGCGCTCTGGATCGGGCTCCCAACGTCCGCCCGCGACTGGCCAAAAAAGCGCGAAGGGTACCCAGATCGGCCAGCAACAAATCCTTGCCGCGACCCGCCAAGAATTCCGCTAGTTGTTCCAAATCCTTGAGGTAGGCACGGAGGGTGTTGTCGCTCAATCGCCGCTCACTGCCCAAATGAATACTGAAGGCTTCGATGGCTTGTCGCGATATTTCCTCATAAGCAGAAGACATGCGCTCAAGGTGGGGTCGGCGGGGGCCTCTGTCAAGCGCCCTCTTCGCCCTTGGCCCAACGACGGATCTGTCGCTGGAGTTCCTGGAGGTCGTCCGGCAAGGGGGCTTCAAACTCCAAATTCCTGCCGTCTATGGGGTGAGCCAAGCGCAGACGCCATGCGTGCAAGGCTTGTCTCTCGGGCACCAAATGCTGGGGCAAGCCGCGCAGGGAACGCCCCGCGTAAAGCTTGTCACCCAGAATCGGGTGCCCCGCGTCGCACAGATGGACCCGGATCTGGTGGGTTCGACCCGTCTTTAGATCCAATTCCAGCTTCAAAATCTCCAAATCTTTGCCGAGAAAGCGTTCCAGGACATGGTAGTGGGTCAAGGCCTTCTTGCCCCGGCTAACCGTGGAACAGAAACGCTTGCGGTGAACTGGGTGACGGCCGTAAAGCGTGTCAAAACTGCCGCTTTTGGTCAAAGCAGCCATGCCTTGACGGCGTACGGCGAAGGCAAGATAACGCTTATCCAAACTGTGCTCGGCGAATTGGGCTTGCAAAGCGTGATGGGCTTTGTCGTGCTTGGCCACCACCAACAAGCCCGAAGTATTGCGATCCAAGCGATGCACAATACCGGGCCGCTCCACCCCACCGATGCCTGACAAATCCTTGCAATGGTGCAACAAGGCGTTGACCAAAGTTCGGTCCGGATGGCCGGGTGCCGGGTGCACCACCAGGCCCGACGGTTTGTTGACGACGATGAGATCCGCGTCTTCAAAAACCACGTCTAAGTGAATTTCCTGTGGCTCGGGTTCGGCTGCAACCGGGGCAGGAATGGTCACCAACAGCCGCTGTCCCGCCTTGATGCGCAGGGAGGCCTTGGCCGACAAGCCGTTTACCAATACCTGATGTTCAGCGATCAGTTTTTGAAGAAAAGCACGGGAGTATTCCTGAAGGAAGGCGCTCAGAAACGCATCCAAACGCTGCCCATCGGATTCCGGATCGACGACGATTTCCCGCAGACGGGCCAAAAGACTAGCGCTGGCCCTACCAGATTTTGGACTTGATGTGACCCTTGTATTTAAGGATTACGTCTACGATGGCGCGTTCAAAAAAATTCGTGGATTCGAAAAGATCGGGTGCCATCCGGGTCTTATAAAGATGCCGCCCCTCGTCCAGTTCATTTGAGAGCACGTCAAAGAAAGTGTCATTCTCGATGCCTTCGATGATTTTCTCTTCGTTGTACAAACTCAAATCCGAACAAATGGCGCGGGCCAAACGGTTGGCGGCCTCCGGGGTCGTAATTTGTGGTGCTGGCATGGCGCTCAACCTCCCTTGCGTGGGCCGTCCATGTGGTAAGCGCCCATACCTTTGCCGAAAATTGACCCCCTGTCAAGAACAAGCCGCGTCAAGGAGGAGGTTGACGACTTGGGCTTGGCGGAGATAGTATTCCAAGTTCATGCCTGCCAGGGAAGTCAACAACTGCGAAATCATAGGTGAGATCGGCGCCGGCGGTATGGCTGTCATCTACAAGGCGGTGCAGAACTCTCTGAACCGCCCGGTGGCCATCAAGGAACTGAAACCAGAATTCGGGCAGGATTCCCAAATGGTGGCCCGCTTCATTCGGGAAGCCACGGCATTGGCTGCGCTTCAGCACGAGAACATCGTTCACATCTACGATTTCGTCAAACAAGACGAAAATTTCCTGATGATCATGGAATTCGTGGAGGGCATCGATCTTTTCGACTTGCTCGAAGAAGTGCCTCGGCTGCCAATCAACGTGGCCGCCACCGTGGCCTTGGATCTTTGCTCGGCCCTGGAATACGCCCACTACCGAGGCATCATTCACCGGGACATCAAGCCCTCCAACGTCATCCTCTCCCGCAAGGGAGAGGTCAAGCTCATGGACTTCGGCATCGCCCGGGACGAAAATCTGGGTGATTTAACCAGGCCCGGCACCAGCTTGGGCACACCGGCCTATATGAGTCCCGAACAAATCATGGGCGTCAAAATCGACTTCCGCTCGGATCTGTTCAGTTTCGGCATTCTGCTTTACCAGATGCTCACTGGCGTCAAGCCTTTTTCCGAGGGTGCCGGCAAGAGTATTATGCACAAGATTCTCAACGCCGATTTCATTCGTCCCCGGCGCCTGAATCCCAACATCCCGCGAGCTCTTGAAAAAATCATTTTTCGCTGCCTGGCCAAGGAGCCAACGGATCGATGGCCAAGCACCGGCGAATTGAAGCGAGAATTGGAAAAATTTCTGGCCCGCAGGGTGAAGCTGCACCGCTCGGGCCGGGTGCTGGTCTTCTTGCATCATCACGGCATGATCCCCAGGGAAGAAGCAGAGACTTTCGTAGCCAAGGATTCTTTGGACGACCTGGGACTGAAACGAGAGGACGCGGGCCTGCCCCCGCCCCTGCGCATCTCCACCCTGGCCAAAGTGCAAGTCTCTTTGGGCCTATCCCTGCTGCTCTGGGCCTTGGTGGTCTTTGTGTTCGTGGGCCTGTCCAAGCAGGATCCCGCAATGATCGCAGGGGGACCGCCAGGTGCGCTGAAGGTGGTGGCCTGGCCCTGGGCCGAGATCCACATCGACGGGGCCTACGTGGACACAACCCCGGTGGATCGCTTCTTCTCATTGAGTCCGGGGGTGCATGATGTACGCTTGGTCAACCCCTACTTTCAAACTGAGGTGCGGCGCGTACTCGTCGAAGCGGCACGCACGGACAAACTAATTGTCACCATGAAACGCAAGGCGCACTGAGAGACGCATGGGTCGAGTTCACCTCAAGCTTTTTTTCGCATCCTTGTTGGCCCTGGCGGCCCTGTTGGCCGCTTCCACCGTCCAAGCTCTGCGCTATGTACCCCGTGCCGACGAGACATTAAGCCACATCTCCCTCATCCACTACGGCAGCCCCAAAAAACTCATCTACATCACCCACACCAACAACATCGATGATCCGAAGCGCATGCCCCGAGGTGTCCGGCTGCGCATCCCCACCGTCTGGCGATATCGCCTTCGCAAAGGCGACGATCTGGCCAAAGTGGCCCGCAAGTACCTGAAAGACGCCAGCCGGGCGGATTTTTTGGCCTGGCTCAACGACATCAAGAATCCACGCAAGCTGAAGTCAGGAAATCTAATCACCATCCCCTTTCTCATCCGGCACAAGGTCACCAAGGGCCAAAATATGCTGAAGGTGGCGCGAAAGTATTACTGGTCGACCCGACCCACCGGCCTGTTGCGCAAGTTCAACAACAAGCGAAACAACGTGCTCAGGACCGGCGAGATCATCTACGTGCCCATCTACGATAGCGAAGCCGCCACCGAAAAAGTCAAAGAGCGCCTCAAGCGACATTTAGAAAAGCAAAAAAAGGCCAAGGATGAAGCCAAACGTCGGGCGCTGGCCGCCGCGGAAAAAGCCAAACCCGACGCAGGCCAATCGACGGACAAGCCAGACCCCGGATCCGAAGCCGAGGTCGCAATGATCCTGGGCGATCAGACCTCAGAAGACAAAAAGAGCCTGGACGCCGGCCAAGCCGACAGCGGGCCGGCACCTGGCAATCCCCAGGCCACCCGGCTCATCGCCAAGGCCAGCGAGTTATATCGTGAGGGTGAATACGAGCAGGCCCGCGCCAACTTGAGCCGAGCCCTTGATCTCACCGGCCTGACCAAGGTCGACGAAGCAGAAGCCCGGGAGGTATTGGCCTTCTGCCTGGTAGCCTTGGATCGCCCCAATGAAGCCGAGCACGAATTCGTCAGGCTCATGATGGTCGTACCCAATCGCAAGCTAGATCCCGAAACCACCTCGCCCAAAATCCTCAAAGTCTTCGAGAAGGCCAAGGGCAAATAAAGCGCACTTGGGCCCCAAGGCGGCTCCGCCGCAACCAAAATAAGAGCTTCCCGAAAAGGGACGGAGGCCTGATTGTCGAAATCTCGGAGCTTCCCGAAAAGGAGCTTCCCGAAAAGGGACGGAGGCCTGATTGTCGAAATCTCTGTCGATTTTGAACCATTCGTATACGAAAACAAAATCTGGGGCCTCAAATAGATAAAACAGAGGTATCTATGGAGCGCGTTGCCTTGATAGACGTTGATTTCGGGGAGGGATCGACTGATAGCGACAAGAAGCACTCTTTAAATTGGAAATCGAACAAACGCCGACCATCTTCCCTGTCATTCGAATTCTAGATTGACGGCAGCAGGAGCGTCGCGAACTGGATGTGAGGTCAGAAGTCTATTAAGATGTATCCGGTGGGTCATCGTCAGAAGAGCCTTTCTTCTTTTTCCGCATCAAATCCCGCAGCTGGTTCCGCATGGCTTCGACCCACAAATCCCCGCCAATGAAATGGCCTCGAGTCTTTTTGGGATCAGGCTTGAAGCCCTTGTCGATCATGAACTGGTCCAGCATTTGTCGATACTTGCGCTGTCGCTGCTTGTCGGTTTTTCCAAGCCGCATGTACCATTGAGGCAGCGTGATCATGCAGGTGAATTCGTTTTTTTCGCCAAAGGCCATGTAGCGAGCGGTCGAAAACAATCGCCATTTTATATGGGTTGGGTTGGGGATCAGCTTGGCCCGGACCGGATTGAAGTGGTCATAGAGCATGACCTGCATGGCGTAAGCTTCTTCCTGGGAGGATTTGATCTTGGGTCGGTCGTGCGCAACCTTGCCGATACGTTTATGGCGTTTGTTGTATCCCATGCCGAAGCGTGAGTGGGCCCTGCGCATGTGGTCGGACAGCTGTGTCGACTCTTCGCCTATCTGGCCGTTGAGATGACCGTGGTTG
>JAFCZJ010000234.1 GCA_019314375.1 Deltaproteobacteria bacterium | reverse complement strand
TGCAGACGTGCTGCCTGCTGGGCATGGCGGGCCAAATCTCGCTCATCCAGCAGGCGCAAAGTCACCGTGGGCGCCAAAACGAACAAAAGCAACAGGGTCACGGCCGCCACACTCAGCAAGGCCTTATGTCCAGCGGCGTAGCGCTTCAGTTGCTCCCAGGGCGAATAAGCATAGAGCGCCACCTGACCGCCGGACAAAAAACGGCCCACTTCATCGGCCAATTCCTTGGCGCTTCCGAAGCGCCGGCCTGGGTCCCGACTCAAGGCCTTGTCGGCCAGGGCGCAAAGCTCTGGCGGTGCATCAGGACAAATCGCATGGGCCGGGGGAGCCTCTTGACTCAAAACCTTGCCGATGACCTCAAAGGGATGCACGCCCTCGAAAGGCCGCCGTCCGGTGAGCAGCTCAAACAAAACGGCACCAAGGCTCCAAACATCAGAACGGGGATTGATCTCGTCGATCTTCCCTTCGGCCTGCTCCGGACTCATATATGCAGGGGTCCCCACCGCCGTCCCCACCATGGTTTGCCCGGCGTCCACCTCCAACTCGTCGGAAATCAGACCCCGGGGATCGGTCTCACCTGCGTCGGCGAAAGCCCCGATTGACTTGGCCAGACCCCAATCCACCAGCACGGTCTCACCAAAAGCACCGAGCATTACATTGTCCGGCTTGATGTCCCTGTGCACCACGCCCCGACTGTGAGCGAAAGCCGATGCCAGGCACAAATCCACAAAGTGATTCAATAGGCCCAGGCGGTCGGTCAAACCATCACAGGCTTTGAGTGCATCAGTCAGGGTCTTTCCTCGAACGACCTTCATGGTGTAGTAGAGACGGCCGTCAGGTCTAAGCCCCAGCTCGTAAACCGGCACGATGTTGGGGTGTTCAAGCTGCCCCGTAATGCGAGCTTCACGCAAAAAACGCCCCAGCTTGGCGCTGGTGGTTTTTGGAGACACTCGAGAGGCCGCGCCACGGTCACTTTCGGGCAACAGTTCCTTCATGGCCAACTCGCGGCCCACATGGCTGTCGTAAGCCAACAACACCCGCCCCATGCCGCCACGCCCCATGACCGCGGCGTCGGGTCCTTCTACCGCGGACCCATCTTTGGGATCGCGATAAGCATAACGCCCTGCCTGTTCCTCGCTGACCTGCAGGCTGGCCAAATCCAGCTCATCATCCTCCGCTGCATCCACTTCGCCGGGCAAGGTGGGTTCAAAGTCGTCGCCGCTCCAGGCCACCGAGCCGCCGAAAGATCGCAGAACCACCTGCTCGCCGCCGAAACTCGCCAGGGTGCGCCCTGCATCTCCGTGTTGGGAGCCGACCGCCGCCTGTAACAATTGATCCACCAGGGCGCAGTCTTTGCCCTCGGACTGCAGACATTCGCGCAAGCGTTGCCCCGGGCCGCGAGACCGGTCCGCGGCCCAGGCGGCGCCCGCCTCGACCACTTGATCCGCCCGGGCCAAGCCGAGCTGTAAAGCCAGCACGCCAAAGAGCAAATCCCTGGCCAGGGCGTCTTGGCTTGGCGAGGTCATGGTCGATGCGCTCCTTTGCGCAAACAGTCGTGTCCGACGGGCGGACCACTGCGTATGAGATGACCTTCACTCCAGATAAAGGGGACATCCTGCCAAATCTCTTCCAATAAATCGCAGCGGCTTTGGGAAAAAGTGCTCAGATCCCAAGTCGCCCGGTCCCCAAGTTCGGAGGCAGCCACCAGGGTGTCGTCCTGCATCTTCAGATAACGAACCGCCCCGTGAAGTTTCAAGCGACCCAGGAGAACGCCCTCACCCGTCCATTGATTCAGGATACCGTCACCATGCCCCGCGAAAATCGTGCCTTCGGGGCCGGCCTTCAAGATGGTGACCGTCGCCGCCTCTGGATTGGCGAATCGAATGCGCCGCCCGTCGGGATACAAGCGCTCTACGTTGCCGTCCAGAAAACCCATAACCAAAGATTGGCCCAAGAGGCATACGGTCAACACGCCCGGCCCAATTCGACGCCGCTCAAGCAAATGACCCGCCAAGTCCAGTCGAAGCAAATATTCTCCGGCCACGGCCAGCCAGCCTTCGGGGGCGACACCGATCCAGTCCACCCCTTCGGCCATCACGGAGCGACCGCCACCCGCCTCAAAAAGATAAGCCCTCCCTTGAGCCAAGGCTGCGCAAATCGATTCAGCGGCCACCACCTGCTTCAAACCAGGCAGATGCTCTCGCAACCGCATCTGGTCCGTCTCCAAATCCCAACGCTCAAAAAATCCATCCTCTTGCCGGATGCAAAGACTGGCGGAGTCGCCCGTCTGTTGAAGACTGCTGGCCTGGAAGGCCGCCTGGGCCCAAGCGGCATCCGGGACCGAATCTTGTCGGCGCAACGCCAGCAGCTCATCCCCCATCTGAACCAAACCGCTGGCCCACCAAACAAGTCGACCACTTGGCACCTCCAGAAGCCTCACAGTGCCATCGTCGCCGCAGGATGCGAGATGATGCCCATCCGGACTGAAACACACGTCGTTGGCGGGCCGGCCATGGGCACTAAAAACGAGGGGCTGACTTGCTCGTTCCTCATCGACAGACCACAACCGGACCCCACCATCATTGGCGGTGCCAGCCACCCAAGCACCATCCGGGCTGAAGTCGATGTGGTGAAATGGTGCCGACTGCTTGCCCAGCACGCGGCCCTTGCCGGTCACGATATCCCACAGCCACAGCACCCCCTTGCGCCCGCCCGAAGCCAAAAAGCGCCCCTTCGGCCCGAAGGCCAATCCAAAAACCGGGGCATCGTGACCCTCCAAGACCTTCACGGGGGTATTATTCTTAGCGTCCCACAATCGCAGCGTCCCATCCATCGAAGCCGTCGCCAGCAGGCGACCCCTGGGATCAAAATCCACATCAAAAATCTTACCCTCGTGCCCCTCCAGTACAGCCAGACATTCTCCGCTGGCCACATCCCAAATCCGCACCGTCTTATCGAAGCTGGAAGAGGCCAAGCGCGAGCCGTCGGGGCTGTAGGCCAACCCGGTGACGGGCGCGGCATGCCCTCGCATCACCCGACCCATCCCCCCTCTGCTCGACCAAAGGCTCACGCTGCCGTCCATACCGCCGATGGCCAACGATTCACCCCGCGGGTGATAACGCACAGCCCAAACCTCACCCTTGTGGCCCGCCAGAACACTCTCTTCGGCACCGCTTTCGGCATGCCACAATCTCAGGGTTCCATCCCGACCCACCGAGGCCAACTGCCGTCCATCGGGGCTGAAGTCCAAACTCAGCACGCCCTTTTCGTGACCATGAGCCTGCATCTGACCCGGCCGTTGAAGTTCAAACAGACTCAAGTTTCCATCCTCGGAACCCGAGACCAACACGCGACCCTGGGCGCCAAAGACCAGGCTAAAAATCTGACTCTCGTGACGATGCAGACGACCTTGCCGACGCCGACTTTCCAGGTCGAACAAGGCCAGATCGTAGGCACCGCCTGCGAAACGGTCATGACTGGGATCCATCGCCAGGACACCCAGGCCACCCTGGGCCACCCGAAGCTGATGCACGACATCGATCTCCTGGATGTTGATAAAACTCACCACGCCCGACCTATCGGCAGCCAGAAGCCATCGCCCATCGCGACTGAAGCCCATACTCATGACACGGCCACCCGAAATCTTGTACCGTTTGGGCTTTTCTCCGCCATCCAAGTCCCAAAACAACAATTGTCCGTACTCGCCCGCGGAGACCACACGGCGACCATCCGGATGGAGCGCCAAAGCCACCACCCGGACTCCATGCATGCGCAGGATCTTTTCCGGATTCTCTTTGTCCATAGGCCATCGCCATATCAAACCAGCCTCTCCCGCCGCCAGCACCCATTGGCCCAACGGGTCCAGAAGCAGAACGCGCAGCCCCCCCTTGGGTGCTTGCAACTGCCGGATTTGCAAACCCGATTCCACATCCCATTCCCGCAGGCTTCCATCCAAGGATGCGCTCCAGAGCCTGTCCCCTCCTTTGGCGAAGGCCACACAGAGCACCCGATCCTCATGCCCACGAAAGGCCCTAACCTTGGCGCTGTCTGTTTGCACAACGAAAATCGTACCGCCGTGGCCCGCAGCCGCAATGCGCTGTCCATCGACCGAGATGTCCAGCGAGTATATCGCGCCACCAAGCTCCTTCACCCATCGCAACGAGCTGCGTTCCAAACCCGACCACAAACCCCGCAGCTCGGGGCTGTCCTTGGTCTCTGCCGCCGTGCGCAGCTTGGCCCGAGCTTCAACAAAATTTCGGCGCAGCGCGTCGGCCCGGGCCGCTTCCATGTATGCATCCGCCCGCCGAAGCCGCTCTACCTGATGTGCCTCCTGGGCTCGATTGCGCTGCACCAACAATCGCAAATACGAACCGGCCCCAGCCAGCATGAAAAAAGTAATCGCAAACAAGGCCAGCTTCAAAGCCCGTCGATGCCGCCGGGCAAAACGCCTGAGCAACTCCCGCACACCATAGTCATGGGCCGAAACACGCCGGCCGGTCAGATAAGCCTCGACATCGGCGGCAAGTTCCTTGGCGTTCGAATAACGATCCTCGGGCTGACCCTGCAAGGCCCGTCGGCAGATGGAAACCAATTCCCTTGGAGCGCCAAGGCAATTGCGCCGCAAGGCACCCGCGGCCATGGGAGCCACTTCTTCCCGCGATGCAAAAAGAGGTCGACCGCTGAGCAACTCATGAAGAATGGCACCCAGGGTCCAAACGTCCGAGCGCTCGTCCACCGCCCCCATGTCGCCCGCTGCTTGTTCGGGGCTCATATAAATCGTGGGCTGTATCGCCTCGGTTTCCAAACCCTGGATTGAATTACTTTTGTCGAGCGAGACCCTGTCCAACAAATTGATGGAGCCGGGTCTAACCATGGCCTGGCCCCACTCCAGCACCACCGTCTCGCCGAACTGCCCCAAGAGCACATGATGAGGTTCCAAGGAACGCACCACCACACCATGGTCGTGGGAATAGGCCACGGCCTGACAAAGACCCAGGTAATGGCGCAGCAAATCCAGCCTGGCCGCAAGATCGTTACAGGCCGACAAGGCCTCGCCGAAACTCCGCCCGCGAATGGACTTCATGGTGAAATAGGGACGCCCATCGGCCCGCTGTCCCACTTCATAAACCGGCACGATGTTGGGATGCTCTAGCTGCCCCGTGACCCGGGCCTCCCTCACAAAACGACAGGCCGGGCCATGCTCCTGCAAAGGCGCATCGCTCATGGGGCCCGTGAACTCCTTGACCACGATGGCGCGACCCAGGTGGGCATCGTAGGCACGCAGCACATGCCAACCCGGCCCATCCCGCACTGTCTCGCCCTCCGCCTCGTCGGGCTCCATGCGATAGCGTCCCGCTTGTTCCCGAGTCAGCAAACTGGGTCCTTCCGATGGCGGCGCGGGCTGGGCTTGCATGGAGGCCATTTGCTCCGCCGGTGCCTGGCTCAGATGCAAAGCACTGGCATCCAAACCGAGACTCCGTGAGATGCCCTCCGTCCCCCCCAGGCTTTCCAATACCTGTGCGGCCTGCCCCTCGCCTGCCGAAGAAACCGCCTGCTCCACCATGGCCTCCAGCATGCGTCGTCGGTCCCCATCGATGACGCCTTCGGACTCCAGCCAGGCCGCCACTTCGCCCTCGTGATCCACGGTCCACCGGCTCATGGCCGACAGCACCCGGCGCGGCTCAGCCAAACCGAGTTGCACGGCCATGACGGCCGTCAGCCATTGACGTTCCGCGCTCAATGCGAGCCTCCATCAAAACGAGCGTTCCGCATACAAGGGTGCGCAGGATCAGGCGCCTGCGGCAAGGCGTGACCTTGCTCCCAAACAAAGGGCACCGTGGACCAAATTTGTTTCAACAATTCGCAGCGAGGCCTGTCGAAAACTTCCAAATCCCAAAAAAATGACTGCCCCAAATCACTGGCCACGGCGAATCCTCGCCCAGTCGGTACGATCCAATCCACCGACCCATGCAACTTGGCCTGATCGATAAGCGAACCACCCGCCACCCGCCAAAGACCCAACTCGCCATTGGCGAAACCCACCATGAGCAGACCATGGGGCCCGACGGCCAAGCTGGTCACCTGGCTGGCCGGTGTCTCGTCAAACCAAACACGGCCTGCCTGCATGCCGAACCTGGGCAAACCCTCCAGCGCACCATC
>JAFCZJ010000233.1 GCA_019314375.1 Deltaproteobacteria bacterium | reverse complement strand
CTGGTAGCTCGTCGGGCTCATAACCCGAAGGTCGTCGGTTCAAATCCGGCCCCCGCTACCAAATCTAGCGAGAGGTACCTTGTAGAGAGACGCCCGACGGGCTCGCTCTCTGCCTCGGGCCGGCGTAGCCGGGCGAAGGTAATCGGTTCAAATCCGGCCCCCGCTACCAATTACGTTTTGCCTGCTGCGGATATCATAGGTAAAACGATGTTGAAAAAGCCCCTTTTTAGGGGCTTTTTCGTACGTGGAGAAAAAATCCGCCTGTGGCGACTAAAGAGCAGCAGATTACAGACATGCTGGAAACCACCATCGAGGCACTGGGTTTCGATTTGTGGGGCGTGGAGTACCTGTCTCAGGGCAGGCACACTCTGGTGCGGATCTATATAGATGCTGACAAGGGCGTTGGCGTCGACGACTGTGCGGCAGTCAGTGTGCAGGTGGGCAGTGTGTTCGACGTGGAGGACCCGATTACCGGAGAGTACACGCTGGAAGTGTCTTCCCCCGGGATGGATCGCTTGTTGTTCAAGCTGGATCAATACGCCGACTATGTTGGCGAACAGGTAGAATTGCGCTTGCGCAGTGCCTTTGAGGGGCGCCGTAAGTTCAAAGGTGTTTTAAAAGGAATAGAAAGTGAGGATGTCGTGATTCAGGTAGACGATCACGAATATCTGTTACCCCACAGCGCAATTGAAAAAGCGCGTGTACAACCCCGTATTTGATGGTGGCAGGCGAGGCTTGAGATGACAAAAGAAATTCTGTTGGTGGCGGAGGCGGTCTCCAATGAGAAGGGAGTGCCCGAGGACATCATCTTCGAAGCGATAGAGCTGGCGTTGGCAACGGCGACCAAGAAGCGGTACGACGAAGAGGCGGATATTCAGGTCGCTATCGACCGGGAGAGCGGGGACTATGTCTCCACCCGGCGCTGGCTGGTTGTTCCCGATGACGAAATGGCCTTGCTGGGTACTCAATTCACCACCGAAGAGGCGTTGGAACAGGACCCCGACCTGAAGCCCGGTGATATCTATGAAGAGCAGGTGGAAAACATCGGCTTTGGTCGTATTGCCGCGCAAACTGCCAAGCAAGTCATTGTACAGCGCGTGCGCGATGCCGAGCGCGCCCAGGTTGCTGATCTGTACGTGGATCGAGTCGGAGACCTGGTGGCGGGCACTGTTAAGAAAGTGACCCGTGACAATGTCATCGTGGATCTGGGTGGCAACGCCGAAGGCCTGCTGCCCCGCGAGCAGTTGGTGGGGCGCGAGACCTTCCGGGTGAATGACCGGGTGCGCGCCATCCTCCAGGAAATCAGCACCGAGGCTCGTGGCCCGCAGCTGATTTTGAGCCGTTCCTGCCCGGAAATGCTGATTGAGTTATTCAAGATAGAAGTGCCGGAGATTTCTGAAGAAGTCATCCAGATCCGCGCTGCGGCCCGTGATCCCGGTTCGCGCGCAAAAATCGCCGTGAAGACCAACGATCAGCGTATTGACCCGGTAGGCGCCTGTGTCGGTATGCGTGGTTCCAGGGTGCAGGCCGTCTCCAATGAACTGGACAACGAGCGTGTGGATATCGTGCTGTGGGATGATAACCCGGCACAACTGGTAATCAATGCCATGGCCCCGGCTGAAGTTGAGTCCATTGTGGTGGATGAAGATAGCAACACGATGGATGTGGCTGTATCCGAAGATAACCTGGCGCAGGCTATTGGCCGCAGTGGCCAGAATGTGCGTCTGGCCAGTGAGCTGACCCAGTGGACCATCAATGTCATGAGTCTGGAGGAGGCCGCCGATAAACACGAAGCGGAGTCCGGGCAGGTTATACAAGTCTTCGTCGAGCACCTCGATGTGGACGAGGATGTGGCTGAGATTCTGGTAGAGGAAGGCTTTGCCACCCTGGAAGAAGTGGCCTACGTGCCGTTGGAAGAGATGATGTCCATAGATGGTTTTGACGAGGATATCGCCGAGGAGTTGCGCGCCCGTGCCAAGGATGCGCTACTGACCCAGGCTATTGCTTCCGAAGAAAAATTGGGCGAGCACGAGCCGGCCGAGGATCTGCTGACCATGGACGGCATGGACCAGCATCTGGCGTTTATTCTGGCTAGCCGCGAGATTATTACCATGGAAGATCTGGCGGAACAGGGAGTTGCGGATCTGATGGATATCCCGGATATGACTGAAGAACGTGCGGGTGAGTTGATTATGACCGCAAGAGCGCCCTGGTTTGCCGAGGCAGAAGAGGAAGTCTGAACCGCAAGGTTTTTGATGGTACCAAGGAGATTATTGAATGGCGCAGGTGACAGTACAGCAGCTCGCAGAGGTGGTGGGTGCATCCCCTGAGCGTCTGCTAACGCAGATGAAAGAAGCGGGTTTGCCCCACTTGGAAGCAGCCGAGGCTGTGTCCGATGAGGACAAGCAGACACTGCTGACCTATTTGAAGCGAAGCCATGGTGAGTCGACTGACGCTCCCAGGCGCATAACGCTGAAGCGCAAGACCCTCAGTACCCTGCGCACTCCCGGGTCGCAAGGCAGGAAGACGGTCAACGTGGAAGTGCGCAAGAAACGCACCTATGTCAAGCGCGAGCCCGAGGAACTGGTAGTTGAAGCAGCGGAACCAGAAGCGGTAGCAGTGGCTGAAGCGGCCGCAGAAGCGGCAGCGGCAGCGGCTGCCGAGGCGGCTGTGGCAGAGGCGGCGGCAGAGGTGGTGGCAGCTGAAGCGGCTGCCGGTGCAGAGACGTCGGCTGAAGTGGCAGCGGCGGCTGAGCCTGCGGTAGAAGAGGACCTGGCAAATCTCGATCCGGAAGTCCTGCGCCAGCGGGCGGCGGCACGTCGACAGCTCAAGGATGCCGAGGAAGCAGCGGCCCGACAGGCAGCTGTCGCGGCGCGCAAGGCAGCGGAAGAGCAACAGCAGGCCTCCGCAGTAGAAGCGAAGGCTCAGCAAAAACCCGCCGGGCAAGTGACCGAAAAAGCCAGGGAAGGTGTGAAGCGCCCGAAACGTCTGCACGATGCCCCCACGACGACAGAAGATCAGCGCCGCAAACAGCGTGCCAAGCTGGGTCGCAACGCGCCTGCGGGTCGTGGCAAGCAGCGTGGCCACAACCTGTCCCTGTCGGACCTGGAATCAGCGGAATCCGGTCTGGGCCGTCGCCGTGGCGGACGCAAGAAGATGCGGGCGACTCACGCGGAACACTCCAAGCATGGTTTTGAATTGCCCACCGAAAAGAAGACGCAAGAAGTTGAGTTGGCCGACTTGGTTTCCGTGTCCGAGCTGGCTCAGCAGATGGCCATCAAGTCCGGTGCCGTCATCAAGGAACTGATGAAACTGGGCGTGATGGCCACCATCAACCAGATGATCGACCAGGATACCGCCACACTGGTGGTGGAAGAACTGGGTCACACGGTCAAGTTGGTCAGCGCGGATGCGCTGGAAGAGAAGCTGGAAGAGACCCTGGCGCAGCACGAGGGAAGCGAGGAGCCGCGGGCGCCAGTGGTGACCGTGATGGGTCACGTGGACCATGGCAAGACCTCATTGCTGGATTACATTCGCAATAGCCGGGTCGCCTCTGGTGAGGCTGGCGGCATCACCCAGCATATCGGTGCTTACCATGTGAAAACCGACCACGGCATGATTTCATTCCTGGACACTCCGGGGCACGCGGCATTTACCGCCATGCGAGCCCGCGGCGCCAAGAGTACTGATATTGTGATTCTGGTGGTGGCCGCTGATGACGGCGTCATGCCCCAGACAGAGGAAGCCGTACAACACGCCAAGGCAGCGGGTGTGCCGTTGATCGTTGCGGTTAACAAGATGGATAAGGAAGGCGCTGATCCCGAGCGGGTCAAGAACGAGCTGTCAGCCAAGGAAGTCATCCCGGAGGACTGGGGTGGTGACACGCAGTTTATCAACGTCTCCGCCCACACCGGTGAAGGTGTCAGCGAATTGCTTGACGCGGTACTGCTGCAAGCGGAATTGTTGGAACTGACCGCGGCCAGAGATGTGCCGGCACAGGGTACGGTCATCGAATCCCGCCTGGACAAGGGGCGTGGTCCGGTCGCTTCCCTGCTGATCCAGAGCGGTACGCTGCGCAAAGGTGATATCGTTCTTGCCGGCCTGCAATTTGGCCGTGTGCGCGCCATGCTGGACGAAAATGGCCAGCCGCTGGATGCAGCCGGCCCCAGTATCCCGGTGGAAATCCTCGGGCTGGACGGCACCCCCGCAGCCGGAGATCTGTTCGCTGTGGTAGAGAGCGAGAAACGCGCGCGGGAAGTGGCGGATTTCCGCCAGGAAAAAACCCGCGAAAGCAAAATGCAACGCCAGCATGCGGCCAAACTGGATAATATGTTCGAGAGCATGACTGCCGGTGAGAAGAGCACCCTCAACCTGGTGGTCAAGGCCGATGTACGCGGCTCACTGGAAGCTATCCAGGGCGCACTGCTGGACCTGGGCAATGAAGAGGTACAGGTCAATATCGTGTCCAGCGGCGTCGGCGGTATCACCGAGACAGATGTCAACCTGGCCGTGACCTCGAATGCCGTTATCTTCGGGTTCAATGTGCGGGCGGATAACTCGGCGCGCCGCCTGGTGGAGGCCGAGGGTGTCGATCTGCGCTACTACAATGTTATTTACGATGTGATCGACGATGTGAAACAGGCCCTTACCGGCATGTTGGCGCCGGAACTGCGTGAAGAAATCGTCGGTATCGCCGAGGTGCGTGACGTATTCCGTTCACCGAAGTTTGGCCAGATCGCCGGCTGCATGGTGATCGAGGGCACCGTTTATCGCGCCAAGCCCATCCGCGTATTGCGCGACAATGTGGTGATCTATCAGGGCGAACTGGAATCCCTGCGCCGTTTCAAGGACGACGCCAATGAGGTTCGCAACGGTACCGAGTGCGGTATCGGGGTCAAGAACTACACCGACGTAAAAGTGGGTGACCAGATTGAGGTATACGAGGTCCGGGAGATTGCCCGCACCTTGTAAGGGATACCAGGATGGCGAAGGAATACAACCGTAGCCAGCGAGTGGCTGATTATCTGCAGCGCGAGCTGGCGACCCTGATCCAGCGCGAAGTGCGCGATCCCCGGGTGGGTATGATCAATATTACCGGGGTTAATGTCAGCAGGGATCTCGGCTATGCCAAGGTCTACTATACCGTGCTGGGCAGTGATTCCGGGGAAGAGGCCAGTGAGTCTACCGAAGTCCTCAACAAGGCCGCGGGCTTTTTGCGCAGTCAGTTATCCCGCGACAGCAGTATGCGCAGACTGCCCCAGTTGCGCTTTTATTTTGACAGTAGTGTGGGCCGGGGTCGCCATATGGAAGACCTGATTCGCAAGGCCGCGGACGCGGACCGGGAGTTGGGACTGCGCGGTGATGAGCCCGACGATGAACCCGGCGAGGCACACTAGGTGGCCAGACGTCGTCGCGGCCGCCCCATTGACGGTATTTTGATCCTGGACAAGCCCCTGGGGGTGAGTTCCAACCGGGCCTTGCAAATGGTCAAGCGCTTGTATGGCGCCGCCAAGGCAGGTCATACGGGCAGCCTGGATCCGCTGGCGACCGGGGTTTTGCCTCTGTGTTTTGGCGAAGCCACCAAATTTTCCCGGTTTTTGCTGGATGCGGACAAGGCCTACCAGAGCACTTTCGTGCTGGGTGTGGCGACGGCTACCGGCGACGCTGAGGGTGAGGTATTGGAGACGTCCAATGCCTCTCATATCATCGAGGCCGATGTGTCCCGGGCGCTGGCGGCGTTTCGGGGTGAAATCGAGCAGGTGCCCTCCATGTTCTCGGCGATCAAACAGAATGGCCAGCCTCTGTACAAGCTGGCGCGCCAGGGCATAGAAGTACAACGCAAGGCCCGTAAAGTGGTCATAAAACACCTGGAACTGCGTGCTTATAGAGGTGGCGACAGACCCGAGGTGGATATCTATCTCGAGTGCAGCAAGGGCACGTATGTGCGTTCCATTGCAGAGGATCTGGGCAGGGCGCTGGGCTGTGGGGCTCATGTGAGTGCTCTGCGACGTACCAGGGCCGGCCCCTTTAGTATTGAAGGTAGCGTCGGTATAGCGGCGCTGGAGGCTCTGAAGAGCAACGAGCGGATGGCTGAAATGGATGCCCTGCTGTTGTCGGCTGATACCGCCCTGGGTGGTTTGCCGCTGGTCCGGCTCACTGAGTCGGGTGGATATTACATCCGCCAGGGGCAACCGGTACAGGTGCCAAATGCGCCCAGTGATGGTATGGTGCGCGTCGCCCTGGAAACCGGTGAGTTTCTGGGCATTGGAGAG